>JAUNRZ010000193.1 GCA_030539455.1 Paracoccus sp. (in: a-proteobacteria) | reverse complement strand
CGGCCGCGTTGTCTACCCGTGCATCGGCCGCGTTACCGGTCCGTTGCTCGGCCGCGCCGTCATGCCGCGGACCGGCTGCGCTGTCAGCCGCGTTATCGGGTCGTTTGTCTGCCGCGCTCCCGGCCCGTTGCCCTGCCACGTTCTCGGCCCGCGCCCCCTCCACGTTCTCAGCCTTTCGATCAGCCGGGGTCTCGTCGCTCATTTGAACACCTCGTTCAGGCGAAGCTGGGCGATGCGAATGACCTGCCGCTCGGCCTCTTTGCGCTCGGTTTCGGTCTCGTTGCGCACGCGCCGTTCCATCGCGGCCATGATACCGCGCTTGTCGTGATCGCGCACGGCGATGATGAAGGGAAAGCCGTGCTTTTCCGTGTAGGCTTCGTTCAGCGCCTCGAATCCCGCGCGCTCGGCGTCGGTCAGCGCATCGAGCCCGGCGCTTGCCTGCTCGGAGGTGCTCTCGGCGGTCAGGCGGCGCGCCTGCGCCAGCTTGCCGGCGAGGTCGGGATGGGCGCGCAGAACGCCGAGCCGTTCGTCGTCCGAGGCGCCCCGGAAGATCTGCGCCATCCGCGCGCCCAGCCCCGAGGCGCTGTCATGCGCCGCGCCCATCTCGGCATCGAACGCACGCTCTGCGATGAAGGGGGAATGCTCATAGATCCCGCCGAACCGCGCCATGAAATCCTCGCGCGCCATCTGCGAGGGGCGCAGGCGCGGCGCATAGGGGTGGCGCGTCGCCCAATGCCGCGCGATATCGAGGCGGGTTGCGAACCAGACCCCCTCATGCCCTTTCGCGTATTCGACAAAGCGCCGCACCGCCTCGGCCCGTCCCGGCCGGCCGGCAAGGCGGCAATGGAGCCCGACGCTCATCATCTTGGCCGCCCCTGCCGCCCCCTCGCGGTAAAGCGCATCGAAACTGTCCTTGAGATAGGCGAAGAACTGATCGCCCGAATTGAACCCCTGCGGCGTGGCAAAGCGCATATCGTTCGCATCGAGCGTATAGGGCACGATCAGTTGCGCGCGGCCCTGATGCTCGGTCCAGTAGGGCAGATCGTCGGCGTAGCTGTCAGCGAGATATTCAAACCCCCCTTCCTCGGCCCCGAGCCGCACCGTGTTCATCGAGGCGCGCCCCTGATAGAACCCGAGCGGGCGCGCGCCGGTGACTTCGGTATGAATGCGGATCGCCTCGCGCAGATGCGCGGCCTCGGTCTCGGCCGGCACGTCCTTGTAGTCGATCCATTTGAGCCCGTGCGTCGCCATTTCCCAGCCCGCCGCGAGCATCGCGCTCACCTGCTCGGGGCTGCGCTCGAGCGCGGTCGCGACGCCGTAAACCGTCACCGGCAGATCCTTGAGCAGCCGGTAGAGCCGCCAGAACCCGGCCCGCGCGCCGTAATCGTAGATCGTCTCCATGTTCCAGTGCCGCTGTCCGGGCCAGGGCGCGGCGCCGACGATCTCGGACAGGAAGGCTTCCGAGGCGGCATCGCCATGCTCGATGCTGTTCTCGCCGCCCTCCTCGTAGTTGAGCACGATCTGCACGGCGATGCGCGCGCCGCCGGGCCAGTCTGCATCCGGCGGAGCCTCGCCGTAACCCGTCATGTCGCGGCTATAGCGCATCCAGATTCTCCTTTTGCGTTCAAGGTGCTTTGTGCAAGGATCAGCCTATGGCCGTGCACGCGCAGGGTCGGTAACCGCGCGCGCTCTGTCAACAGGGACGATAGAAACAAAATCAAATCGACCGCGCGAGGCCGGGCTTCGCAAGGGACAGGAGCGAGAAGGGATGCGCAATGCTTGAGAGGCAATTCGACCTGAGGGCCAAGGGCACCGATGTCAGGACAGAAACGGTCGCGGGGATCACGACCTTCCTGACGATGGCCTATATCATCTTCGTGAACCCCGATATTTTGTCCACGACCGGGATGGACCGCAACGCGGTCTTTGTGGCGACCTGCCTTGCCGCCGCGCTTGGCTCAGCGATCATGGCGTTCTGGGCGAACTGGCCGATCGGCATGGCCCCCGGCATGGGGCTGAACGCGTTCTTCGCCTTCACCGTCGTCGCTCATCTGGGCTTTACATGGCAGCAGGCGCTTGGCGCGGTGTTCATCTCGGGGATCATCTTCCTGATCCTCACCCTGACCGGCGTGCGGCGATGGCTGATTGCGGGCATTCCCGTCTCGATGCGCAGCGCCATTGCCGCCGGTATCGGGATGTTTCTGGGGATCATCGCGCTTAAAAGCGCGGGGATCGTGGTCGATAACCCGGCGACGCTGATCGGGCTCGGTGATCTGACCGAGACCGGCACGCTGCTCGCGATCGGCGGGTTCTTCGTCATCGCGGCGCTTGATGCGCTGAAGGTGCGCGGGGCGATCCTGATCGGGATCCTCGCGGTCACGCTTTTGTCCATCGCGATCGGCGCGTCCGAGTTCGGCGGGATCATGTCCATGCCGCCCTCGATCGCGCCGACCTTCATGCAGATGGACGTGATGGGCGCGCTGACCACTGGGATCTTTCAGGTGATCCTAGTGCTCGTTCTGGTCGAGGTGTTCGACGCCACCGGCACTCTGATCGGGGTCGCCAAGCGCGCGGGGCTGCTGACCGAGGGGCCGACCCACAAGAACCCGCAGCTTGGCCGCGCCCTGATGGCCGATTCGACCGCGATCATCGCCGGGGCGGGGCTCGGGACGTCCTCGACGACCGCCTATGTCGAAAGCGCCGCCGGCGTGCAGGCGGGCGGGCGCACCGGGCTCACGGCGCTTGTCGTCGCGGTGCTGTTTCTGGCGGCGATGTTCTTCGCCCCGCTCGCCGGGTCGGTTCCGGCCTACGCGACCGCGCCGGCGCTGCTTTACGTGGCCTGCCTGATGATGCGCGAGATGGCCGAGATCAACTGGGAGGATGTGACCGAATCCGCCCCCGCCGTCATCACCGCGATCGCGATGCCGTTCACCTACTCGATCGCGAATGGTCTGGCCTTCGGCTTTATCTCCTATGCGGTGATCAAGCTGCTGACCGGGCGCGCGCGCGAGGTGCACGCGGCAACCTGGCTCGTGGCGGCGTTGTTCATCATCCGCTTCGCGTTCTTCCCGGCCGAGTAGGGGGGACGTCTCGCCACCGACGCCGCGCGGGGAAACCTGCGCGGCGTTTTGCCGCCTAGGGTAGCACCTCGAGCCAGAACCAGATCGTCAGCACCGAGGCGGCGGTCGCGATCAGCACGGATGAGGCGGCGACGCGCCGCGCCACGCCGAAGATATT
>JAUNRZ010000192.1 GCA_030539455.1 Paracoccus sp. (in: a-proteobacteria) | reverse complement strand
AGATGATCTTCCAGGACCCGTTCGCAAGCCTCAACCCGCGTTGGCATGTGGGCGATATCATCGCCGAGCCGATGCGCACTTTCGGCACGCATAAGGGCAACGCGGCGGCGAAGGAAGTCGGGCGGCTCCTCGATCTCGTCGGTCTCTCGGCGCGCGATGCGGTGCGGTTTCCCCATGAATTCTCGGGCGGGCAGCGTCAGCGTATCGCGATCGCGCGCGCTCTGTCCTCGCGCCCCGAATTCATCGTCTGCGATGAGCCGACCTCGGCGCTCGATGTCTCGGTGCAGGCGCAGATCCTCAACCTGATGCGCGATTTGCAGGACGAGCTGGGCCTCACCTATCTCTTCATCAGCCATGATCTGTCGGTGGTGCGCCATATGGCGAGCCGGATCGGCGTTCTTTATCTGGGCCGTCTGGTCGAGATCGCCGAAGGGCGCGAGCTGTTCCGCCTGCCCCGGCATCCCTATACGCGGATGCTGCTGGACGCGGTGCCCGATCTCGAAATGTCGGGCCGCCGCCGCACCCCGGTCAAGGGCGAGATCCCGAACCCGATCAGCCCGCCCGCGGGCTGCACCTTCCATCCGCGCTGCCCTCTGATGCGCGCGGAATGCAAGGCGGCCCCGCCGCCCGAGGTTCCGACCGCAACCGGCATGGCCGCCTGCATCGCGCTTGACGAAACGGCCGATCCCGCCCGCGCCTGACCGCGCCGCCGCCGTCGCCCGCACCGGCCGACTTGCTCCGGCGGGCGCGCGCCTATCCCGCAATCGCGCCCCGAGCGCCGCCCATTCGGCGGCCGATCGGCGATCAAACCGCCTCGGCGGAACCTTGCCGAACTAAGGTCTTATTATTTCGGGGTTTTACTTAAAGTTAGTTAATAGCTCGCGGAAAAGCCGGAACCGTTTTTCGCGGGCGGTGTTGAGCATCCATAAGACAGACGCCGACGGTTTTTTATCCTTCGGGTCGCACGCCAACCATAAGGAGGATCCCGTGCGTAAGATTCTGATGACCACCGCCCTCGTCGTTCCCATGAGCCTTGGCCTTGCCGTGGCGCAAACCGCGACGACGACCACCACCACGCAGCCGGCCCCCGCCGACGCGCAGCAAAGCGCGCAAGGTGCGGCCGAGCAGGCCAACCAGGCGACGCAAGCTGCTGGCCAAGCCGGCACGCAAGAAGCTGCGGAAGCTGCCGAGGACGCGCAGGAAGCTGCGGCCGACGCTCAGCAGGAAGCTGCCGAAGCCCAGCAAGACGCCGCTCAGCGTCCGGCTGACGCGACCGCCGGCGAAGGCGAAGCGCGTGACGCTGTTTCGGCCGAAGTCGACGCCGCTCAGGCGAACCAGGAAGCTCAGGCTGCTGCCCACGCTGCGGATCGTGTCGAAGTTCAGCAAGGCGCGAACGAGCTGCGTCTCGACTGGATCACCGGCGCTTCGGTTCACTCGATGAGCCCCGACGGGGAAAAAGTCGGTGATGTCCGCGACATCATCATGAACGTCGAAACCGGCGAGATCAAAGCCGCGATCATCGGCGTTGGCGGCTTCCTCGGCATCGGCGAAAAGCAGATCGCTCTGCCGTGGGCTGACCTGAACGTCAACTACGACGCGAACCAGATCACAACCACGCTGACCCGCGAAGAAGCTGACGCGGCCCCGGCCTATGTGTTCCGCGACCGCGAAACGGCTCCGGCTGCTGGCGGCATGGGCACCACCGACCCGGCCGTTGCACCGGCTGACCCGGCGGCGCCTGCGACCGCTCCGGCGGCTCCGTCGACCGCTCCGGCCACCACGGCTCCGGCTGACCCGGCTGCGGCGCCCGCGACGACCGCTCCGGCTGATCCCGCCGCTCCGGCGACGGCTCCGGCCACGGCCAACTAAGAGGTCTTTGACCTTTGACGGAAAAGGAGCGGCTCTGCCGCTCCTTTTTCTTTGCGCGGGGGGGTTATTGATCCGCGAGGCCGGGAATGTCGCCCGGCGCGAGATCAAGGCGCCCGCCCTGCCCCGACGCCGCACGGCGAAGCACGGCCGGGTAAAGGATATGTTCGGCAATCAGCACCCGCGCGGCCAGAGTGTCCGGCGTATCGCCCTTCAGGATCGGAACGCGCGCCTGCCCGAGTATCGGGCCTTCATCGACCCCTTCGCTCACCTCGTGGACCGTCGCGCCGGCCTCGCGGTCGCCCGCCTCGATCGCGCGCGCATGGGTATGAAGGCCGGGATATTTCGGCAAAAGCGAGGGGTGGATGTTCAGAAGGCGCCCCCGGTAGCGGGCGATGAAGCCCGGCGTCAGGATCCGCATGAACCCGGCAAGGCAGATCAGATCGGGCGCGGCGCGGTCGAGATGAGCGACCAGCTCGGCCTCGAACGCCGCGCGGTCGCGGCCAAAGCGCTTGTGATCGACCGCAAAGGTCGGCACCCCCAGATCGGCGGCACGCGCGAGCCCCGAAGCCGCCGGATCGTTCGATCCGACCAGCACCGGGCGCGCGGGATGATCGCCCGTCATCGAGTTCACGAGCGCCACCATGTTCGAGCCGCCCCCCGAGATCAGGATGGCGACGCGCTTCACAAAAGCGCGCCAGTATAGGCGATGCCGCTGCCCTCGCGCACCGTGCCGATGCGGCGCACACGCTCGCCCTCGGCCTCGAGCAACGCTGCGATCTCATCCGCGCGATCGGGGCTTGCGACAACGACCATGCCGATCCCGCTATTGAAGGTCTTGAGCATCTCGGCCTCGGAGACGCCATGATCGCGCATGAGCCACTGGAACACCGGCGGCAGATCCCACGCGCCCAGCTCGATCTCGGCGCCGAGGCCCTCTGGCAGGACGCGCGGCAGGTTCTCGGTCAACCCGCCGCCGGTGATATGGGCAAGCGCGCGCACCCCGCCCGCGCGGATCGCGGCCAGGGCGGGCCGGACATAAAGCCGCGTCGGGGCAAGGAGCGCGCGGCCCAGCGTCTCGCCGCCCGCGTCGAACGGCGCGCGGTCGTCCCAGGCAAGCCCCGCCGCCTCGGCGGCCCGGCGCACGAGCGAGAACCCGTTCGAGTGCACCCCGTCCGAGCCGAGCCCAAGCAGCACATCGCCCGAAGCGACCCCGGCCGGCAGCTCGCCGCCCCGCTCCATCGCGCCGACAGCAAAGCCAGCCAGATCGAAATCGCCGCTTTGATACATGCCCGGCATTTCGGCCGTCTCGCCCCCGATCAGGGCGCAATTGGCGCGTTTGCAGCCCTCGGCAATGCCCTCGACCACCCGCGCCGCCTCATCGAC
>JAUNRZ010000191.1 GCA_030539455.1 Paracoccus sp. (in: a-proteobacteria) | reverse complement strand
GGCGGATCGCGCCCGGCTCGATCACCGGCTCGGCGCGGACATTGGCGATCAGCGGGACGGCCGGCGGCTGGATATCGACCCCGGCAAGCGCATCGGCCATGACCCCGGCGGCGGGCTGCATCAAGGCGCAGTGAAACGGCGCCGAGACCGGCAGCATGAGCGCGCGCTTCGCCCCCCGCTCGCGCGCGAGCCCCGCCGCGCGCTCGACCGCGCCGGCATGGCCCGAGATCACGACCTGCGCCGGATCGTTATCATTGGCGGCCTGGCACACCTCACCCTCGGCCGCATCGCGCGCGATCGCGGCGACGGCGTCGAAATCGAGGCCAAGGATCGCGGCCATCGCGCCCTGCCCGACCGGCACCGCCTCTTGCATCGCCTGCCCGCGCAGGCGCAGCAGCCGGGCCGTGTCCGGCAGCCCAAGCGCACCGGCGGCACAGAGCGCGGAATACTCGCCAAGGCTGTGGCCGGCCACAAAGCTCGCATCGGTGATGTTGATCCCCTCGCTTTCAAGCGCGCGAAACGCCGCCATCGAGGTCGCCATAAGCGCCGGCTGCGCGTTGCGCGTCAGCGTCAGCTCTTCCGCGTCGCCCTCCCAGATCAGCGTCGAGAGGCTCTCGCCCAGTGCCTCGTCCACCTCGGCAAAGACGTCGCGGGCGGCGGGATAGGCCTCGGCCAGCTCGCGGCCCATGCCGATGGTCTGGGCGCCCTGCCCCGGAAACACGAATGCACGCATGATATTGCCCTTCTTGTTGCGTCCCGAAGGGATACCCAATGCGCCGCGCGCAGGCAACAAAAAGGGGCGCGGCCTGATCCGGCCGCGCCCCCCAAGAACATCGCCTGAGCCGTTTAGCCGACCAGTTCCAGCCCCGAGAAGAAGAACGCGATCTCGCGCTCGGCCGATTCCTTGCTGTCCGAGCCATGCACCGAGTTCTCGCCTTTCGAGAGCGCGAAATCCTTGCGGATCGTCCCGTCAGCCGCCTCGGTCGGGTCGGTCGCGCCCATCACTTCGCGGTTTTTCGCGATGGCGCCCTCGCCTTCCAGCACCTGCACGACGACCGGCTCGGAGACCATGAAATCGACCAGCTCGCCATAGAAGGGGCGCTCGGAATGTTCAGCGTAGAACGCGCCCGCCTGCGCCGGCGAAAGCTGGACGCGCTTGGAGGCGATCACGCGCAGCCCCGCATCCTCGAATTTCGAGACGATCTTGCCGGTCAGATTGCGCTTGGTCGCGTCGGGTTTGATGATCGAAAGCGTGCGTTCGGTAGCCATGATAAGTCCTTTCAATGTCGCGCCTGCCGCGATTGCCGCGCCCGGTTAACATGGGGCTTGAGCGATGAAAAGCGTGTTCGGGCCGCGCTAGTGCAGCGCCTGCCGCGCGCGGCTGAGCGTGAAGCCGTGGCCATCATCGTTCGTGCAGGAAACCCCGCTGCGCTCGCTCCGGCACGCGACCCCGCCCAGCCGGACCCAGTCGCCATATTCCAGCACCGGGGCTGCGGGAGAGGCGGCGGTGTCGCCTGCGCAGACCGCCTCGGCCGCGCCGTGCCGGCTGACCGCGAACGCGCCGCCGAAATCAAGCTCGCAATCGGCCGGGCGCGGCAGGCTGGGCCGGTATTCCATCAGATCGCAGCGCGCATAGGAGGGCTCGCCATCCGTCAGATAACAATGGATATTGCCGCTTGGCGTTTGAAACTGAACGATGTTTTCGCCCATTGCGGGCACCACGGACGCGCCGGACACAAGGGCGATGCTCAGCAGACGGGTCCTCACGCTCATCGCGCATACTCCGGATCAAGTCACGGGGCCACCCAGGCCATAGATCGCACCAAAGCGCAAGGCAGAAGGGGTCAAGCGCGCCATTGACGCCCCGCGCGGCTTGCGTCATGCGGGGGCCATGCTGCGCATCGACGATCTGAACTTCTCCATCGCCGGCCGCCCCCTCTTCGAGGGCGCTTCGGCAACGATTCCGCAAGGCCACAAGGTGGGCCTCGTCGGCCCGAACGGGGCGGGCAAGACGACGCTGTTTCGCATCATAAGGGGCGAGCTTTCCGCCGATGCCGGCAGCGTCTCGATCCCTGCCCGCGCCCGCATTGGCGGTGTCGCGCAAGAAGCGCCGGGCACCGAGCGGAGCGTTCTTGACACGGTGCTCGACGCCGATACCGAACGCGCCCGCCTTCTGGCCGAGGCCGAGACCGCCACCGACCCGCACCGGATCGCCGAGATCCAGACCCGGCTCGTTGATATCGACGCGTGGTCCGCCGAGGCGCGCGCCGCGACGATCCTGAACGGGCTTGGCTTCACCGATGCCGATCTTGCCCGGCCCAGCGGCGATTTCTCGGGCGGCTGGCGGATGCGGATCGCGCTTGCGGGGGTTCTCTTCGCGCAGCCCGATCTGCTGCTGCTGGACGAGCCGACCAACTATCTCGACCTTGAAGGCGCGCTCTGGCTCGAATCCTATCTCGCGCGCTATCCCCATTCGGTCATCATCATCAGCCATGATCGCGGGCTGCTGAACCGCGCGGTCGGGCATATCCTCCATCTCGAGGACCGCCGGCTGACGCTTTACACCGGCGGCTATGACTATTTTGCGCGGATGCGGGCGGAGAAACGCGCCCTCCAAGCGGCCGAGGCGAAGAAGCAGGACGCCCGCCGCGCCCATCTGCAAAGCTTCGTGGACCGCTTTCGCGCCAAAGCCAGCAAGGCCAAACAGGCGCAGGCGCGGGTCAAGATGCTGGCGCGGATGGAGCCGATCACCGCCCCCGAAGAGGCGAAGTTCCACCGCTTTTCCTTCCCCGAGCCCGAGCAGCTTTCGCCGCCAATCATCTCGCTCGAGGGGGTTTCGGTCGGCTATGACGGGCGCGCGGTGCTGCGCCGGCTCGATCTGCGGATCGATCAGGACGACCGGATCGCGCTTTTGGGCCGCAACGGTCAGGGCAAATCGACGCTCTCGAAGCTGCTGGCCGAACGGCTCGAGCCGATGGAGGGGCGCATCACCCGCGCCTCGAAGCTGCGCGTAGGCTATTTCGCGCAACATCAGGTCGATGAGCTGGAGCTGGACGAGACCCCGCTGGCCCATGTCCGCCGCCTGCGCCCGAACGAGGCGCCGGCCCGGCTGCGCGCCCGGCTCGCCGGGTTCGGGCTGATGGAGGCGCAGGCCGAGACGCGCGTGGCGCAGCTTTCGGGCGGCCAGAAGGCGCGGCTGTCGCTGCTGCTCGCGACCATCGACGCCCCGCATCTGCTGGTCATGGACGAGCCGACGAACCATCTCGACATCGAATCGCGCGAGGC
>JAUNRZ010000190.1 GCA_030539455.1 Paracoccus sp. (in: a-proteobacteria) | reverse complement strand
GATGGCGGCGCGCAGGTCGATGTGCTGGCCCGTTCCGCCTATGAGCGCTACCGCGAGGCGAACGGGCTTGAGCCGAAAATCCGCGAGGGGCTTTACCCGGGCGATTACCTGATACCGGTCGGCGAGGCGCTGAAAGCGCGCTATGGCGATAGCCTCATCGACAAGCCCGAGGATGCGTGGCTGCCCGAATTGCGCGAATTCGCCACCGCCGAGATGATGGCGATGATCCGCGCCGATCTGGCCTCGCTCGGGGTCGAGATGGATGTCTATTCCTCTGAAAAGGCGCTTTACGGCACCGGCCGGATCGAGGCCGCGATCGAGCGGCTGGCGGCGGAGGGGCTGATCTATGAGGGCGTTCTGGAGCCGCCCAAGGGCAAGCTGCCCGAGGACTGGGAATCGCGCGAGCAGACGCTGTTCCGTTCCAGCGAGTTCGGCGATGATGTGGACCGCCCGGTCAAGAAATCGGATGGGAGCTGGACCTATTTCGCCCCCGATATCGCCTATCACTGGGACAAGATCGACCGCGGTTTCTCGCAGCTTATCAACGTCTTCGGCGCCGATCATGGCGGCTATGTCAAGCGGCTGACGGCGGTTGTGAAGGCGCTGGCGGGCGGGCGCGTGCCGCTTGATATCAAGCTGGTGCAGCTTGTGAAGCTTTACAAGAACGGCGAGCCGTTCAAGATGTCAAAGCGGGCCGGCACGTTCGTTACGCTCGCCGATGTGGTCGAGCAGGCGGGGCGCGATGTGACGCGGTTCCACATGCTGACGCGCAAGAACGACGCGCCGCTCGATTTCGACTTCGACAAGGTGCTCGAGCAATCGAAGGACAATCCGGTCTGGTATGTGCAATACGCAAGCGCGCGGGTGCACTCGGTGATGGCGCGCGTGGCCGAGACCGGGCAGGACGTCTCGGACGCGGCCCTGTCGCGCGCCGATCTGTCGCTTTTGTCGCATCCGGCCGAGGCGGCGCTTATCCGCAAGCTGGCCGAATGGCCCCGTCTGGTCGAGGCTGCGGCAAGTGCGCATGAGCCGCACCGCGTCGCGTTTTACCTCTATGACCTGGCCGGTCAGCTCCATTCGCTGTGGAATCGCGGCAATGACGAGCCGGGGCTTCGCTTCGTGCAGCCGGACGATCCGAACGCCACCGCCGCACGAATTGCGCTTTTGCGTGCGGTTGGCGTTGTCATTTCCGCTGGACTTGCTATCTTGGGTGTGACTCCGGCCAAAGAAATGCGCTGAAAACAAGCGCCAGCGGTCGGGATCGGGCAGTAATCAACAGCCGGTCACACCCGGCAGGCAGGCATGACATGGCAGTTACCGATTTCGGCGCAGGCCGGTTCGATGATTCGCGCCCCTATCGCGGCGCGTCGCGCAAATACGCGTATCAGCATCAGGCTTATGACGATTATGACGAAGATGCCTGGTATGAGGAGGATAGCGGCGAGGTGCTCGCTCCGCCCGACAGTATCGGCGCGCGTCTGGGGCGCGTGACGCATTATCTTGGCGCTTTGGTCTCGGTTCTGCTGATGATCGGGCTGGTGGTCTGGGGCTACAAGCTGATCGTTCGCGACGTCTCGGGGATCCCGGTGATCCGCGCGATGGAGGGCGATTTCCGCACCACGGCGGAAAATCCGGGCGGGCAGCTTGGCGGCCAGACGACGCTTGCCGTCTCGCAGGTCGCCGGCGGGGTCAGCCAGCCCGCGCAGCCGCAAGTGGCGATCGCCCCCGCGCCGACCGGCCTCGACGAGAGCGATGTGACAATGGCCGAGCTGGGCCATGAAGGCCCGATGTTCGCGCCGATCGAAGACCCGGCGCAGTCGCGCATGGTCCAGCTCGAGGCGCAGGCGGCGGCCGAGGCTGTCGCGCTTGAGGACGCGGTCCCGGCGGAGGACGCTGACGTTGCGGCACTCGCAGGTGCCGACGATCTGGCCGCAGCCGTGGCCGAGATGGCCGCCGCGACCGGCGCTGCCGTTCTGGGCGATGAGCCGGCCGCCGAGGCTGCGGAAGAAGCCCCCGCCATCGCCGCGATCTCGGCCCCGCGCCCCGCGCCGCGCCCGGCAAGCATCACCGCGCGCGCTGCTGCTGCCGCCTCGAGCCCCGCTGAGGCCCCGGCGTCCCAGCAAACCGCAGAGGCCGCGCCTCCGGCCGAGCGTCCGGCGGAGCCTGCCGCCGCCGAGGCCGAGCCCGAACCCGCCCCGGTTCAGGTCGCGGCCGGCGCGCCCTTGGTGCAGATCGGCGCGTTCGATTCCAACGCCATCGCGGCCAGCGAATGGGGCCGCATCTCGGGCCGGTTCTCGTCGCTCTTCTCGGGCAAATCGCAGGTCATCCAGACGACCGAGCGGAACGGGCGCACCTTCTACCGCCTCCGCGTCGCGGGGTTTGAATCGCGCGACGATGCGCGGCGTTTTTGCGCGGCCTTGATCGCCGAGGGCGCGGACTGCATCCCCGCCGCGCAATGACGCTCGCCGCGATCCTTGGCGTGGAGGGCACGCAACTGACGGCGGGGGAGCGGGATTTCTTCCGCTCTGCCGATCCCTGGGGGTTCATCCTCTTCGCGCGCAATGTCGAAAGCCCCGACCAGATACGGCGCCTGAGCTCCGATCTGCGGGGCGCGATCGGGCGCGATTGTCTCATCACGATCGATCAGGAAGGCGGGCGCGTTCAGCGGATGCGCGCGCCGCATTGGGCCGAGTGGACCCCGCCGCTCGAGGACGCCGCGAACGGGCCCGAGGCGCTGCGCCTGCGTTACCGGCTGATCGGGTGGGAATTGCGCGAGGTGGGGATCGACAGCAATTGCGCGCCGACGCTTGATATCGCCTCGGACCGGACCCACCCGTTTCTGCGCAACCGCTGCCTTGGCTCGGATCCCGAGACCGCCGCGCTGAACGGCCGCGCCGTCGCTGACGGGCTGCTCGATGCGGGCGTTCTGCCGGTGATGAAGCACATGCCGGGCCACGGGCGCGCGCAGACTGACAGCCATCACGAATTGCCGCATACGGACGCCCCGCTGGAAGATCTGATCGAGAGCGATTTCGCCCCGTTTCGCGCGCTCGCCGATCTGCCTTTGGGGATGAGCGCGCATATCCGCTTTTCCGCGCTTGACGACGCGCCCGCGACGCAATCCGCGCGGATGGTCGGGCTGATCCGCGATGAGATCGGCTTTGACGGGCTTTTGATGACGGATGATATCTCGATGCAGGCGCTGTCGGGCAGTATCGGGGCGCGCAGCGCGGCGGCGATTGCGGCAGGCTGCGATCTGGTTCTGAACTGCCACGGCATCATGGAAGAGATGGAAGAGGTCGCCGC
>JAUNRZ010000042.1 GCA_030539455.1 Paracoccus sp. (in: a-proteobacteria) | reverse complement strand
AAGCCAGATCCAGCGAGACTGGCGCTGCGGATTCAGCCGCGACAGGCGGCCTCGTGCACGTATGGGCGGCCAGTCTGGATGGTTCTAGTCCCGCGCGGGCACCGCGCACCCAGTCGCCGTAGATTGGCACGCCAGTTCACCGTCAACTGGGCGGAATTAAAGAGCGGGCGTGAATATTTGCTTCTCGCCAACCCCGTTGCATTCTTCGTTCATGCCGAGAGCTTGCCTGTTTGAGATTGATATTTCGGTCTGTTGATAAGGGTAAGGGCGGCAGGTCTGAGCCCTCGAATTGCTTATGGGCCCGGCGCGGTTCGAGTGGCGCTCGATTTCCCATAGGCCAGTTCATTCTGACGACGTTGTAATCTAAGCACCAGAGCGCCAATTTGTGCCGGCCATCGTCCAAAGTGTCGCAGTTCTCCTGCTCCATCATGATCCGGACAATCTGCGCCTCAGTGAAATTTCTCCCATTTGTGTCCTCATCGTGAGTCGGAGCAGAATCTACCCTACGGTGAGGGCTTGCGCGGGGGACTGGAGGTCAGTGCAAGTCGAGCGTTCCGAGGAGCCAGACATGATCGGGGCTCAGCGCAATTTGCCGTTTATAGCCGGCTGTCAGATGAGACGGCCACGCTACAGACGCTTCGTGAACATGCGGGCCCCGTGCCGCCTCGGCCAGTAAGCTATTTCGGATAGCATGCCTGACCGCACCCGCAGAACGGCATCACATTGATGCTTACTTTCTTGCATTTCTCGCACTAGCATGAGTTTGTTAAGGCAACGCGGCGTAAGCTGAGACTGAACGAGTGATTTAGGTAATGAGTAAAGAAACCGCGCCGATGCGGCTGTTCGCGCAGGCGCAGCTTCCGAAGCGGCCGCTGGCGGGTCTGGCGATAATGCTGGTCGAAGATTCGCGGTATGGTTCGGATGGCCTGCGGCTCATTTGCCTGCGTTCGGGAGCCCGCATACGGCGCGCGGGCGGTATGGAATCAGCGCAGCGCCATCTGCGCAGCTATCGCGCGAGTGTGGCTATCGTCGACCTAGACCTGCCCGACGGCAACGGCGCCGATCTGATCGCGCAGATCAAGTCGCAGAACCTCGCGCCGGTCGTGCTCGGCATTTCGGGCGATCCGGGCGCCGAGGACGCGGCGATGGCGGCAGGTGCGGATGGGTTCCTGCACAAGCCTGTGGAGAGCCTAGCTCTTTTTCAGGCGCGGCTGCTGGCGCTGCTTCCGGCGGTGAGCGATCGCTGACTGCGCCCTTTGCCCGGCGAGGTCGTGACAGTCGGCGACGCCTAAATGCTTGACTACGGATCACGGCTCTACGCCTGCTTAAGACCGATCCGAGAGCCCAACGTCAGCCGTTTAACATCCCCAGCCCGCTTATAACGGAGTAAAGCAGCCCAACAGCACCCTATAAATTGACGATTGGGTTTGGAGCCTCAGAACATGATCCGACAGCGGAAGCCGTTGATCGTCTTTCAGACTTGCCGCTTTTTGTCGCTCGGATCAGAACAAAGCCGCGCTATGCATCACCAATCTTCAGTGACATAGCCCGGCCGCACCCCAAATAGTGCGACGTTTCAGCCTATCGGCGCTGTCTCTTCCATCCAGCGTGTATTACCGAACTCATCCCACCATTCCGCCAATCGCGGCGCGTCGGAACGCCAGTCCAGATCGGGGAAGCGAAAGTCGAGATAGCCGACCGCGCATCCCGCTGTGATTGAGCCGATATCCTGCCTGCCTTGCAGGCTCTTCACTGCTTCCTCCAACGCCTCAACGGCGCCATTAATCTTGACGCCCAGACCGTCCTGCCAATCCCGCCAGCGGAGATTTTCGGGGCGCATGATCTGCTCGTAGCGCAGCAACAGCGCGGCATCCAGAAGCCCGTCGCCGATCGCATGAAGCCGCAGGGCCTCCCAGCGATCTTTGCCTCCGGGAAAGAGGCCATGTTCGGGGGCAAGCGCGTCGAGATATTCGCAAATCGTCCGGCTGTCGAGCAGCGCGCTTCCGTCTTCCAGAACCGCGGTCGGCACCTTGCCCAGCGGATTATGCGGCGCAATGGTCGTGTCGCGCTGGACCGGGCTTGCGGCGCTTGGCAGGCGCTCTATCTGCGATTCTAGACCAAGCATGATCGCCGAGGCAGTCACCTTGCGGACATATGGCGAGGCGGGGGAAAAAAATAGCTTTATCATTCCTGCGTTCCTTTTGGGTTGAGCGATATTTCGTCGCAATTCCCCGCGAAGGGGATGCGCCCGCCCAGTGGCTCGAGACGGGGCGCGACCTTTTCGATGAGAACGTCACCCGCGTTGATGACGTGTTCCCACATCAATAATTCGGCCCGCCGTCCGTCGCCCGCGCGGAGCGCCGCGAGAATGCGGTGATGATCATTGTGCGAGCGATGGATGATGTCGAAATCTTCCCAGAAGAAGATCCGGTCCGATGACAGCGGCACGTTATGCGCGCGCGTCACGAAATCGCCGATCCACGGGTTCTGGCTTGCGGCGATGATGGTCTCATGGAATTCGACGTTCATGCGTCGATAAGGCGCCAGTTTTTCGGGAGCCAGAACGCCGCTTGAAAGGATTTCGTCGCCGTTCTGGACACAATCCGCCAGCGTCTCGATCTGTTCGCGGCTAATATGCTTGGCCGCCAGCCGACACGCGAGGCCCTCGAGCATTGCGCGGACATCATAGGCCGATTTGATGTCTGCAATATCAAAGGCTCGAACCGCGTAACCGCGATTGGCTTCATAGGTGACGAGCCCGTCGCGTGCCAACTCGGCAAGTGCTGTGCGCAAAGGCGTCCGCGACACCCCGAGCTCTTGCGCCAGCGAATCCTGCCGCAGGGTGGTGCCGGGCAGAATGTTACCTTCGAGAATGCGTTCACGCAGGATTTGCGCGGTGGTTTGTGTCGATGTGCGGGTCACTGATTTATCCTCTTGCAGTGAAGATAGCCTCCTGACCGCCTTTTGAGCAATCTTATTTTGGATACAATAAGGCGATTATGCTCGAAAAATTTGTTGACACACTGCTTCTTCGGCAGATATTGGATGCACATTAGGGGGAGATATGGCGGGATTCGATGATCAGCAATGGCGCGGTTCGGCGCTGGTGACCGGCGCCTGCGGTGGTATCGGCGCAGCCGTGGCGCGGCGGCTTTCGGCGGATGGTTGGCGGCTTGCCGTGACCGATCTGGATCTGGAACGGGCGCAAAGCCTCGCCGCAAGCCTTGCCGGCGAGGGGCATATCGCGCTGCGATGTGATGTTTCGGACGAAGCGTCCGTTGCCGCTGTTTTCCACGAGATCGAGGCCCATTTCGGCAAGGCGGAGGGGTTGGTGACGGCAGCGGGCGTCCTCCGGCTCGGGCCCGGTGGTCAGCGGACCGGCATCGCGGATATGGATGTCGCAGATTTTGACGAGCATATGGCAGTCAACAGTCGAGGCACCTTCTTGTGTCTGCGAGCATGGCTGCGGCAATGGAGAGACGGCGCGAGGCCCCATGGGGGCCGCGCCGTGACCTTCGCTTCGGTCGCCGCGCAGCTTGGCGGCTATCGTTCATCCGCCAGCTATATTGCATCCAAAGGCGCCGTGATGGCTCTGACCAAGGCCGCGGCCCGCGAGATCGCGCCGATGGGCGCCACGGTGAACGCCGTTGCGCCGGGGCTGATCGACGCGCCGATGTTACGGCTTTCGCTCGCGCCGGGGCAGGAGGAGGCCGCAAGCGCCGCCATCCCGCTTGGCCGGATCGGAATGCCCGAGGATGTGGCTGGCGCAGTCGCTTTTCTGATGTCGGCTGACGCCGCGTATATGACGGGCGGCGTTCTCGACGTCAACGGCGGCTACAGGATGCAGTGAGGCGGCGATGAAAAACTCTCCGATAAGCTGGCTTGCGGATCGGTTGCTCGATCTATCGGCGGTGCTGCTGTTTGCGATGATGGTCCATGTCTGCGCAGACGTCGCGATGAAATACCTGTTTAACAAACCCATTCAGGGCACGTTGGAAATCGTGTCTTATTATTATATGGTTTGGGCCGTGTTCCTGCCGCTGGCGGTGATTGAACTGACCCGCAGCGCCGTCGCGGTCGAGTTGTTCTTCAACATGATGACCATCCCGATGCGCATTGCGTGCATTGCGCTCGTGCTCATCATAAGTGCGGTGACCTATTTCGGCGTGGCGTGGATCACCTGGCACGATGCGCTGCGTTCTTTCAGCCGCGGCGAGGTCGTTATGGGACCGGTCATTGTGGCGATCTGGCCGAGCCGTTTTATCATGCCCGTCAGCTTTGCTTTCGCCGGGCTGGTCTGCCTTTGGCATCTGGTCCGGCTGTTCGTCAGCCGTGCCGGGCGTAATGAGCTGACAACCGATGCGATCATAACCGATGAAGGAGCCGTCTGATGGAGCGGCTTGAGATCGGTTATCTCGGCATCGCCGCGGTCTTGGGTCTGATCGCGCTGCGCATTCCGGTCGGCATCGTGCTGATCCTTGTGTCGTTTTGCGGCATCTGGGCGGCGGCAAACCTTAATGCGGCATGGGGGCTGGTGCGCGCCGTGCCGTTCCAGTTTATCGCAAACTGGTCGTTCAGTGCAGTGCCGATGTTCCTTCTGATGGGCTTTATTGCCAGCCATGCCGGGCTGACGCGCGGGCTTTTCGCAGCAATGCGCATTCTGCTCGGGCGGGTGCCGGGAGGGCTGGCCTGCGCGGCGATCGGCGCGACGGCGGTATTCTCGGCCGCGTCGGGCTCGTCCGTCGCGACCGCGGCTGCAATGTCGCGCATTGCGGTGCCGGAGATGCTGAAGGCGAAATATGACAAGGGCCTCGCGACGGGTGTGGTTGCCGCTTCCGGCACACTTGGGGCGCTTATCCCGCCTTCGATCCTGATGATCCTTTACGGAATTTTCACGCAGCAATCCATCTCCGCCATGTTCATGGCGGCGGTCATCCCCGGCATTCTCTCGGCCTTCATCTATGCCGCCTATGTCATCGTGCGCGTGATGATCTCGCCGCGCCTTGCACCGATTTCCGAAACTCGCCCGGCGCCGGGCGAGTTGGCCGCCGCGCTCAAGGAAATCTGGCCGCTGCCGATTCTGATCCTTGGGGTTCTTGGCGGGATTTTCGCCGGCGTCATGACTCCGACCGAAGCCGGGGCGGTGGGTGCGGCTCTTGCAGCCGTCCTGGCGGCGACGCGCGGCGAGCTGTCGCTCTCGCTCATGCGATCGGCGCTGCGCGACGCGGCAAGCGGAACGAGCGTCGTGTTTCTGGTCGCGATGGGTGCGAGCATGTTCACCTCGTTCATGGGTTTGACCGGCCTTCCGCGCGTCATCGCGAATACAATGCTGTCGGTCGGGAGCGACCCGCTCACCCTGATCATAATGATCGCGATCATATATATCGCGCTGGGCATGTTCATCGACTCGATCGGGCTGATGCTACTGACGCTGCCGATCCTGCTGCCACTGCTGAGCGCTGCCGATATCAACATGATCTGGTTCGGCATCATCGTTATCAAGCTGCTTGAAATCGGGCTGGTCACGCCGCCGGTCGGGCTGAACGTCTATGTCATAAACTCGGCACTCCGCGGAGCGGTGCCGCTGACGACCATCTTCCGAGGATCGTTCGGCTTCATCATCATGGACATCCTTATCATCGCCATTTTGTTCACCTTTCCGGCGCTTGCCCTTTGGCTGCCAAGCGTCATGGCGAGATGAACACAATTTCGGAACGCTACTGTCCAAGGGAGGAAACGGACATGAGAAGCACGATTCTGACTACCGCTCTGTTGGGAACGGCCGCGATCACGATGGCGCTGCCCGCCAACGCCCAGCAGATCTTCTCAAGCTGGCTGGAGCCCAACCACGTTATCACGCGCGAGGCGCATATGACATGGGCGGAAGAGCTGAAAGAGGCCAGCAATGGCGAGCTGGATTTCGAGATATTCGTCGGCGGCTCGCTTATCCCTGCACAATCGACGATGCAGGGCGTCGCCGACGGGCTGGCTCAGGGCGGGTTCCATACGGCGACATACACCCCCTCGGACTTGCCGGTATCGAACGCGCTTGCGGATATGGGGTTCATAACCCCGGACGCCTTCCTGATGGCCTTCGCGTTCTCCGATTTCATGATGAACGACTCCGCCGGCATCGCCGACTGGCGCGATAACGGCGTTATCTTCGGCGGCGGTTATTCGGTGCCAGAATACAGCTTCATCTGCCGCCAGCCGGTCAGCACGCTGGCTGATATGCAAGGGCTGCGCGTTCGTATGCCGGGCGGTGGCTGGGCGCGGTTCGGGCAGGCGATCGGCGTCGTCGGCGTGAACGTGCCCTCGAACGAAATCTACACCGCGTTCGAGCGCGGATCGGTTGACTGCACCGCCTCGGATACCTCGCACCTGACCGGCGGGGCCACCCTGATGGAGGTCACGGGCGGCGTCACGACGCTGGCGATGAGCCCGTTCTATGCAGGCGGCACCTGGATCTGGAACCCGGATTTCTGGGAAAGCCTCACGCCCGAGCAGCGCCGGACGATCTTCGACGTATCGGCCCGGGCTATGGCACGGCTTCAGGTCGCTTACGACCGCGAGGCCCGCGAGGCGCGAGAGCTGGGCGCCGAGCGCGGTATCCCGATCATCGAGCCGGACGAGACGCTTCAGGCCGCCTATGATAAATGGGTCGAGGAAGGCGTCGGAGATATGGTCGGGATCGCCCGCACGACCCACGGCATCGACGATCCCGAGGCCCTGTTCGCCAGCTTCGAGCCGTATATCGAAAAATGGCAGGGCCTGCTTGCCGAGTTGGACCAGCCCTACACAGAGGACGCGCTTTACGACCTGCTTCAGGCGCATCTTTACGGGCCGCTCGACGAGAATAGCTGGGGTCTCCAGTGATCGAGCCGGGGCCGCGAGCGTGCGGCCCCCACGCCTCCTGCATAACGGATTGATAGATTATGACGGAATCAGGTGATCTACCCGCGGCAATTGTCACCGGCGCAGCAGGCGGTATCGGCGGGGCCATCGCGGCGCGTCTGGCCGGTGACGGGTTTCATGTTCATCTGCTCGATCAGTCGCAAGACCGCGTGCAGGAGGTCGCCGACGCCCTGCGGAAGCAGGGGTTTGCAGCCTCGGCGACCGGCATCGATCTGCGCAGCGAGGACGAGTTACGCACCTTTGTCAGCGGGCTGAGCCGAATCGATGTGCTGGTGAACAATGCCGGCATCTTCGACGTCATCGAGTTCGATGCACTCAACCCCGAGGATCTGCGGCGGATGATGGAGGTGAACTACATCCCCGTCTTCACCCTCTCCCAAGCAGCCGCGCGCATGATGCGCGAGGACGGGCGGATCATCAACATCGCCTCGCGGTCCTGGCTCGGTGCGCGTTCCATTGCGCATTACGCGTCATCGAAGGCCGCGGTGGTTGGGCTGACGCGTGCTATGGCGCTTGATCTGGCGCCGCGAAAAATTCTTGTTAACGGGATCGCGCCCGGCGTGATCGAGACCGCCATCCTTGATGCGTGGGATGACGAGGCCCGCATTGCGCTCGCCGCACGTCAGCCGATTGGCAGGCTGGGCCGGCCCGAGGATATCGCCGCGGCGGCAAGCTTTCTGGCTGACCCACGCACAGGCTTCATCACCGGGCAGATGCTGATTGTCGATGGCGGGGCGTCGGTCGGTACATTGGGAGGCGCATGAGATGGCAAGGCTGGCCAACAAAACAGTCGTCGTGACCGGAGCTGGCAGTGGCATCGGTCAGGCCATCGCGCTCGCGCTTGCCGAAAACGGCGCCCGGGTGCTGGCGGTCGATCTGTCAGAAAACGGTCTGGAGGAAACGGTGGCGCTTGTCGGGCAGTCGGACATCTTCGCGACGCTTGTGGGGGACGTGACCGATACGGAACTACCCGCCGCAATCCGAGCAACGCTGGAACGGCTCGGCTGGCGATGGAACGCCTTGGTGAACAATGCGGGGATCGGCGGGGGCGGCAGCGCGCATCAATGCGACGACGACACGCTACGTCGTTATTTCGACGTCAACGTGAATGGGCTGTTTCGTCTGTCGCGCGCAGCGGTCGAGGACTGGCTGGCAACGCCCGCTGGCGAAGACCGAGTGATCCTCAACCTCGCATCGGTCTATTCTTTTATCGGCGCAACCGCCTCGGCAGCCTATTCGACATCGAAAGCGGCGGTCGCGGGTCTGACGCGCCAGATGGCGACCGATTACGGACCGGACGGCATTCGCGTCGTCGCGCTCGCGCCGGGACTGATCGAGACGCCGCTCACCGCGGCGCGGATCAAATCGGAAAGCTGGCGGCGGCAGATCTTCATAGATCAATCGCCGCTGCGCCGTGTCGGCACACCGCGCGATGTCGCCAATGGCGCTGTCTTCCTGATCTCGGAAGAGGCCGCCTTTATCACTGGCGAAACGCTACGCATCGACGGCGGGTGGACGCTCGGGCGCTATCCGCGCCCGCTCGAAAGCTGATCCGATGAAAGACGGGTATGATCTCGTTGTAGTCGGCGCGGGCGCGGCGGGGATGTCCGCTGCGCTGACCGCGGACGAACTCGGGCTTTCGGTGCTCCTTATCGAGAAAACGCCCTATATCGGTGGCTCGACCGCGTATTCGGGCGGCGCCACATGGATACCGAACAATCCCCATCAGATCGCCGCTGGCGCCGCCGAACCCGAGGGCGAGGCCCTGCGCTACCTGGAGGCCGAGATCGGGAATTACGGCAACCCTTCACTCTGGCAGGCCTTTCTGAAAGCGGGGCCGGAGATGGTGCGTTTCATGGAGGCCAAGACAAGGCTGAAATTCTCGGTCCGCGCAGTGGCGCCCGACTATCACCCAGAACAGCCGGGCGCGGCACTGGGCTACCGGGTGCTGGACCCGCTGGATTTCGATGCGCGCGTTCTTGGCGACAAGCTGTCGCTCATCCGCCCGCCGATCCCCGAATTTACCGTGTTCGGCGGGATGATGGTGGGGCGCGCGGACATTCCGGAGTTGTTCAATATGTTTCGCCGGCCGGCGGCGATGGGCCACAGCTTGCGGATACTCGCCCGGCATCTACGGGACCGGCTGTTCCACGGCCGAGCAACGAGGCTTGTGCTGGGCGCGGCGATGGCGGGGCGATTGGCCGCGTCGGTCTTCGAGCGTGGCATCGACGAGAGTTGCGAAACCGAGTTGACCGGTCTGATCCTCGGCGATGGAAAAGTGGGGGGCGTGCGCGTGCGTGTGGGCGGGGCGGAGCGGCAGATCACGGCGCGGCGCGGCGTCGTCCTCGCAGGCGGCGGCGCGCCGCGCGCCAATGCGCTGGATGCGCAGCTTCACCCCCACGGCGATCACTGGTCAATGTCGCCTGCCGGTAGCACCGGCGACAGCATCGCGCTGACCAAGCCGCTTGGCGTCGCGCCAAATCTGGCGCAGGCCGAGCCGCTGTTCTATGCGCCCGTATCGCTTTTGCCCGGCTCTGACGGCGCAGTTCGGCCGTTCCCGCACCTCTTTCTGGATCGGGCCAAACCTGGCATCTGGGCCGTCGATGAAACCGGGCAACGCTTTGTCAACGAGGCGGCGAGCTATCATGATTTCGTGCAGGCCATGCTTGGCCGAGGACAGCCGGGTGCGCCGGAGAGCGGCGAAGTGCGCGCACCGCAAGGCGCGATCTGGCTGGTGACCGATCACCGCGCAATTCGCCGCTATGGCCTTGGGGCGGTCCGCCCGTTTCCCGCGCCGATCGGCCGGCATCTGCGCTCGGGCTATCTCAGATCCGGGCGAGACGCGCGGGATTTGGCGGAAAAGACCGGCATCGACCCGGCTGGGCTCGAGAAGACGATTGCGTCAACAAAGCGTTATGCCGCAAAGGGCCACGATCCGGATTTCGGCAAGGGATCGACTGAATATAATCGCTATCTCGGCGATCCAGAGAACGCCCCAAACCCCTGCCTTGGGCCGCTCGAGACGCCTCCGTTCTACGCAATACGGCTCTACCCGGGCGATATCGGCGCCTCGATCGGCCTGCCGATCGACGAGTACGCGCGCGTGCTGGACGAAAATGGAGCTCCGGTGCCGGGGCTCTTTGCCTGCGGCAACGATGCCGCCTCGATCATGGGCGGCATGTATCCGGCTGCGGGCATTACGCTGGGTCCGGCTTTGACTTTCGGTTTCATCGCGGCGCATAGTGCGGCGGGGGCGGTAAGGAATGATCGAACCTTCGCGGAAGCCGGCACGTTAAGGCTAGTATTAAAGCGGCTGTCCTGAGTGAAATCGGCTCGGTGCTGCGCAAGATCCGCCGACGGCTGGATCGTTGATTCCATTGCTCGGCAGACGGACAGAGCGAAGCCGGTTGATAGGTCGACAAGCATCAGGGTTTCAGCCACTGCTCGCCTATAGATTGTGCGGCACAAATGTTGCTTATATGGTTGCATGGTAAGAAGGCATTGCGTTGAGCGATATACACTCCGGCGGGCCGTTTAAGCTCTACTGGTGGGTCTCAGAGAAAAAAGGTATCAATCTCGGTGATGAGATTTCGCCCTTAGTAGTCAGCCATGTGTCAGGGCGGCAGGTCACACACGCGTCGCCTCGCGATTGTATGGCATCGCAATTAGCAGCGTATTCAACCCTGCTATGGCTGCTAGGCGGAAGCGCACAAAACCACTCTTTGTTTGGGGCAGCGTAACGGGCAAGCCTTTGCCCGGCTCAATGGCTCAGATGTCCATTATTATTTCTGCCCTGCGCGGCCCGTTGACGGCTGGAGAAATAGCGGGCTGTCCGGTTGTTCCCTTCGGTGATCCCGGCCTATTTGTCCGGGAAATCTGGCCGGGACCCGATGCTTTAAACCGAACAAATAAAATCGGGATTGTTCCACACCACAGCATGCTCAATCATCCTGCGCTTGAAAAGATTGCTCAAGCGTTTGATGGTGTCGTTATTCTTGATTTTACAGATCCAGATATTGCAGCCACCTTGTCGAGGCTGGCAAGCTGTTCGCGAATTATCTCTTCAAGCCTGCATGGTTTGATTTTCGCAGATGCTTACGGAATACCCAGTCTGTTCTGGAGGGAAGGCGATACATTTTCAGCTTGGAAATACCAAGATTATTTCGACGGAGTTTCTCGTGATGATTTTTGTCACCTATCGAGTTCAGAGATCCTCGAAGCAGTTACAGCCGGAGGTGCCGAGTCCTTACCGTTTTCGCAGCTGAGCGAGGGGCGGTGTCTGTCGGTTCTCGATGACTTGCGTGCCGCGATCAATGCAATGCCATAGGCTCCAAAGCGAATCATCCTATTGATATCTTCCTGTTGCCCTGATTCACCCCGTTCTGGAATTTAAATTTAGGGCAATGGGGGTGAGCTTTGACTTTTCAGATCGGGCTTGGGCGGGTATCGAGCCGTTTTTTGCCCTACCCCCGCACCGGCCCCGTCGAGCCTCGGATAATCAACTCCGGCGCAAGAATAGTCTCCCGCGCGATCTCGTCGCCCGCGATCAGGCGCAGGACGAGGCGGGCGGCCAGACGGCCCATCTCGCGTTTGGGTTGGCGGATGGTCGTCAGCGGGGTCGGGAGATGTGCCACCCAGTCGATCCCGTCGAAGCCGACGACCGAGACGTCGCGCGGCACGTCGATGCCGCGCCGTTGTAGCTCGCCCATGAAGCCGGCGGCGGATTCATCGCTGAAGGCGATGATGGCGGTCGGGCGCTCGGGCGGGGGACCCTCAAGCCAGAGCTGCGCGGCGCGCGCGCCGCCGGCGAGGGTGAAATCGCCCTCGTAAAGCCGTGGCTCGTGGCCGAGGGTCCGGCGCACACCGCCGAGCCGCGCACGGTGGAGCACATTGCCGCGCGGCCCGCCGATGCAGGCGATGCGGCGATGGCCAAGGCCCAGCAGATGACCCGCCGCGAGCGCCGTGCCCGCTTCGTTATCGAGGACGACACGCGGCAGATCGGCCTGCTCGATCCACTCGCAGGCCATGACGACGGGCGGCGCGAAGGGCAGGGCGGCCAGGTCTCCGGCCGTCACCTGACCGTCGAGCAGCACGATCCCGTCCGCGCGCGAGGGGTCCAGCAGCCGGGCAAGCGCGCGGTGCCGGCCGCCCGCATCCATCGTGTCGCCCACCAGCAGATCGTAGCCGGATTGCGCCAGCTCTTGCCCCATCCCCGACAGGATCCGCGCGAAGAACGGGTTGGCGAGGTTCGGCACAAGCGCGACGATGGCGCCGGTGCGCCCCTTGCGCAGGTTCCGCGCGGCGTGGTTGACGCGGTAGCCTGTCTCACTCACGGCCGCAAAAATCGCCTCGCGCGCCGCCTCGGACACCATGCCGGGCCGCGAAAGCGCGCGGCTGACCGTCGCGACCGACACGCCTGCGCGGCGGGCAACGTCGGCGAGCCGCGCCTTTCCTTGGGGGGCTTTCTCTTCGATCATGGGCGAGCCTAGGCAGATAATCCGTGGCCGCGCAAGCGCGCGATGAAAACGATTACGTCCGCCCAAAACTCTGCTTGCAATCGTTTTCAGGGCGTGGCTTGCTGGCGGGAGGGGGAGGAATCGAATGCAGACGATGAAGGGGCCGGGACTCTTTCTGGCGCAGTTCGTCTCGGATCAGGCGCCGTTCAACGACTGGCGCTCGATCACGGCTTGGGCGGCGTCGATGGGCTATGTCGGGGTGCAGGTGCCCAGCGGCGACAAGCGCCTGTTCGATCTTGATCTGGCTGTGTCATCGCAGGATTGGCGCGACGAGTTTCTCGGTATCGCTGCGGAAAACGGCGTCGCGGTGACCGAGCTTTCGAGCCATGTTCAGGGCCAGTTGATCGCCGTCCATCCCGCCTATGACAGCGCCTTCGACGCGTTCGCCCCGCCCGAGCTGCGCGGCAATCCGGCCGCTCGTCAGGAATGGGCGGCGGAGCAGGTCGCCGGCACGATCCGCGCCAGCCGCGCGCTTGGGCTGGACGCGATGGCGACGTTTTCGGGCGCGCTGGCGTGGCCTTACCTCTACCCTTGGCCGCAGCGCGCGCCGGGGCTCGTTGAGCTTGCGTTTGATACGCTCGCCGAACGCTGGCGGCCGCTGCTCGATCTGGCGGAGGAGAATGGGGTCGATATCTGCTATGAAATCCACCCCGGCGAGGATCTTCACGACGGCGTCAGCTACGAGATGTTTCTGAGCCGCGTCGGCGATCACAAGCGGGCGTGCCTGCTTTACGATCCTTCGCATTTCGTGCTCCAGCAGCTTGATTATATTGAAAATATCGACATCTACCACGACCGGATCAAGATGTTTCACGTCAAGGATGCCGAGTTTCGTCCGACCGGGCGGCAGGGCGTTTATGGCGGGTTTCAGCCTTGGGCCGAACGGGCTGGCCGGTTTCGGAGCCCCGGCGACGGGCAGGTGGATTTCGGGCAGGTTTTCGCCAAGCTCGCGCAGTATGATTTCGCGGGCTGGGCGGTCGTCGAGTGGGAATGCGCGCTCAAACATCCCGAGGACGGCGCGCGCGAGGGGGCCGCGTTCGTGCGCCGCCATATCATCCGCGCGACCCCGCACGCGTTTGACGATTTCGCGGCGCAGCAGGTGGACGCTGCGGTCAACCGCGCTGCGTTGGGGCTGGCATGAGCCGGGCCGGCGGCAGCGCGCCGATCCCGCTTGGCATGGTCGGCGGGGGCGAGGGCGCGTTTATCGGTGCGGTCCACCGCATCGCGGCGCGGATGGACGGCGCCTTCACGCTGGTTGCGGGGGCGCTGTCCTCTGACCCGGCGCGGGCCGAGCGCTCGGCCGAGGCGCTTGGCCTTGCGCGCAGCTATGGCGATTACCGCCAGATGGCCGAGGCCGAGGCCGCGCGCGAAGACGGTATCAAGGCGGTTTCGATCGTGACGCCGAACCATCTCCACGTTCCTGTCGCGAAGGCATTTCTTGAGGCCGGGATCCATGTGATTTGCGACAAGCCGCTCGCCGCTACCCAAGATCAGGCGAGCGATCTGGCACAGGCGGTCAAGGCCAGCCGCGCGCGGTTTTTCCTCACGCATAATTACTGCGCGCATCCGATGATCCGCGAGGCGCGGGCCGTGGTGGCCGAGGGCGCCTTGGGCGATTTGCGGCTGGTGCAGGTCGAGTATCTGCAAGGCTGGCTGTCGGAAGAGGTGGACAGCAAACAGGCGCTTTGGCGCACCGATCCGGCGCAATCGGGCGCGGGTGCGGTGGGCGATATCGGCACCCACGCATGGCAGCTTGCCGCGTTCGTGACCTGCCAGACCCCCAGCCATGTGGCGGCGGATATGACCAGCTTTGTCCCCTCGCGCCGGGTCGACGACGATATCCGCGCGGCGCTGCGCTATCCGTCGGGCGCAAAGGGCGGGCTTTGGGCAAGTCAGGTCGCGATCGGGCAAGAGGGCGGGCTGAGCCTTCGGCTTTTCGGGACCAGGGCCGCGCTGGAATGGCGGCTGACCGAGCCCGAGATCCTGACCGTGACCGGCGCGGACGGGCAGGCGCAGCGCCTGACGCGGGCGCGCGATCGCTCGGGCTCGTCGCGCACGCCGCCGGGCCATCCCGAGGGGTATCTTGAAGCCTTCGCCAACCTTTATCTCGACATCGCGCGCGTGATCGGGGGCGATCTGGGCCCGCTGGACCGGCTCCCCGGCATCGAGGACGGGCTGTCGGGCATGGCATTCATCGCCGCCGCGCAGCGATCGGCTGCCGCAGACGGGGCATGGACAGAGGTGGTGACATGAGCCCCGCCGCCCCCGTTCTGGCGCTGGACCGCGTCAGCAAATCCTTCGGCCCGGTCGAGGTGCTGCATGAGGTCGATCTGGAGCTGCGCGCCGGCGAGGTTCACGCGCTGATCGGCGAGAACGGCGCGGGCAAATCGACGATCATGAAAATCCTCGGCGGGTTTCTTCAGCCGTCGGCGGGGCGCGTTCTGCTTGGCGGCGCGCCCGCCCCTTATCGCAGCGGCCCCGAGGCCGAGGCGGCGGGCGTCGTCGTGATCCATCAGGAATTCAACCTCGCCCAGCATCTGAGCGTCGCGGCAAATATCTTCCTCGGCCGCGAAATCACGCGCGGCGCGCGGCTCGATCACCGCGCGATGAACGATCAGGCGAGCGCGCTGCTGGCCCAGCTTGGCACGGCGATCAGCCCCGAGGCGCGGATCAGCGATCTTTCCGTGCCCGAGCGGCAGATGGTCGAGATCGCGAAGGCGCTGTCACGCAAGGCGCGGGTTCTGATCATGGACGAGCCCTCCGCCGCGCTGACCCACCGCGAGGTGAGCGCGCTTTATGCGCAGGTGGACCGGCTCCGGGCCGAGGGGGTGGCGCTGATGTTCTGCTCGCACCGGCTGGACGAGGTGACGCGCCTGGCCGACCGGCTGACGGTCTTGCGAGACGGTGCCGTGGTGCGGCGCGCGCTGCGCGGCGAGATGACCGAGGACGCGATGGCGACCGCAATGGTCGGCCGCGAGCTGAGCGATATCTTCCCTCAGAAGGCGCAGCCCGCCGAGGGCGAGTTGCTGCGCGTCGAAGATATTTCCGTGCCCGGCCTTGTTCATGGCGCCAGCCTTCATCTGGCGCCGGGCGAGGTGCTGGGGATCGCCGGCCTCGTCGGCTCGGGCAGGACCGAGCTCGCCGAGGCGATCGCGGGGCTGCGCCCGGCCAGCGGGCGCGTGACCGCGTTGGGCCGCGAGGTCCCGATGGGACGGCCGCGCGCCGCGATGGATGCCGGCATTGCCTATCTCACCGAGGACCGCAAAGAGGCGGGGCTGCTGCTCGGCAAGAACCTCACGCAGAACCTCACGCTGGCCGCGCTGCCCGCGTTCGGCTTCCGTATCGACCGGCGGCGCGAGCGCGCGGCGATGGACGAGGCGCGGGCGACGTTCGACATCCGCGCCGCCTCGCCCGCGATGGAGGCGGGCGCGCTGTCAGGCGGCAATCAGCAAAAACTCCTGCTGGCCAAGACCATGCTGACCGAGCCGCGCATCGTTATCATCGACGAGCCGACCCGCGGCATCGATGTCGGCACCAAGCAGCAAATCTACCGGTTCGTCCGGCGCCTCGCCGATCAGGGCAAGGGTGTCATCGTCATCTCGTCCGAGCTGGCCGAGGTGATCGGCCTTGCCCCGCGCGTTCTGGTCATGCGGCAGGGCCGCATCGCCGGCGAGCTTGCGGGCGCCGCCGTCACCGAAGAAAACATCGTCCGCCTCGCCATGGGGCTGAGCGCGGAAAAGGAGAGCGCATGAAGCGGCTTGATCTGCATCTGCTGGGGCCACTCGTTGCGCTTGTCGCGCTGTTCATCCTCGGCGCGCTGCTGAACCCTGCCTTTCTGGCGCCCGCGAACCTCTCGAACGTGCTGGCGCGCTCGGCCTTTATCGGGCTGATCGCGATCGGGATGACGTTTGTGATCACACAAGGCGGGCTCGATCTGTCGGTCGGCTCGATGGCGGCGTTTCTGGCCGGCGTGTCGATCATGGCGATGAATGCTCTTGTGCCGCTGACCGGGGCAGGGTGGCTGACCATCATCCTTGGCATGGGTGTCGCGCTGCTTGGCGGGGTGGTGGCTGGCGGGATCAATGGAGCGCTGATTACCAAGGCCCGTATCGAGGCATTCATCGTCACGCTCGGCACGATGGGGATCTTCCGCAGCCTTGTGACCTGGCTCGCCGATGGCGGCACGCTCAGCCTCGATTCGACCCTGCGCGCGGTTTATCGCCCGGTCTATTTCGGCGGGTTTGGCTGGCTCACATGGCCGATCATCGTCTTTGCCATCGCCGCCATCCTTGGCGAGTTCGCGATGCGCCACACCCGCTTTGGCCGCCATGTCGAGGCGATTGGCTCGAACGACCGGGTCGCGCGTTACTCCGGTGTCGATGTCGAGCGCGTGCGGATGATGACCTATGTGATCCTCGGCGCTCTGGTCGGGCTCGCGGTCATTCTTTACGTCCCGCGCCTTGGCTCGGCCTCGGGCTCGACCGGCGTTCTGTGGGAGCTGGAGGCGATCGCCGCCGTCATCATCGGCGGCACGGCGCTGAAGGGCGGCACCGGGCGGGTGTGGGGAACCGTGGTCGGTGTGCTTATCCTCGGGCTGATCGGCAATATCCTTAATCTGGCGGATCTGGTCAGCCCCTATCTGAACGGGGCGATACAGGGCGTCATCATCGTGCTTGCTGTCGTCTTGCAGCGAGAGAAACGGGCCGCATCCTGACGGCCATCAAAGGGAGGAAGACCATGAAACGTCGTCATATTATCCAGCTGCCGATTGCCGCCGCCGCGCTGAGCATGGGCGCGCGCGCCGCAACCGCGCAGCAGGGAGAGCGCCATGTGATCGGGGTCGCCATCCCCTCGGCCACGCATGGCTTCATGGGCGGGCTGAACTGGCACGC
>JAUNRZ010000041.1 GCA_030539455.1 Paracoccus sp. (in: a-proteobacteria) | reverse complement strand
AACGGCGCGATGAAGCGCCGTTGTGCGCAGGCCGGGCGCTACTGATGGTTAACCGAGCGCCTCGCTCCAAAGGGTCGCGGCCAGCGGAAAGCTCCGATGCGCCGACCAACCCCCCCTTCACCCGCCCTTGCGCTGCGCTTCGACTGCGCGGGCGAGGGTGCAGAACGCCTCCAGCCCGATTTCTTCGGCGCGGGCGGTGGGCGGGATGGCGGCGGTGCGGAGCAGGTCCTCGATCTGCGGGGCGACGCCGCGCAGGCTGGCGCGGAGCATCTTGCGGCGTTGGTTGAACGCGCTTGCGACGATTTGCGAGAGGATCGCCGGGTCGGCGGGAAAGCGCGGCCCGTTCAGCGCGGTGATGTGCACGACCGCGCTGTGCACCTTGGGCGCGGGAACGAACGCCTCGGGCGGCAGCGACATCACCACCCGCGCGTCCGAGCGCCACTGCGCCAGCACCGCGAGCCGGCCGTAAGCCTTGCCGCCCGGCTGCGCGGTGATCCGCTCGGCGACCTCCTTCTGGAACATCAGGGTGAGGCTCTCCCAGAAGGGCGGCCAAACCTCGGGCGTCAGCCAGCGGATGAGCAGTTCGGTGCCGACATTATAGGGCAGGTTCGCGACGATGCGGATCGGCGGGCGCAGATGGGCGAGCGGGTCGATCGCAAGTGCGTCGCCCTCGATCACCTCGAGCCGGCCCGGATAGGCGGCGGCGATCTCGGCAAGCGCAGGCAGGGCGCGCGGGTCTTTCTCGATCGCGAGCACGCGCCGCGCGCCCTCGGCCAGAAGCCCGCGCGTCAGCCCTCCGGGACCGGGGCCGATTTCGAGAACGTCGCACGCGCTCAGATCGCCCGCCTGCCGCGCGATCTTGGCTGTGAGGTTCAGATCGAGCAGGAAGTTCTGCCCAAGGCTCTTTTTCGCCCGCAGATCATGGCGCGCGATCACATCGCGCAGCGGAGGGAGGTTGTCGATACCGCTCACCCTTGCCCCTGAAGATGAGTATTTTTGCGCAGAAGAAACATCAGGAGGCCCGCCTTTGGGCCATCTCGGCGGCCATGCGCAGCGCGGCGATGGCGCTTGAGGGATCGGCCGCGCCGGTCCCGGCGATGTCGAACGCGGTGCCGTGATCGGGTGAGCTGCGGATGAACGGCAGGCCGAGCGTGACGTTCACCCCGCCCGCGAAATCGAGCGTCTTGATCGGGATCAGGGCCTGATCGTGATAGGCGCAGATCGCGGCATCATAGCGCGCGCGGGCGGGGGCGTGGAACATCGTGTCGGCGGGGAGGGGGCCCGCGATCTCGATCCCCTCGGCCCGAAGGCGGGTCAGGAGCGGGGCGATCCAGTCCACCTCCTCACGGCCCATCACGCCGCCCTCGCCCGCATGGGGGTTGAGGCCCGCGACGGCGAGGCGCGGCGCGCTTACGCCGAAATCGCGGATCAGGGCGGCGTGGACAATGCGGATGGCGCGGCTCAGCACCGCCTCGGTGAGGGCGGCGGGGACATCGGCAAGCGCGATATGGATCGTCGCGGGCACGACGCGCAAAGGCGGGCTGACGCTCGAGGAGGCGAGCATCATGGCCACGTCCACCCCGCCGGCAAGCTCGGCGAGCATCTCGGTATGGCCCGGAAAGGCGAATCCCGCGCCGTCTTTCAGCGCCTTCTTGTTGATCGGCATGGTGCAGATCGCCGCGACCTCGCCCGCCATCGCAAGGCGCGCGGCTTCTTCGATGGCGGCGATCACGGGCTTTGCGTGAGAGGGTTGCGGCGTGCCGGGCTGGCGCTTTGCCCCGAAATCGCGGTGGAGCACGGCAAGCGCATCGCCCTGCACCTCTTGCGCCTCAGCGATGCTGCCGATGACGGCGTGGCGCCCGGACGGCAGATGACGCGCATCGCCAATCCAGACCGGTCGCGCAGGCAGCGCCAGCCCGGCCAGATGCGGCGCGAGATCGGGGCCGATCCCCGCCGGCTCGCCGCAGGTGACGGCGATGAGGGGCAGGGGGGCGGTCATTGCGGCGCCTTGGCGCGGGCAGGGCGGCGCGTGCGATAAAGGCGGGCGGCTGCCGAGGTCCGCACTGCGCGGCCGCCCTCCTCGATGCCCTTCCCCCCGCTCACGGGCGGCGGATGATGGCGTCGGCGCGAAGCTCGGCCAGAAAGCCCTCGGCGGCGGCGTTGACCTTCTGGTTCAGCACCTGATTGCGCATCGCCTCGCGGTTCGGCAGGGCCGAGCGGTCGGCCGGCTGATCGTCGATCCCGGTCGCGACCGGCCCGCTTTCCATCCCCGCGATCAGGGCCGGCGTGCGGTCACACAGCATCACCACATCGCCGCCCGCGCCGCGCGGGAAGACGCTCGATTCGTTCTCGTCGAGGCTGGCGAGCAGGATCGCGATATCCTGCGGGATCGCGTTCTGGCTGCCGCTTTGGCGCACCACCTGATGATCGGGCAGATGGTTCGCGTGCACGTAAAGATCGTCGCAGGACCGGGCGAGCGCCGAGATGCGCTGCGCCTCTTCCAGGCTCGCGAGATGCAGCACCATATAGTCAAGCTGCTGCTCGCGCGCGCCGGGGCGCAGCTCGCCCCGCGTGTCGCGCAGCATGAAGAGAACGACCGCGCCCGGAATGGTCAGCGGCGGCGTGACCTGACCGGGGCTGAGGCCCAGCAGGATCGGGCGCAGACCGGGCGGCATATTGTCCACCCGCATCCACGGCAGCCGCCCGCCTTGCGCGGCCGAGGGCGTCGCGGAAAGCTGGCGCGCGGCCTGCGCGAACGCCTCTTCCGAGCGGATCGTCTGCGAGAGCTGCTCGGCGCGGGCGAGGATCGCCGCTTCCTGACCGGGCGGGGCGGGGATGATGATCTCGGAGATCGCCATCTCGGTCACGATGGGCGTTTCGATAATGCGTTGCAGCGCCTGATCCACCTCGGCATCGCTGACCCCGATATTGGGCAGGATGCGCCGGCGCACCACCTCGCGCCACGCAACGCCGGCCTGCACGAAATCGCGATACGCCTCGCGGTCTACACCCGTCTGGGCAAGCGCGCGGACGAATTCGTCAATGCTCATATTCCCGCGCGCGGCGAATTCCGCGAGCCCTTCGTCAAGACCCTGCTCGGACACCTCGACCCCGATCGCGCGGGCCGCTTCCATGCGCAGGCGGTCGTCGATCAAGGCGCGCTCGGCGGCCTCGCGGCCCTGCTCGGGCGCGTTCAGCGCCTGCATGAAGCGGATCCGCTGATCGAGCTCATAGCGGGTCACGACCGAGTTGTTCACATAGACGACGGGCGAGAAATCCTGCGCCATCGCAGCGCCGCCCGGCCCGGCCGCAAGCCCCGCCGCGAGGGTGAGGGAAAGAAGGAACTGCCGCATGAAAATCGCCTCGTGTTCTGGTTCGGGGAAAGTCTAGCGCATACAGGAACGGCGCGCCACACTCCCCGGCGCGCGGGGCTGGGCGCCAAACCCGCCAAGCCGGACGGACAGGTCGATATCGGTATCGCGCCGCACATCGCCCGAGGCCACGAAACGCCGCGATGCGGCCATCTCGACCGTCACGCATTCGTTGCTGTAGGTGACGCCGAGCCCCGCCTTCTGCGTCTGCCCGGTGACGAAATCGTGACGCGCATTCGCGGTGCCCCACCAGCCCGGCGCGATCTGCCAGCCGACATCACCGACCATTTCCGAGACGTTCTCATCGCGGTCCTCGGCGGCATCGGCGCGCATCCACAGATAGCCAAGACCAAGCTGCAAGCCGGGGCGCTGCCAGCCGGCCCGCGCCTCGCCGCGATTGACGGTCAGATCATCGTCGAACAGCATCCGCGAGGCGGCGGTCAGCCCCGAACTGTCCGCATAGCGCGCGGCAAGCAGCCAGTCCGAGCGCGCGCCTGCCATCGGACCCGCCGCGCTGAAGGCCGGATCGGCGCTGCGCCGGATCACGCGGCCCGCGCTCACGCCCATTTCCCAGCCCGCCGGGTCGATCCGCGTCCACGAGACGCCCAGATTGGCCCGCAGCCCGCCCTCGCGCGCATCATGGCCCGGAAAGCGCGAGATGCCGAACAGATTGCCCTCGTCGAACTCGATATGCCGGCTGTCCTCGTTCGGGACGTCCTGCCCGTGGCGGGGCGAGTAGACAAGCTGGACCACCGGCTCGACGATATGACCCGCCCCGCCCGCATGGCCGGTCAGCGGATAGCGCAGCTCGGCGCTTGCCCAGGGGCTGGTCCGCAGCCGCAAACTGTCATAGCGGCTGTCATCGCGGATCGCGTAAAGATCGGCCATCAGCCCGCCGCTCAGCCGCGCGACAAAGCCGCCTTGAAGAATATCGGTCCGCCCCCAATCGAGCGCGAGCGAGCCGCGCGCCATGTCGCGCCCCACGATATCGGAGCCCGAGGGGCGGCGATGGGCATGGGCGGTCCATTCCAGCCCCGCTTCGCCGCCGATCAGTGCGGGGCGGAAACGGCGCTGCCATTCGAGATCAAGCACCTGCGTCGGTGAGGTGATATTGTCCTCGTCCTCGCGCAGCGAGTGGTAATTGCCGATCCGCGCGCGCAGCAGGCGGTTGCGGATCACCCGGTCCAGCGTCACCCCGCTCCAGAGCCGGTCCGCGTCCGAAATGCCGTAATCAAGAAGGTAGCTCCGATCCGAGGCGATCTGCATCTGCGCGCCCAGCACGTAGCCGCGCGGCAGATCAAAGCGCGACGCGCCGAAGAAATAGCCCCGCGTCTCGCCGCGCCTTATCCGGTCGCGGCTGATCGCGGTGTTGAACTCGACCGCGCCGTTCGCGTAGGCCTGCCGGTAGCGCGCGCCAAGCGTCGCGCCGCCCCGGACCGTCAGGTAGGGCGTCAGCGTCAGATCGGCGTGATCGCCGAGCGTGACGAAATAGGGCATCTGTAGCCCCAGCCCGAGGCTCGATGTGGTGCGCAGCTGCGGGCGCAGGAAGCCGGTCATGCGCGTGACGGTCGGGTCCGGCGCGGTGATCGTGCCGGGCCACGCGCCAAGCGGCAGGCCAAAGGCGCGGAATTGCGGGTGATCGAGATAGAGGATGCGCGTGTCGCGGTCATGGGTAATCCTGCGGGCGCGGATTTCCCATAGCGGCGTCGGATCTTCCGCGCAGATCTGGCAGGACGAGGCGACGACGTGGCTCAGCGTCGTGAAGCGCCCCTCGCCGGTCAGGGCGATCTCGCGCGCGGCGATCTGCATCTCGCGCGCCAGCACAAGCCGGGCGCCGCGCAGCAGGCCCTCGCGCATATCCTGCGAAAGCTGGGCACTGTCGGCGATGAAGATCGCCTCGTCCTCGGGGCGCGCGGCCGCGCGCGTGAGGTGGATCGGGCCGGTGATCGTCATCTCGCCGGTCGGGCCGTCATAGCGCACCGTCTCGGCAACCAGCCGCGCGCCCTGATACCAGACCACGACCCCGCCCGAGGCGGTCAGGGTGCGGTTCCCCGACAGCGTGATGCGGTCGGCAAGCAGCGTCGCGGCCGCGCCGTCATCGTCGAAGGCAGCCTCGGGGGCGGGCGGGCCGATGGTGATCTCGCCCCCCGAGGGCGCGTGCATCGAGCGGTCAAGCGCGGCAAGCTCCGTCCCGTCCGCAAGCCCGCCCTCGCCGCCATTGGTCTCGGTCGGCGCAAGCGCGGGCGCGCGGTCGCGCCCCTCGGTCAGAGCAGCCGAAGGCGGCAGCCACCAGGGCAGATCGGGGGCGCTTTGCGCCTTGGCGCCCGCTGTGCATGCGGCCATAAAACATAATGAAAGCAGGGCGCTACGGATCATATCTTACCCATCTTCCAGCCTCAGCAGCGCCCCTGTCGCAAAGAGGATCGCGACGATCGGCGGCGCCCATGCGGCCATCGCGGGCGAGACATCGCCCGCCTCGCCCAGAACCTGCGCCAGATTGCGCAGAAAGAACAGCCCAAGCCCCGCGCCGAAGGCGGCAAGGATCAGCATCCCCGTCCGCCGCCCGCGCATATGGCGCATCGTGAAGATCGCGGCGACCGTCAGCATCGCGGCCAGCATGAGCGGCAGGGCCAGCTCCATCTGGAACCAGACCTGATGACGCGCGGCCGAGAAACCGGCCGCCTGCAAGCCGTCGATAAAACCAGGGAGCTGCCAGAACGGCACCGTCTGCGGCCGCCCGAACCCGTCGCGAATGCGGTCGGCGGTCAGATCGGTCGGCAGCGACAGCGTGTCCTGCGTGCGGGCGGCCGCCTCGGGGTTCGCGATGTTCAGCGCCCAGGACTTCACCCCCGAAAGCTGCCATTCACCGGCGCCGAGCCGGGCCTCATCAGCCTCGATCCGCGCGGTCGGGCCGGCTTCGGGGTCGAACAGCAGAAAGCTCGCGCGGTAAAGCGTGGTGGCGTCGGGGCTGGTGCGCTCGGCGCGGATGACCATCTGCCCGCGCTCTCCCTCCATGCCCTGACGCAGCCAGACGCCGCTATCGCCAAGCCCGACCGTCTGGCCGGCGCCGCTCTGGATGCGCGTGACCTCGGCGCTATAGGCTTTCTCGGTCGCCGCGACGATGGGGTTCAGCACCGCGACGCACCCCGCCCCGATCAGCAGCGCCATCACGGCGGGCGCCAGCAGCACCCGCAGCGCCGAGCGCCCCGAGGCGCGGATGGCGACCATTTCCGAGCTGCGCGAGAGGCCGAGGAACAGCGAGATCCCCGCCAGCAGCCCGATCAGCGGCAAGATCCCGTAGAAGCTGCCCGCGACCGACAGAAGCGACAGCTGCGCCGCGCCGCCAAGGCTCAGCCCGTCGCCGGAAAAGCGGCGGATCTGCTCGACCATGTCGATCAGGAGCAAGATGGCGAGGAACACGCCCGACAGCAGAACGAAAGCGCGCAGATAGCGCAGCGCGACATAACGGGCGAGGATCATGGCGCGGCACCGTTTGTTGCGGGTGTGGCGGCGCTGCCGCCCCGCGGGCGGCGAGGGCGCGCGGCCAGCCACAAGATCGCCGCGCAGATAAGTGCGCCGATCAGCGATGGCAGATAGACGATCGGCCACAGATCGGGGTCTTTCCCGGCACGGTTGGCGGTCCAGTTGGCCAGAAACTGCACGAAAATCAGGGCGAGCGTCGCCCAGCCAACCTGCCGCCACACCCCAAACCGCGAGAAGCCGCCGACCAGAAGCGTCGCGAACCCCAGCATCGCCGCGACCGGCGACAGCAGGGGCTGCGCGATCCGCTCATGCGCTTCGAGCCGCGCGCGGGCGGGGCTGGCGCCCGTCGCTTCCAGCAGGGCGGCATCGGGCGCGAGAAGCCGGGCGGTCGAATAATCGCGCAGATCGCGCCCGCGCTTGGCCGGCGCGCCGACAAGCGCCCCCAGATCATAGGTCAGATCCTCGAACCGCGTCACCGAAAGCTGACCGGCGCCGTCCGGGCCGGGGCGCATCTGCTGGATCATGCCCGCCACCATGATCAGCTTCGGCCCCGCATCGGTGCGCACGATCAAAGCCTCTTCGGCGGTATAGGTGGTCAGCCGCCCCGCCGTGCCGGCATCTTCAAGAAACAGCCCTTGCAGCGCGCCGTTCGGGCTGATCTCGCGGATGAAAAGCGTGACGCCATTGGCCGGGAACTGGAAGCTGCCGGCGATCAGGAATTGCGCGGTGATGTTCTCGGCGATCTCGGCCTGCCGGTCGGCGAGCCGCTCGCGCGCCATCGGGACAAGCCCGTGGACAAGCGCCGTGACCATCAACGCGACGATCAGCCCGAACGCCAGCACCGGGCGCGCAAGCCGCCACGGCGAAAGCCCCGCCGCCTGCATCGCGACAAGCTCGGATTCGGCCGAGAGCCGGTTGGTGCCGTAAGCGACGGCCGTGAACGCGGCCAGCGGCAGCACGGTCGCGATCACGACCGGCAGCGTCAGAAGCGTGAACTCCAGCACCACAAGCGCGGTCTGCCCGTCCGCAATCAGCCGCTCGAACAGCGAGACGGCGCGGTTGATCCAGTAGACCGCGACCAGAACGAGCGCAAAAAACCCGAACAGGGTCAGCATCACGCGAAGGATATAGCGGTCGATCAAAGACATGTCCTGCGAAGGCGGGGTTTCGTTCTGATAGCGGCTCGGGCCGGTTCTGGAAAGGGCGCGCGGCTCTGGCAAAGCGCGCGAGGGGCGGCTAGGTTTGCGCGAAATGTCACGCAGGAGAGCATTATGACGCAGCCCGTCGAAATCCGTTTTACCGAAACCGCAACCGAGGGGCTGGAGAGCCAGAGCGGGCGGATCGCGATGATCGTCGGGCAGAACGGGACGCTTCCGGCGGGCCTGCCGCGCCCCTTGCGCATGGCGGCCAAACGCGCGGCCGGCTCACCGGATTTTGAGAAGCTGGACGAGGGCGCGGGGATGGTGCTGGCATGGCCGGCCGGGCTCGAGGCCGAATCGGTGCAGATCGTCAAGCTGCGCCCGCGTGCAGGCGCGCTTGAGGCGCGGCGCGCGGGGGCGGCGATCGGGGCGGCGATGGGCAAGGGCGCGCTGACGGTGCTGGCCGGCAAGCATCCGCAAGCCGCCGAGATCGCGCTTGGAATCGCGCTGCGCGGCTATGATTTCTCGGCCTACAAGACCCGCAAGGATGACCGGGCCGAGGGCGAGGCCGCCGAGGGCCGCCCGGCCCAGACCATTGCCGGGCAGGGCGCGGGCGATAACGCGCGCCTGACCGACGCCTCGGGCGCGGCCGATCAGGCGGGCCCCGACGGGGCCGAGCGCCCTGATCCGGCCCGCGCGAGCGTGGTGATGATGTGCGACGATCCGACCGGCGTGGCGAGCCTCGCGACCGCCGGCGCGGCGGTGGCCGAAGGCGTGTTCTTCACCCGCGATCTCGTCTCCGAGCCGGCCAATGTGCTGACCACCACCGATTTCGCGGACCGGCTCGCCGCGATGGCAGAGCTGGGCCTCAAGGTCGAGGTGCTGGACGAGCCGGCGCTTGAAAAGCTGGGGATGCGCGCGCTGCTTGGGGTCGGGCAGGGCAGCGAAAGCCCCTCCAAGGTCGTGGTGATGCGCTGGAATGGCGGCGCTGCGGACGAGGCGCCGGTGGCGCTTGTCGGCAAGGGCGTGGTGTTCGACACGGGCGGGATCTCGATCAAGCCCGCCGCCGGGATGGAAGAGATGACGATGGATATGGGCGGCGCTGCGGTCGTCGCCGGCGTGATGCGCACCCTCGCGCTGCGCCGCGCCAAGGCCAATGTCGTGGGCCTTGTCGGGCTGGTCGAGAACATGCCGGACGGGCGCGCGCAGCGTCCGGGCGATATCGTGCGGTCGATGAAGGGCGACACGATCGAGGTCATCAACACCGACGCCGAGGGCCGCTTGGTGCTGGCCGATGTGCTGTGGTATGCGCAGACCGAATTCGCCCCGCGCGCGGTGATCGACCTTGCCACGCTGACCGGCGCGGTCATCATCGCACTTGGCCATGATCACGCCGGCATCTTCAGCAATGACGACGATCTCGCCGCGCAGATCCTGCGCGCGGCGGGGGATGAGGGCGAGGGGGCCTGGCGGCTCCCGCTCGCGCCGGCCTATGACAAGCTGATCGATTCGCGGCTGGCCGATGTGAAGAATACCGGCGGGCGGGCGGCGGGCTCGATCACCGCCGCGCAGTTCCTGCAACGCTTCGTCAAGGACGGGCAGCCTTGGGCGCATATCGACATTGCGGGCGTCACGCTGCCGCCCTCGGCCACCGATATGGCCCCGAAAGGCGCGAGCGGGTGGGGCGTCATGACGCTCAACCGCCTGATCCACGACCAGTTCGAGCAAGGCTGAGCCGATTTGGGCAACGCGCTCTTCTATCACCTGACGCGCAGCGCGGCGGGTGATCTGCTGCCCGCGCTGCTGCCGCGCGCGCGGGGTGCCGGCTGGCGGGTCGAGCTGCGCGGAACGGACCCGGCGGCGATCGAGGCGCTTGATCTCGCGCTCTGGCAGATCGAGGGTTTTCTGCCCCACGGCATCGCGGGCGGGCGCCATGATTCGCGCCAGCCCGTGCTGCTGCGGGCGGTCGCCAAGGAGGATGCGCCCGAGCCGGCGCCCAACGATCCGGCCTGCCTGATGGCTCTCGACGGCGCTCCGGTCAGCCCCGCCGAGGCCGAGGCGCTGTCGCGCGTCTGCGTGATCTTCGACGGCAACGACCCGGCCGCGCTCGAGCGCGCACGCGATCAGTGGCGCGGCCTGACCGAGGCGGGGATCGCGGCCGAATACTGGTCCGAAGCGGGCGGGAAGTGGGAGCGGAAGCGGTAGGGTTGCGCGCCGTTCCGGCGGAGCGGACGCAGCGACCCTACCGCTCCAGCACCAGCATATTGCCCTCGAAGCTGACGCGGGCGAAGCGGCGCAGATAGGTCATGCCGAGCAGCGATTGCTGCAACTCGCTTTCGATCACCGTGGCGGGGACGCGGCGGTCGGTGATCTCTCCGATGGCGACCTCGTCGATGGTGACGCGGGCAGTGCGCACGATCCCGTTCGCGGTTCTCGCCTGCCCCAGATAGGCCAGCCGGTCCGGGTCGATCCCGATCCGGCCCGCATCACGTTGGCTCAGCGCGATGTCGCTCGCGCCGGTGTCGACCACGAAACGCACCGGCACCCCGTTGAGATCGAGCGTCATGTGAAAATGGTTGTCCGCCCCGATCCGCACCTCGACCCGGTGCCCGTCAATGACCCGCTGGCGGCCGTCATTGAACTCGGACCACAGCGCGACCCCGGCGATCACGGCCGCGAAAATCAGCACCCAGGCGAGGATCTGCCGCGTCGCCGCGCCGGGCCTGCGGCGCATCTCGACGACCAGATAACCGCCCAGAAAGATCAGCAGCAGCGCCAGATAGCCCAGCCGCGCGTAGTCATCTCCGATCATGCCCCGAGCCCCGCACCCTTGATACCGTCAATAATAAACTGCACCGAAAGCGCGGCCAGAAGCATCCCGAACAGCCTTGTGATCACAATTGTTCCGGTCCGCCCAAGCAGCCGCGCAATCGGCCCGGCCAGATAGAAAAGCGCAAGCGCCATGCCGAGAACCAGCAGCATCACCGCGATGATGATGGCGCTATGGGCCGCGCCGCTGCCCTCGCCGACCAGCAGGATCATCGTCGCAAGCGCCCCCGGCCCGGCCAGAAGCGGGGTGGCGAGCGGAAAGACCGACGGGTCGTCATGGGGCGCGGATTGCCCCTCGCGCCGCTCGGTCCGGCGCTCGAACAGCATGTCGAGCGCGGTCAGAAACAGCAAGATCCCGCCCGCAATGCGGAAAGCGGGAAGGGAAATGCCGATCGCGCCAAGGATCGCCTCGCCCGCCAGCCCGAACAGCGTCAGCAGCACGGCGGCGACGGTCACGGCGCGCAGCGCGATTCGATTGCGCTCGGGCGCGTCCATGCCGCGCGTCAGGGCAATGAACAGCGGCGCGAGGCCAATCGGGTCGATCACCACGAAGAGCGTGACAAAAGCGGTGACGTAAAGCGCCGGGTCCATAGGCCCTTATGGCCCGCCGCGCCGGCCGTGCCAAGGCGCGCCGGAGCGGCCCAACATTACGCAATCTTGCTTTGCAATCGCCCGGTGATCGCCGTAAACCTGTGGCGCAGACGGGCCAACCGCCCGTGAAAGGAGCAGTTATGCTGAACAATATCGGGATTCCCGGCCTAATTCTGATCGCCGTTGTGGTGCTGGTCCTGTTCGGACGCGGCAAGGTGTCCTCGCTCATGGGCGAGGTCGGCAAGGGCATCACCGCCTTCAAGAAGGGCGTCCGCGAGGGCGGCGAAGAGGTCGATCAGGCCGCGCGCGCCGAAAGCACGAGCCGCGAGGAGGCCGAGCGCCGCGAGATCGAGCGTGACCGCAACCTGCGCGACGTCACCCCGACCGAACGCCCGCTTGAGCGCCCCGTTGAGCGCCCGGTCCAGCGTCCGGCCGATTACGCCGCCGACGCCGACCGCGCCGTCGATCCTGTCCGCCGCGATCAGGATCGCGTCTGATCTGATCCTCCGCACGGGGCACGCGTTCCATGTTTGACATCGGCTGGACCGAGCTTTTGCTGATCGGCATCGTGGCGTTGATCGTTGTCGGCCCGCGCGATCTGCCCGTCCTGTTCCGCGCCCTCGGCCGCATGACCGCCAAGGCGCGGGCGATGGCGCGCGAGTTTTCCTCGGCGATGGACGATGCGGCGCGCGATAGCGGGCTCGACGAGGCAAGCAAGTCGCTGCGCGATGTGAAGAACCTGACCTCGAAGAAAAGCCTCGGCCTTGACCGTCTGGAAAAGGCCGTGGACAAATTCGAGAAATGGGATCCGAAAATTCCCTCGTCGCGTGAGGGGCTGAAGCCCGACCCCGCCAAGCCTGCGGCGGGCGCAAAGCCGGGCCCGAGCCCCGCGCCCGGCTCGGCCGCGATGCGCAAAAGCGCGGATGCGGCGAAAGGCCAGCCCGCCGCGCAGGGGCCCGCACACGCCCCGGTTCAAAGCGCGCCGAGCACGGCTCAAAGCGCGGCCCCGAATGCGCCCGAGCATGCGCCGGGTCAGCGCCGCCTCCACGCCGTGCGCCGCCGCGATTCGAAGGAAAGCTGAGTGTCAGCGAAACCGAAACCCGCCCGAAATCCCGACGATATCGACGATCACTCGGCCCCGCTGATCGAGCATCTGGTCGAATTGCGCACCCGGCTGATCTGGTCGGTGGTCGCGTTTCTGGTCGCCATGGTGCTGTGCTATACGGTCTGGAACCCGATCTATAACTTCCTGACCCGCCCGATCTGTAGCGCGCTGGAAGTGCGGGGGCAGGAATGCGGGCTGATCCTTCTCAAGCTGCAAGAGGGGTTCTTCGTCGCGATCCAGATCAGCTTTCTGGGCGGGTTCATGCTGGCCTTCCCGATCATCGCGTTCCAGCTTTGGCGCTTTGTCGCGCCGGGCCTTTACCGGCGCGAGAAGGACGCGTTCCTGCCCTTCCTGATCGCCTCGCCGGTGATGTTCTTCCTGGGCGCGGCGTTCGCTTATTATGTCATCCTGCCAATGGCTTACACGTTCTTCCTCGGATTTCAGCAAGGCCCGCTCGCGCTGCCGGGCGAGGCGGTGACCGAGACGGCGACCGGGCCAATGGCGGGGATCGTGTTTCAGGGCTCGGTGCTGGAATATCTCTCGCTCACCACGAAATTCATCCTCGCCTTCGGGATCTCGTTTCAGCTTCCCGTCGCGCTCACGCTGATGGGCAAGGCGGGCCTCGTCTCGGCCGAGGGGATGATCTCGGTGCGCCGCTATGCGATCCTTGGCATTCTGGTGCTTGCGGCCGTCGTGACGCCGCCCGATGTCATCAGCCAGATCGTGCTTTTCGTCGTGATTTACGGGCTTTACGAGATCTCGATCCAGCTCGTGAAGCGCATCGAAAAGCAGCGCGAGGCCGAGCTGCGCGCGCAAGGGCTGTGGGTCGAGGACGAGGAATGAGCGGGGCGGACGGCGCCGCGCTGACCCGCATTGCCGAGGCGCTCGAGCGGCTCGCCCCCGCGCCCGCACCGCCGCCTGATTTCGGTGCCGCCGAGGGGTTCGTTTGGCACCCCGACCCGGACCGCCTGACGCCCGTGCCTTCCATCGCGCGGGTCGGGCTTGGGCAGTTGGTCGGCATCGACCGCGCGCGCGACACGCTTCTGGCCAATACGCTGCAATTCGCCGAAGGGTTTGCCGCCAATAACGCGCTGCTCTGGGGCGCGCGGGGGATGGGAAAATCCTCTCTTGTCAAGGCGGTGCACGCCGAAGTTCGCAAGCGCGGCCATGATCTGGTGCTGGTCGAGATCGCGCGCGAGGATCTTGCTTCGGTCGGGCGCCTGCTGGCGCTTCTGGGCGGCGCTTCGGATCGCCGCTTTGTCCTCTTTTCCGATGATCTGTCGTTCAGCCATGACGACGCGCAGTATAAATCGCTGAAGGCGGTGCTCGATGGCGGGCTGGCCGGGCGGCCCGAGAACGTGATTCTTTACGCCACCTCGAACCGGCGGCACCTGATGCCGCGCGACATGATCGAGAATGAGCGTCAAAGCGGCATTCATCCCGGCGAGGCGGTCGAGGAGAAGGTCTCGCTTTCGGATCGTTTCGGGCTTTGGCTGGGTTTCCATGCCTGCGGGCAAGATGAATATCTGGCCATGATCCGCGGCTATTGCGACGCGTATGGCGTTGATATTGATGACGAAACCCTGCGCGCCGAGGCGATCGAGTGGCAGGCGACGCGCGGTGCCCGCTCCGGCCGGGTCGCGTGGCAGTTCTTCACCGATCTCGCGGGCCGGCGCGGCGTCGCGCTCTAGCCTTGCCATCACGCGGCCGCTGCGGCTGACTATGCGCATGAAAAGCAACGGCAAGGAACGAAGCGTCGCCGAGGGCACGCGTATCCGCGAGCGCAGGCTGGCGCATGGCCGCACGCAGGCCGATCTGGCGCGCGAGTTGGGCATCTCGCCCGCCTATCTCAACCTGATCGAGCATGACCGCCGCCCGCTGACCGCCGATCTGCGCGCGCGGCTCGCTGCGGCGCTGAACATATCGGAGGCCGAGCTGGAAGAGGGCCGCGCCGAGGCTCTGATCGCCGCCTTGCGCGTCGCCGCTGCGGGGCACGAGGTCGAGGCCGAGCGGCTGACCGAGTTCGTCGCGCGCTTCCCGCAATGGGCCGGCCTGCTGGCGACGCTCGCCGCCAAGAACGACGCGCTGAACGAGAGGCTGGGCGATCTGTCGGACCGCATGACGCAGGACCCCTATCTGCTGACGACGCTGCACACGGTTCTGTCGGCGGTGACGGCTTTGCGCTCGACCGCCTCGATCCTCGTGACCGACCCCGAGATGGCGCCCGATTGGCGGCAGAAATTCCATACAAATCTTGATGATGACAGCTTCCGGCTGTCGATCACGGCGCAGGCTCTGGTCTCGTATCTGGAAAGCTTCGAGGCGGATACCGGGCTCATCTCGCCGCAGGAAGAGTTCGAGCAATGGCTGACCGAAGGCCGTCCCGAGGGCGGGCTGTCATCGGATGCGGCCCGCGCGATGGCGGCGGAATGGGCGGCCGCGCAGGCCGCCGACCGCGCGCGCGTGCCCGACCGCGCGCTCGAGCGGGTTCTGGCGCAGACAGACGATCCCGCGCGGGTTGCGGCGCGTCTGGGCGCGCCGCTTGATCTGGTGCTGCGCCGGATGGGCGAGCATGTCGAAGGCGCGGGCGTTCTGATCTGCGACGGGGCCGGGGTCATGCTTTACCGCCGCGCCGCGCGGGGGATGAGCCTGCCGCGCCCTGGCGATCGCTGCACGATGCTGCCGATCTACGAGGCGCTCGGCCAGCCCGGCAGCCCGGTTCACCGGCTGGTTGAAATGGTCGGGGGGCAGGTGTTTCGCTGCTACGCGATCGCGCAGCGCAGCCTGCAATCGGGGTTTGACGGGCCCGCGCTCAGCCGCGCGGTGATGCTGTTCCTGCCGGCTGAAAACCCTGCCGGGGCAGGGGCAGGCGAGGCTGCGCCTATCATCCCGATCGGTCCATCCTGCCGCATCTGCCCGCGCGAGAACTGCCCCGCGCGGCGTGAGCTTTCCATTGTCGCGCCCATGCGCGGCGCCGCCGGCCCGCGCGGCGCGGCAGCGGCGCCGGATCAGGAAGAACGGTAGCCCGCCTCGCCCGATCAGCCCCGTTCAGCGCTCGTCGTCGTCCGAGGCGACATCGGCGATGTCGTCCAGCGAGACATCATCGCCCTCGTCGTCATCCTCGAGCAGATCGTCGTCGAGATCGCCCGCATCATCATCGTCGAGATCGTCGTCGATCAGATCATCGTCATCATCGGTCTGCCCGCCTTTATTGGCGGTCTTGTCGCTAACCATCGCGCGGCCGCGGCCCTGAGCGAGCCCCTCGACCGTCATCGTGCCGCCGCAGGCGGGGCAGGTCATCGGGTCGTTGTTCAGGTCGTAAAACCGGGTCGAGCAGTGGGGGCAGAGGCGCTTTGTGCCCCATTCTTCCTTGGGCATGGTGTTCTCCTGAAGCGGGGGTTAGGTAAATCGGGCAGGCCATGCCATAGCGGCCATGTTGTGTAAAGGCTTTTCAACGCAGGAGCAGCGCAGCGCGTGGCGGACGAACATATCGACATTGGCGGGGAGTTTCGCGTCGCGCTGCGCCGCCATGCGCGGGCGCGCCGGATGACGCTGCGCGTGGCGCCCACGGGGGCGGTGACGCTGACCCTGCCGCCGGGCGCGCCGCTTGGGCCGGCGCGCGCTTTCGCCGAATCGCGGCTCGACTGGCTGCGCGCGGCGAAGGGGCGGGCCGCGCCGCCGCAGATCGTGGCCGAGGGGGCGGTTCTGCCGGTCGCCGGCGCGGATCTTCGGATAACGCGGGCCGATGTGAAGCTGGCAAGGATCGAGGGCGGCGCGCTGCTGATCCCGGCACGCGGGGCGGCGGGGCGGCAGGTCGCGATCTATCTGCGCGGCGCGGCGCACGCGGCGCTGCGCGCTGCGGTGACGCATTACGCGGGCCGGATCGGGCGCGAGGTGCGGGCGATGGCGCTGCGCGATACGCGCTCTCGCTGGGGAAGCTGCACCCATGACGGCCGGCTCATGTTCTCGTGGCGGCTCGCGATGGCGCCGCCCGAGGTGCTCGATTACGTCGCCGCGCATGAGGTCGCGCATCTGGCGCATATGGATCACTCGCCCGCGTTCTGGGCGCAGGTCGGCGCGCTTTTGCCCGGCTATCAGGCGCCGCGCCGCTGGCTGAAGCTGCATGGCGGGCAATTGCAGGCGTGGCGTTTCGACGCTGAGACCTAGGGGCGCTGCCCCCTTGGCCTGCGGCCAATTCCCCCGGAGTATTTCGGCGCAGAAGAAGGGTTTGACCGCGCCGCGCATTTGTGATCACAAACGCGGATGAGCCAGCGTCGCAGCCCCGACCAAGCCGCGCATGAGCGCCTTTACCGCGCCTTGCGCGCGCGCATTCTGGTTGGCGAGTTCGCCCCCGGCCAGGCCCTGACCCTGCGCGGGGTGGCCGCCGATTTCCGCGTCTCGATGACGCCCGCGCGCGAGGCGGTGCGGCGGCTTGTGGCGGAAGGCGCGCTCAGCCTTTCGGCCTCGGGGCGGCTCTCGACGCCCGCTTTGTCGGATGAGCGCATTGAAGAGCTTGCCGCCCTGCGCGCCCTGATCGAGCCCGAGCTTGCCTCGCGCGCCCTGCCGCGCGCGCATTTCGCGTTGATCGACCGGCTCGCCGCGATCAATGGCGGGATCGCCGATGCGGTCGAGCGTTACGACGCGGTCTCTTATATTCGCAGCAATCTCGATTTTCACCGCACGCTTTATCTCCGCGCGCAGGCGCCGGCGATGCTGGCCATTCTGGAAACCGTCTGGCTTCAGCTTGGCCCGACCATGCGCGCGCTTTACGGCCGGGCGCGCCGAAACGAGCCGCCGCGCCATCACCGGCTGATCCTCGCCGCGCTGCGGGCGGGCGACG
>JAUNRZ010000189.1 GCA_030539455.1 Paracoccus sp. (in: a-proteobacteria) | reverse complement strand
GCGGCCGCTATGTCGACACGACCCGCGACAACTTCCTGATGACGATGGATATTTCGGTCTATTCCTTCACCGAGATGTGCCGCTACGCCGCGGCGATGATGCCCTCGGGCGGCAGCCTTCTGACCCTGACCTATTACGGCGCCGAACGCGTCATGCCGCATTACAACGTGATGGGCGTCGCGAAGGCGGGGCTCGAGGCGTCGGTGCGCTATCTGGCCGAGGATCTCGGCAAGGACGGCATTCGCGTCAACGCGATCTCGGCCGGCCCGATCAAGACCTTGGCGGCCTCGGGGATCGGCGATTTCCGCTATATCATGAAGTGGAACGAGCTGAACTCGCCCCTGCGACGCAACGTCACGCAGGATGAGGTCGGCAAATCGGCGCTGTATCTGCTGTCCGATCTGGGCAGCGGCGTGACGGGCGAGACGCACCATGTCGATGCCGGCTACCACGTTGTCGGCATGAAGGCGGTGGATGCGCCCGATATCGACGCCGTGACCGGCCGCTCTGAGTAAAGCGCGCGCGCCTTGTCCGGGCTCGCGCCCTATCTGACGCTTGTGGGCACGCTGACGCTGGCGATCCTCTCGCCCGGACCCGCGATCGTGTCGGCGATCCAGACCGCGATGTCGCGCGGGCGCGATCAGGCGATGCCCTATTCGCTTGGGCTGGCCTTCGGCGCCTCGCTCTGGTGCCTCTGCGCGCTTCTGGGGCTTGCGGCGCTGCTGCGGGTTTATCCCGGTCTTTATGCCGGGCTGACGCTGCTCGGCGGGGCCTATCTGGTCTGGATCGGATGGCAGATGTGGCGCGCCGCGCCCGAGCCCCTGCCGGATGCCGCAACCGGCGCGCGCAAGACCTTCGCGGGCGGCGTTCTGCTGAACCTCGCCAACCCCAAGCCGGCACTGTTTTACGCAGCGCTCATCCTCTCGGTCTTCCCCGAGCCGCTTGGCGCGCTGCGTCAGGCCAGCATCTACGCGGCCGCCCTCACGACCGAGCTCTTCTGGTACATCGCCGTCACGCTCGCCATGTCGACGAATGCCATGCGCGCCCGCTACAGGCGCGCGAAAATCTGGATCGACCGCGCCGCCGGGCTTGCCATTATCGTGCTGGGGGTGTTGTTGATCCTTGATCGCTGAGAGAGATGAGGTTTGCGCCATGCCCGAGACGAACGACACCCGCCTGCCCCATGAAAAAGGGTTCCATGTCAGTTGGGACCAGCTTCACCGCGACGCGCGCGCGCTTGCCTGGCGGCTCGACGGCACGGACTGGCGCGCGGTTGTCGCCGTGACGCGCGGCGGAATGGTCCCGGCGATGATCGTCGCGCGCGAGCTGGATCTGCGGGCGATCGACACGATCTCGATCCGGTCCTACAAGGGCGATGGCGACAAGGGCATTCAGGGCGATCTCGAGGTGCTGAAATCGCCCGATGCCGAGCTGATGGGAGATGGCGAGGGGATCCTCGTCGTCGATGATCTGGTCGATTCGGGCCGCACGCTCGAGCTGATCCGCGAGATGTATCCCAAGGCCCATTTCGCCACCGTCTACGCCAAGCCCAAGGGAAGGCCGATGGTCCAGACCTATGTGACCGAAGTCTCGCAGGATACGTGGATCTTCTTTCCGTGGGACATGGCGCTGCAATATGTGCGCCCCTATCGCGGCGACGACTGAGATGGCGGCCGATCTGAGCGCCCGCGCCGGGGGAATCTGCGAGTTTTGCGCAAGCAGCGACGGGCTGGGGCCCGCCATCATGCCGCCGGGCGTCGATCTGCTCCTGTGCAGCGCCTGCCGCGAGGCCGAGGGCAGCGATCCGCATTGGCGCTGCCTCGAGGGCGCGGCGTGGTCCGAGACGCCCGAGGTTCAGGCGGCAGCGGCCCTCAAACTCGACACGCTAGCCGAGCCCTGGGCGGCCGAGGCGCGGGAGGCGATGGTTCTATCCGACGCCGCCGCCGCGCTGCTGGAGACCGCGCCCGCGACACTTGAACATCGCGACAGCAACGGCGCGCTTCTGGCGCAGGGCGACACGGTTGTGCTGATCAAGGATCTGCCAGTCAAAGGCGCGGGCTTTACCGCCAAACGCGGCACGGCGGTGCGCGGTATCTCTCTCGTGCCGGACAACCCCGCCCATATCGAAGGCCGCGTCGAGGGCCAGCGTATCGTGATCCTGACCGAGTTCGTCAAGAAACGCTGACCCCGTGCGGGCAGTAAGCGCCCATAAAAGCCACCCGCCCGCTTCTTTTGTCCCCAAATATCCGCGGGGTGAATTGGCCGTCAGGCCAAGAGGGGCCGGCGAGGCCCCTTAACCGTTGCCGCGAACGAACCGCGCCGCGCCTTCGGCAGCGCGCTGCAACGCTTTGGATTTGTTGACGGTTTCCTGAAACTCGGCCTCGGGGTCGCTGTCATAGACCACCCCGCCCCCGGCCTGAATATAAAGCTGGCCATCCTTGATGATCCCGGTGCGCAGCGCGATGCACATATCCATCTCGCCATTGGCCGCGAAATAGCCGACCGCGCCGCCATAGATGCCGCGCTTTTCCGGCTCCAGCTCGTCGATGATCTCCATCGCGCGGACCTTGGGCGCGCCCGAGACCGTCCCCGCCGGAAGCCCGGCCAGCAGCGCGGAAAGCGCATCATGGCCCGGCGCCAGCTCGCCCACCACGTTCGAGACGATATGCATGACGTGGCTGTAGCGCTCGATCACGAATTCCTCGGTCGGGCGCACCGTGCCGATCTTCGCGACCCGGCCGACATCGTTGCGCCCCAGATCAAGCAGCATGAGATGTTCGGCGCGCTCCTTCTCGTCGCTCAGCAGATCGGCCTCATAGGCGCGGTCCTCCGCCTCGGTGGCGCCGCGCGGGCGCGTGCCGGCGATCGGGCGGATCGTCACCTCGCCGCCGCGCAGCCGCACGAGGATCTCGGGGCTCGCCCCCACGATCTGAAACCCGCCTTCATCGGGGGCGAGGTTCAAAAAGAACATGAACGGCGAGGGGTTGGTGCGCCGCAGCGAGCGGTAAAGCGCGAAGGGCGGCAGCGGGAAATCCATCGCCCATCTCTGCGCGGGCACGACCTGAAAGATATCGCCCGCCTTGATATATTCCTTCGCCCGCGCGACCGCGTCCAGATACCCTTCATGCGTGAAGTTCGAGCGCGGCGCGCCGACGCGCCCGTCCCGGCCCATCTCGCGCGGCTCGAGCGGGGCGCGGTCAAGCGCGCGCAGCGCCTCCGTCACGCGCTCGGCCGCCTGCGCATAGGCGGCGCGCGCGGGGATGGCGCTGTCGTGAAAGGCCGGCGCGCAAAGCGTGACCTCGCCCTTGACCCCGTCCAGCACCGCGACGACCGAAG
>JAUNRZ010000188.1 GCA_030539455.1 Paracoccus sp. (in: a-proteobacteria) | reverse complement strand
ACCGCGTTCGAGCGCATTGCCGAGACCGAAGAGCGCATCGCGGCGCGGCTTTATCTCGCGCTCGACGCGCCGCTTCTGCGCGAATACGAGGCGTTTCTGAACGACCCGGACGAGGCGCGGCTGCGCGCGCTTGCAGCGCTCGCGCTCGAGGATGTGCTGATCGAGCTTGCCTTTGAATCCGGGCGGGCGGCCGCGCAGCGCGCGCGCGGCGAGGCGCTATGAGCGAGGTTTATCTGTGCGGCCCGCTCGCCGCGCCCGAGATGCTGGATGCGCTTGATCTAAGCGCGGGGCCGGGCGAAACCATGCCGGGCCATCTTGTCGGCGGGGCAGGGGCCGGGATCGGCGGCGACTGGCCGCGCCTTGCGCCGGGCGGCGAGCTACCCATTTGCCGGACCGCAGGATCGCCGGCGCTTTGGCGCTACGCGGAGATCATGGGTCTCGAGCCTCACGATGCGGACGGTCGAAAGCTTCTTGGCCTCGGGCGCGGCGGCGGCGCGGATTGGAGCGCGGGTCAAAGCGCGCTTATGGCTGATATCGCGCGCGAAGTGCTGCGTTTGCCGTCATCGCGCAGGGCCGCTTCCATCGCGCGCCGCCTGCCGCAGATCGCGGCGATGTGCCATGCGCGCATGGCGGGACGCGCCGCGGCGCCGCCGCGCGTGCTGCTGCCCGACCCCGCCCGCGCCAATATCGAGATCATCTCGCGCACCGAGCCCTATGCCGATTATTTCGCGGTCGAGCAGTGGCGGCTGCGCCATGCGCTCCATCGCGGCGGGATGTCCGCGCCGATCGACCGGGCGGTGTTCATGTCGCCCGATGCGGTGCTGGTCCTGCCCTGGGACCAAAAGCGCGATCACGTGCTTCTGATCTCGCAGTTCCGCATGGGCCCGCTTGCGCGCGCGGACCGCCAGCCCTGGCTGCTCGAGCCGATCGCGGGGCGCGTCGATGCGGGCGAGACGCCGGAGGAGGCCGCGCGTCGCGAGACGATGGAAGAGGCCGGGATCACGCTGGGCGATCTGATCGCGCTGCCGGGCCATTACCCGACGCCGGGTGCCAATTCCGAGTTCTTCCACCCCTTCATCGCTCATGCCGATCTGCCGCCAAGCGTGCGGCGCGATCATGGCGGCGCGGCGGACGAGGACGAGGATATCGCGACCCATATCATCCCGCGTGCCGAGCTGACCGAGCTTGCCGCCTCGGGCGCCCTGCGCGCCGGCCCGCTCCTGCTGCTGTCGCTTTTGCTCGATCGCCACGCCGCGCTTCTGGCGGCAAGTTGAGCTTACGTCAGCAGGCCCGCGCCTGAGGCCGGGGTTGCCGCCGCCTGCCGCGCTGCGTATTGATTTGGGCCAAGCAAACCTGTCGAAAGGCCCGCCCTGATGCGCATTTGCCAAGATCTTGCCGACGCGGTCGGCAACACGCCCCTGATCCGCCTGCGCCGCGCCTCTGAAGAGACGGGCTGCGAGATTTACGGCAAGGCGGAGTTCATGAATCCCGGCCAGTCGGTCAAGGACCGCGCGGCGCTTTATATCATCCGCGACGCGGTGGCGCGGGGCGCGCTGCGGCCGGGCGGCACGATCGTCGAGGGCACGGCCGGCAATACCGGGATCGGGCTCGCGCTTGTCGGCGCCTCGATGGGGTTTCGCAGCGTCATCGTCATCCCCGAGACGCAAAGTCAGGAGAAAAAGGACATGCTGCGCCTTGCCGGCGCGCAGCTGATCGAGGTGCCGGCGGTGCCCTACAAGAACCCCAATAACTATGTCCGCTATTCGGGCCGGCTTGCCGAGGCCCTCGCGCGGACCGAGCCGAACGGCGCGATCTGGGCCAATCAGTTCGACAACACCGCCAACCGGCAGGCGCATTTCGAGACGACCGGGCCCGAGATCTGGGACCAGACCGGCGGCAAGGTGGACGGGTTCGTCTGCGCGGTCGGCTCGGGCGGCACGCTGGCCGGGGTTGCGATGGCGCTTCAGCCCAAGGGGGTCAAGATCGGGCTCGCTGACCCCGAGGGCGCGGCGCTCCATGCCTTCTACACGACCGGCGCGTTCGATGCGCCCGGCAGCTCGATCACCGAGGGGATCGGGCAGGGGCGCGTGACCGCCAATCTCGAGGGGCTGCGCCCCGATTATAGCTGGCGCATCCCGGACGCCGAAGCCCTGCCGGTGGTGTTCGATCTGCTGCGCCATGAGGGGCTGTGCCTTGGCGGCTCGTCCGGCATCAACGTGGCGGGCGCGATCCGCATGGGGCGCGAGATGGGGCCGGGCCATGTCATCGTGACCGTGCTGTGCGATTTCGGCACGCGCTATCAAAGCAAGCTCTTCAACCCCGCCTTCCTGCGCGAGAAATCGCTGCCGGTGCCGGACTGGCTCGAGGCAGGCCCGCAGGCGGACTTGCCCGAAGTGTTCGAGGACGAATGACGCGCATGATCCGGCACATCGCCGCATGGGCGCTTGTCACCCTGCTGGCCGCCGCGCTTGGCGGGGGCGAGCTGGCCGCGCAGACGCAGGCCCAGACCCCGGCCCAGACCCAAGCCCCCGCGCAGGGCCAGACGCAGCCGCAAGCGCCCGCCTCGCCGATGCAAGGCCCTCCTGCACCGATCAATTATGACGTCTGGGAGGGGCTTGCCGCTCGCGTCGAGGCCGAGCTGGAAGATCCCGCGATCACCGATCAGCGGCTGGACCAGATCCGCGCGCAGGCGGTGAGCTGGCGCGCGCGGTTTTCCGAGGCGCAGGGGACCAACACCAACCGCATCCGCTCGGTGCGCGAGCAACTCGACGCGCTTGGCCCCGCGCCCGGCGAGGGCGAGACCGAGGCCAGCGACGTGGCCGAGCGGCGCGAGCAGCTCAACCAGTCGCTGTCGGAATTGCAGGCGCCGGGCATTGCCGCGAGCGAGGCTTTCACCCGCGCCGACGCCATCGTGCGGCTTGTCGACGAGATCAACCGCGAGCGGATCGCCGATGCGCTTGTCCGCGTCAGGCCCTCGCCGCTGCTGCCGTCGAGCTGGGCGGCGGCGGGGCGCGAGACGCTGAGCTATCTTTCGGGCGCGGGGGCCGAGCTTGCCGATCGCTATGCGCGCGGCGTGCCCTCGAGCGCGCGCGTCCCGCAGGCGGTCGGGCTGCTGCTGGCGGCGCTGTTCCTGCTCACGCGCGGGATGCACTACCTCAAACAAATGCCCCGCGCGCTGTCGATGCGCGCGGGCGAGCGTTCGGCGGCCGTGGTCGCGTTCATCGTCTCGCTCGGGCAGATCTTCGTGCCGGTGATCGGCATGGTCCTTCTGGTTTCGGGGCTGCAAGCGCTTGGCATATTCGGCCGCTGGACCTCGCCGCTGCTGGCCGCGCTGCCGCTTGCGGCCTTCGTTC
>JAUNRZ010000040.1:10653-18041 GCA_030539455.1 Paracoccus sp. (in: a-proteobacteria) | reverse complement strand
TTTTCGGCATAGGCGCGGATCTCGTACTGCGCATGAGGATCGGCCCGCAAGCGCATGAAATGAAAGAGATTATGCAGATCCGTCTTCCAGTACCACTGGGTGTAGATATTGGCCGGCAGGTTCATCCGCGCCAATTCGCGCGCGAGTCCCTGCTTGCCCGCATCCTCGTTTGGGGTCAGCATGTCCTCATAATGATCGTATGCGCGCGCCGCATCCTCGCGCAGAATATCCAGCACGCGGGCGGCCTCCGCCCCTTCCAGCACGGCGCCGCGGCCCTGATTGTTGACCGCTGACTGCGCGGCGAGATGTTCGGGCGCGGGGATGTAGAACTCACGGTCGAGGATCGAATAGCGGCCCGAATATTCGTTGACGTTGGCGGTGCGGTGCCTGATCCACTGGCGCGCGACGAAGATCGGCAGTTTGACGTGGAGCTTGATCTCGCACATCTCGAACGGGGTCGAGTGCCAGTGCCGCATCAGATAGCGGATCAGCCCCTCGTCATTGCTGACCGACTTCGTCCCGCGCCCATAGCTGACCCGCGCGGCCTGCACGATCGCCGCATCATCGCCCATGTAATCGACCACCCGCAGCACGCCGTGATCGAGGACGGGGTGCGCGATATGCAGATGCTGCTCGATCCCCGGCGCGACGGCGCGGAGCGTCGAGCCCTGCTGCGCGCGCAGTTCTTCGATTTCGGCAAGCTGGTCGGGGGTGAGCGTCATGGCATCGTCCTTCTGTCACGAGACCACGTTCTGACAGCTTGCGGGCGCGGGATCAATCGCGTTAGGCTGGCGCGCCCCGCTTGTGGGGGAAGAGGCGCCGGGGCGCGCGGGTTTCGGCCAGTAAATTCGGGGGAATATGATGAAAATCCGTTATTTGCATACGATGCTGCGCGTTAAGGATCTTGACGCGACGAAGGCGTTTTTCGAGCTGCTGGGGCTTGAGGAGACCCGCCGGATCGAAAACGACAAGGGCCGTTTCACGCTTCTTTTCATGGCCGCGCCGGGCCAGCCGGAAACGCCGGTCGAGCTGACCTATAATTGGGACGGCGATGACGGGCTGCCCTCGGACAGCCGGCATTTTGGTCATCTCGCCTACCGGGTCGAGAATATTTACGATATGTGTCAAAGGCTTATGGATGCGGGCGTGACGATCAACCGCCCGCCGCGCGACGGTCATATGGCCTTCGTGCGCAGCCCGGACAACGCCTCGATCGAGCTGCTGCAAGAGGGCGATGCGCTGCCCCCGCAAGAGCCTTGGGCGAGCATGGAAAACACCGGCCACTGGTAGACGCCGCGCAACGGCGGGGGCGGCGATAAGCCCCAAAGGCGCAGCCAAGCCCAGGTTAGTAGATATACCTTATCTGCTCGCTCCAATAACGCTCGATCCGGCGCAGTTGCTGGTTCACGCGCGCAAGCGGCGGATCGTCCAGCACGCCCGATGCGACCAGATCATCCGCGTGGCGCGCGAAAAGCCGGTCGATGTCGTCCCGCACCGCCTGCCCCGCATCGCTGAGCCGCACCCGGATCGCGCGCCGGTCCTGATCGTTGCGGCTTTGCGTCACATAGCCCGAGGCAACCAGTTTCTTGAGGTTATAGGACACGTTAGAGCCCTGATACATGCCGCGAGAGCGCAATTCGCCCGCCGAAACCTCAGCCTCGCCCAGATTATAGAGCAGCATCGCCTGAACCGGCGTCAGATCCGCCCGGCCGATCCGTTCAAATTCGTCCTTCACGAGGTCAAGCATCAGCCGGTGCAACCGCTCGAGCAGGCGGAGCGCGTGAAAATAGGCCGCGCTTTGATCGCTGGCCTGATCCGGCGCCTGTTGTCGGGCGATAGCGTTCATCGGTGACATCCTCTGGTTCAGCGCCAGATTGACCGAAAAACCCGAATCTTCCGTTAACAGCCGCGATTATTTCAATAAAATGCCATCAATCGCGGCGAAGCCGGGACCAGGCGGACGTCGCGACCGCGTCGAGAACCGCCGAGAAACGCTCGGGCCCGGCCTTTTCCCCCTGCCCCCGCGCGACGATCCAGGAATAGAGATCCTGATCGTTCTCTTCCAGCAACGCCTCGTAATCGCTTAGAAAATCATCGCTCTGCGCGGCGAGTTCCCGGTCCGAGAACGGGCCGAGGATCAGGTCCATCTCTTTCATCCCGCGCCGCCAGCTTCTCATCCCCAGCCGGCGGAGGTTTTTGCTGCGATCGTCCATGCGCCCTCGCTTGCTGCCTTGGCTTTGGCAGCCTATGACACGGGAAATCACGCTGGGAAACCCCGTCATGAAGCTGCTGTCCGAATCGATCCGCCGCATCAAAGCCTCGCCCACAGTCGCGATGACGGGCCGCGCGCAGGCGCTGAAAGAGGCGGGGCGCGATATCATCGCGCTTTCCGCGGGCGAGCCCGATTTCGACACGCCCGCCCATATCGGCGCGGCTGGCAAGGCGGCGATCGACGCGGGGTATACGCGATATACCGCCGTTGACGGGATGGCGGCGCTGAAAGAGGCGATCGCGGCCAAGTTCGCGCGGGAAAACGGGCTGGAATACGGGCTGAATGAGATCACCGTCGCGTCGGGCGGCAAGCAGGTGCTGTTCAACGCGCTGCTCGCGACGCTCGATCCCGGCGATGAGGTGATTATTCCCGCCCCCTACTGGGTCAGCTATCCTGACATTGTTGCCCTTGCGGGGGCGAGCCCCGTGATCGTTCCGTGCGGGCCCGAGCAGGGCTTCCGGCTTGGCCCGAACGCGCTGCGAGGCGCGATAACGAGCCGGACGAAATGGCTGATCCTGAACTCGCCCTCGAACCCGACCGGCGCGGGTTATAGCGCGGATGATCTGCGGGCGCTTGCCGATGTGCTGCTCGAGCACCCCAATATCTGGGTGCTGAGCGATGATATCTATGAACATCTTGTGTTCGATGATTTCCGCTTCGCCACAATGGCAGAGGTCGAGCCTGCGCTGAAGGCGCGCACGCTGACTATGAACGGCGTGTCGAAAGCCTATGCGATGACCGGCTGGCGGATCGGTTATGGCGCGGGGCCGGCCGAGTTGATCGGGGCGATGGCGAAGCTGCAATCGCAATCGACGTCGAACCCGTCGACGATCAGCCAGCACGCTGCTTTGGCGGCGCTGAATGGCCCGCAGGATTACATCGCGCAAAGCCGCGCGGCCTTCGCGCGCCGGCGTGATCTGGTCGTGGCGGGGCTGAATGAATGCGAAGGGATCACCTGCCCGGTCCCGCAAGGCGCGTTCTATGTTTACCCGTCGATTGAGGGGCTTATCGGGAAAACCTCGAAATCAGGTGCGAAGATCACCGACGATGAGGCGTTCTGCACCGCGCTGCTGGAAGAGACCGGCGTTGCCGTCGTGTTCGGCGCGGCGTTCGGGCTCTCGCCCCATTTCCGGGTCAGCTATGCCGCGAGCGATGAGGTGCTGGCCGAGGCCCTTGCGCGGATCAATGCGTTCTGCGCGGGGTGCCGCTAAGCCCCCGCGCGCGAGCGGTCAAAGCGCGGTCCAGCCGCCATCGACCGAGATGGTCGTGCCGGTGATCTGGTCGGCGGCGGGGCTGCACAGAAAGACCGCCGTGCCGCCCATCTGCTCGACCGTCGCGAAATCCTTCGAGGGCTGGCGGGCGAGCATGACATTTCGGATCACCTCTTCGCGCTCCATCTTGTATTCCTTCATCGTGTCCGGGATCTGCGCCTCGACAAGCGGCGTCAGCACATAGCCGGGGCAGATCGCGTTCGCGGTGATCGGCGCCTCGGCAGTTTCCAAAGCAGTCACCTTGGTCAGCCCGACAACGCCGTGCTTGGCGGCGACATAGGCCGATTTATAGGGTGATGCGGTCAGACCGTGGGCCGAGGCGATGTTGATCACGCGCCCCCACCCCGCCGCGCGCATCATCGGCAGCGCAGCGGCCGTCGTGTGGAAGGCCGAGGTGAGGTTGATCGCGATGATCTGATCCCAACGCTCGGCCGGGAACTCGCTGATCGGCGCGACATGCTGAACGCCCGCGTTGTTGATCAGGATATCGCAGGCGCCGGCCTTCTCGATCAGGGCGCGGCACTGGTCCGCTTTCGACATATCGGCGGCGATATAGCGCGCCTCGACGCCGTGCTTCTCGCCGAGGCTGCGCGCGATTTCGTGATCTTCGTCGCGGTCGGTAAAGCTGTTCAGCACCACCGACGCGCCGGCGCGGGCCAGCTCATGCGCGATCCCCAGCCCGATCCCGGAATTGGAGCCGGTGATGATGGCTGTCTTGCCGCTCAGAAATGTCTCGAACATTGGATTTCCCCTGTGCTGCGCCGCGCAAGCCCTGCGGCATTCGCGCGCAGCATACCGCGCACCGCGCCGCGCGCCACCCCGCAAAACGAGGCCGCCCGCGCTTAAGACCGCGTGACAGCCCCGGCCCGGAACCATCTGAGCGCACGCCAAAAAAAAGCGCCCGCACAAGGCGGGCGCAAGTCATGAGGCAGGTTTCATACAGGCAAGAAACCTATCGAGCAGTGAGTTATTTATAGGCGAAACGATGCGCGAGTCCAAGGCTGTTCTTTATCTCGCCCCCGCCCTGCGATTAGACTAGTTTTTGAAATAACAGAGTTTTGCCCGATGGGAGGCCCGGCAGTCATGCGAATCTTCAAATTCCCTAACGAATCCGCGATCAGACGGCATTTGCTGGCCGGCGCCGCGATGCTTTTGAGTGTTGCCGCAATGCCGCTGACAAGCCTCGCCGAGCCCTCGCATGGCATCGCGATGTATGGCGAGCCGGCGCTCGCGGCGGACTTCGCGCATCTTCCCTACGCCAATCCTGACGCGCCCAAGGGCGGGGCGATTCGCATGGCCGAGCCGGGAAGTTTCGATTCGCTCAAACCCTGGATCCTGCGCGGCAATCCGGTCTGGCCGATCATGTTCCAGCCGGGGCTGCTGGCCGAGACGATGATGCTCCGCTCGATCGACGAGCCGTTCACGCTTTACGGGCTGCTGGCCGAGACGATCGAGACCGATGAGGACCGCACTTGGGTCGAGTTCACGCTCCGCCCCGAGGCGAAGTTTTCGGACGGATCGCCGGTGACGATCGAGGATGTGATGTGGTCCTACGAGACGCTCGGAACGGTCGGCCATCCGCGCTATCACGGCGCCTGGGCGAAGGTCGAGACGATGGAGCAGACCGGCGAGCGCTCCGTCCGCTTTACCTTCAATGTCGAGGATCGCGAGCTGGCGCTGCTGATGGGGATGCGCCCGATCCTGCAAAAAGCGCAGTGGGAAGGGCAGGATTTCGCGCAATCGGGGCTCGAAGTGCCGATCGGCTCGGGGCCTTACGTGATAGACCGGGTCGATGCCGGCCGCTCGATCACCTTCAAGCGCAATCCCGATTACTGGGGCGCCGATCTGCCGGTCAATCAGGGCCTGCATAATTTCGACACGATCCGTTACGATTATTTCGGCGACAACACCGCCATGTCCGAGGCGTTCCGCGCCGGCGAGGTGGATATCTGGCGCGAGCTGTCGGGCGCGGCATGGCAGAACGAGTATAATTTCGCCGCCGTCCAGTCGGGCGACATCGTGCTGACCGATATCGAGAACAAGCGCCCCTCGGGGATCATGGGGTTCGTGATGAACACCCGCAACCCGATCTTCGAGGATTGGCGCGTCCGGCAGGCGATGATCGAGGCGTTCAACTTCCAGTTCATCAACAACACGCTCTCGGCCGGGCAGGACCGGCGGATCAGCTCGTATTTCTCGAATTCCGAGCTGGGGATGGATCACGGCCCGGCAACCGGGCGCGTGGCCGAGTTGCTTGAACCCTATGCCGATGAGCTGCTGCCCGGCACGATCGAGGGCTACACCCTGCCCGAAGGCGCCGAGCGCAACCCCGACCGCCAGGGCATCCGCCGCGCGCTCGCGCTTTTCGACGATGCGGGGTGGGAGATCCATAACGGCACGATGGTCCATGAGGAAACCGGCGAGCCCTTCGTGTTCGACATCTTGCTGAACCAGTCGGGCAGCTCGATGCGCAGCGCGTCCGAGATGCAGCAGATCGTCAATATCTACGTCGAATCGCTGCGCGGGATCGGTATCTCGCCCACGATCACGCTGCTCGATTCAGCCCAATATGTCGAACGGCGGAACAATTACGATTTCGACATGACATGGCATGAACGCGCCTTGTCGCTTTCGCCCGGCAATGAGCAGCTTCTCTATTGGGGCAGCGCGGGGGTCGAAAATCCGGGCACGTCGAACCTGATGGGGATGAACTCGCCCCCGGCCGAGGCGATGATTTCAGAGATGGTCAATGCCGGCTCGCACGAGGATTTCGTGGCGGCGACACAGGCGCTCGACCGGATCCTGACCGCAGGGCGCTATGTCGTGCCGGTCGGCTTCTCGCCGATGAGCCATCTCGCCCACCGCGCCGAGCTGCGCTTTCCCGAACGCACCCCGCTTTACGGCGACTGGCCCGGCTTCATGCCCGAGACATGGTGGTACGAGGCGCGCTGAAGGCGGCAAGGAACCGCGCGCCCCGGCGCGCGGTTATCATCGCATCATCCAAGCCAACAGGAGGGATGCGATGAAATGGCGTCATGTATCCGAAAACTGGCCCGCGTTCTACGACGCGATCCTCGATAAATGGGACGAGGCGTCGGAAAACGATCTCGACGCGATCGACGGCGATCAACGCGAGTTCATCCGCTATATCGCCGAGGTCACGGGGCAGGAACAGGAAGAGGCCCGTGACGAGATCCGCGAATGGCTGGCCGGCGAGATCCCGGCGGATGTTGTGATGGACGAATTCCACGACAACACCTCGATCCGCAATTCGGCCAAATATGTCGGCGAGGGCGAGGATGAATATGCCGATGACGCCCGCTTCGGGGACGACGATCAGGAATAGGGGGGCAAGATGGCTCAGAAAATCACCGTCGAGACGCGCGTTCCGGTCTCTCAGGAAGCGGCATGGGACGCCTATACCTCGCCCGAGGAGATCACGAAGTGGAACTTCGCCTCCCCCGACTGGCACTGCCCGAACGCCTCGGTCGATCTGCGCGTCGGCGGGCAGCACAGCGCGCGGATGGAAGCGAAGGACGGCTCAATGGGTTTTGATTTCGCCGGCACCTACGAGGTGGTGGAGAAGCCGCAGAGCCTCGCCTTGCGCCTCGGGGACGGGCGTCTGTCGCGAACGAGCTTCGAGAAGGACGAAGGCGGCACGATCATCCGCACCAGCTTCGATGTCGAAGCGGCAAATGATCCCGAGATGCAGCGCGCCGGCTGGCAGGCGATTTTGGACAATTACGCCGATTATGTGACGCGTAAGCCCCGCTGAACGCGCTTCTTTTGTCCCTAAATATCCCGGGGGAATCGCCGCAGGCGATGGGGGCAGCGCCCCCTGCCCG
>JAUNRZ010000040.1:0-10553 GCA_030539455.1 Paracoccus sp. (in: a-proteobacteria) | reverse complement strand
CCCTAAATATCCCGGGGGAATCGCCGCAGGCGATGGGGGCAGCGCCCCCTGCCCGGCCAAAGGCTCAGGCCGCCAGATCGACCCAGACCGGCACGTGATCCGAGGGCTTCTCGCCCGCCCGCACCTCGCGGTCCACGCCCGATTCGCGCAGCAGATCGGCGGCCTCGGGGCTCAGCAGCAGATGATCGATGCGAATGCCGTGATCGCGCCGCCATGCGCCGGCCTGAAAATCCCAGAAGGTGAACGGGCCGCGCGCGCCGAACGGATCATCGCCGCGGATCGCATCCCACCAGCCCTGATGGACGATCCGCCGCAGCGCCGCGCGGCTCTGAGGGAAAAACAGTGCGTCCTTGCGCCAGCTATCGGGATCGTCCGCATCGCGCGGCTCGGGGATCACGTTGTAATCGCCCAGCATCACCACCGGCATCTCCGTCGCGCGCAGCGCCTCGGCGCGCGAAGCGAGCCGGTCCATCCAGGCCAGCTTGTAGTCGAATTTCGGCCCCGGCGCGGGGTTGCCGTTCGGCAAATAAAGCCCGGCCACGCGCACCGCCTGATGGCCGATCACCGTCGCCTCGATATAGCGCGCCTGCTCGTCCGCCTCATCGCCCGGAAGGCCGCGCATCACGTCCTCGAGCGGCAGGCGCGAGAGGATCGCAACGCCGTTGAACCCTTTTTGCCCGTGCGTTTCGACGCTGTAGCCCATCGCCTCGAAATGATCGCGCGGAAAGCCCTCATCGACGGTCTTGATCTCTTGGAGCACCACCAGATCGGGCTCGGCGGCGCGCAGCCAGTCCTCAAGCGCGGGCAGGCGCGCGCGTATGCCGTTGATGTTGAAACTGGCGATCTTCATGTCCGGCCCTCCGCTGTCTCGCTGCCCTGTTGGGGCCCCGATATGATCAGCTTGTCAAGCTGCAACCCGTCGAGATCGGCGACCTCGATGGTCCAGCCGCCCGTCTCGAACGTCTCGCCCACCGATGGCAGACGGCCCGCGAGATCGAGAACGAACGCCTCCATACTGGCCGCATCGCTGGGTGGAAACCCGGTGCGGGCGGTCAGATCGGCGGGGCTGACACGGCCTGAGACAAGCCAGCCGCCCCGCGCGCGCGGCTGGATGCCGGGCGAGAGATCGCCGAAATTCGTGAACCCGCCCGCCATCGCGCCCAGCAGATCCATGGTCGAGACCGCGCCGATCACCCGCGCGTCGGAATCGCGGATCATCACAAGCCGCAGCGGCGTCGATTGCAGCGCCGCCAGCACATCGCCCGCCCCGGCCGTGTCCGGCAGATGCGGCACATCAGAAAGCAGCGTCTCAGGATCGGGCATAGCGCCCGCCCCGCCGACCAGATCGCGCAGCGCGATGGCGCCCGCGATCTCTTGCGGGTTGCCGCGATGGGCCGGCAGGCGCGTGACCTTGGCGCGGCGCGCGGTCGCGAAAATCTCGTCCGGCGGGCGGGTCAGATCGATCAGGCAGAGCCGCTCGATCGGGGTCATCAGACCGCGCGCGCTCAGATCCGCGATGCGCATCACGCCATGGATCAGCCGGCTTTCCTGCGGCCCGATCACGCCCGCGCGCGTCGCCTCGGCCAGATGAAGCCGCAGCTCTTCCTCGGTGATCGTCTCGGGCGCGGGCGGGCGCACGCCAAGCGCGCGCAGAACAAGCCGCGCGCCGTTGTCGATCAGCCAGACCGCAGGCGCGGCAATCCGCGCGGCCAGATCGACGCCGGGGGCCATGCGCGCGGCGATCCGCTCGGGCGCCGAGAGCGCGATCTGCTTGGGGACCAGCTCCCCGATCAGGATCGAGATCGCGGTGATGATCGCAACGACAATCCCGATCCCGAGCGGCGCTGCCAGCCCCGGCGCCACCCCCGCCGCCGCGAGCGTATCACCGAGCCGTGCGCCGATCGTCGCGCCCGAAAACGCGCCGTTGAGGATACCGACAAGCGTGATCCCTATCTGAACGGTCGAAAGCACCCTGCCAGGCCGCTCCATCAACTGGGTGGCCCGCCGCGCGCCGGTATCGCCCTCGCCCGCCATCTGCCGCAGCCGGTGCGGACGGGCCGAGACTAGCGCCAGCTCGGCCATCGCCAGCGAGAAATTAACCGCCGTCAGCAGCGCGATGAACGCGATCTCGAGCCACATCAGATCGAGAAAGACGTGCCGCACCCGCAAGAGGATGACGCGTTCGGGTTCTCGATCACGAAACGCGCGCCGATCAGTTCTTCGGAAAAGTCGATCACCGCCCCGGCCAGAAACGGCAGCGAGACCGGATCGACCAGAACGCGCTGCCCGCCGCCTTCCAGCACCAGATCGTCGCCCGCAGGCGCATCAAGGCGGATGTCGTATTGAAACCCCGAACAGCCCCCGCCCTCGACCGCCACGCGCAGCGCTTGCGGCGACGCGTTGCCCTCGTTGATCTCGGCAAGCCGCGCGAAGGCGCGTTCGGTCACTTTCGGAGGCAGGTTCATGGGGCGTTCCCGTTTTGCTCGGCTTTGATGAAATATAGGCTCCGCCTCATGAAGCCGCAAGGAAGGGTCAGGACCGATGGAAGAGACCGCCCCCTATGCCAGCCAGCCGGGCGACAGCCGCGGCCGGCTTCACGCCGAGAGCCTGTCGAGCTTTCGCAGCCCGTGGCAGCGCGACCGCGACCGGATCATCCATTCAAGCGCGTTCCGCCGCCTCAAGCACAAGACGCAGGTGTTCGTGGAACGCGAGGGCGAGCATTACCGGGGCGATTATTTCCGCACCCGCCTGACGCACACGATCGAGGTCGCGCAGGTCGCGCGGACGATTGCCGGCGCGCTTGGGCTCAACACCGATCTGGCCGAGGCGGTGGCGCTTGCCCATGATCTGGGCCACCCCCCTTTCGGCCATACGGGCGAGGACGCGCTTAGCGTTCTGATGGCGCCTTATGGCGGGTTCGACCACAACGCGCAGGCGCTGCGCATCGTCACGAGGCTCGAGCGGCATTATGCCGGCTTCGACGGGCTGAACCTCACATGGGAAACGCTGGAGGGGATCGCCAAGCATAACGGCCCGGTCGCCCCGCCCTACCCTTACGCGCTTGCCGAGGTGAACGCGGACTGGGATCTGGAGCTGGCGACCCACGCAAGCGCCGAGGCGCAGGTGGCCGCCGTCGCGGACGACATCGCCTATAATCACCACGATCTGCATGACGGGCTGCGCGCGAAGCTTTTTACCGAGGACGATCTGGCCGAGCTGCCGATCATCGGCCCGGCCTTGGCCGAGGTCGACCGCGCCTATCCGGGGCTCGACCCCAAGCGCCGCCGCTACGAGGCGCTGCGCCGCGTGTTCGGGGTGATGGTCGAGGATGTGATCGCGGTCGCGCGCTTGCGGCTCGGCGCGCTGCGCCCGCAATCGGTGGACGAGATCCGCGCGGCGGACGGGCCGGTGATCCGCTTCTCGAAGCCGCTTTATCAGGGCATCAAGGCGGTGAAATCCTTCCTTTTCACGCGGATGTATCGCGCCCCCGCCATTCTGGCCGAGCGCAGTCAGGCGACCTCGATGCTGGACGAGCTGTTCCCCGCTTTGCTGGGCGATCCGTCGCGCCTTCCGCCCGAATGGCGCGAGGCGGCGCTTGATGCGCAAGACGGGGCCGAGCGCGCGCGGCTCGTTCTCGATTACGTCGCCGGAATGACGGACCGCTACGCCGTGACCGAGTGGGAACGCGTCTGCGGAAGCGGCGCCAGCTAATCCATATCAAGCGGTCGAACTTCGGCGCCCCTTGCCGCGTTGCGTATGGAAGCGATGACGCTTTCACGACATTTCTCCATCAAGGGTGCGCTCTATGTTAATCCGTTACGGCTATGACATCACGATCAAGACGGCGGCCGATATGCCGATGATCGTTCAGATGTCGGCCCGCCCCGAGCGCCAGCTCGATCTGCGCGCCGTCGAGGCCTTCCGCACCGAGCCGGGCGTGCCCTTCTCGACCTATCTCGACCGGCATGGCAATTACTGCCGCCGCATGACCGCCCCGCCGGGCGAGTTTCGGATGACGCAGGACGCCGTCATTGCCGATAGCGGTATCCCCGACCCCGAGGGGATCGACGCCGAGGAGATGCCGATCGAGGCGCTGCCCGATGACGTTCTTTATTACCTCACCGGCTCGCGCTACTGCGACACGGATCTGATCTCGCCGATCGCGTGGGATCTCTTCGGCAATGTCGCGCCGGGCTGGCGGCGGGTGCAGCATATCGTTGACTGGGTGAACGATCATATCACCTTCAACTATGGCGACGCGGACGCGACGCGCACCGCGCATGGCGCCTATCAGGAGGGCAAGGGCGTGTGCCGCGATTTCGCGCATCTGGCCATTGCGTTCTGCCGGTCGCTGAATATCCCGGCGCGCTATATCAACGGACATCTGGGCGATATCCGCGTGCCTCCCGTCGAGGATCCGATGGATTTCGCGGCGTGGATGCAGGTCTATCTCTCGGGCCGTTGGTGGACCTTCGATCCGAGGAACAATGCGCGCCGCGTGGGGCGGATCGTGATCGGACATGGGCGCGATGCGACCGATGTCGCGCTTATCTCGTCCTTCGGGCCGCATGATCTGCTGAACTTCAAGGTCTGGACCGACGAGGTCGACGAGGCGGGCAACATCATCCCTCAGTAAGCCCCGCCCCCGCTGGCAGCGGGCAGCGCGCCGTAGGGCAGCCAGATGGTCTTGAGCTGGGTCGCGTGGTCAAGGAACGCGCGCCCCTGCGCGAGCGCACCGTCCAGCCAGTCGCGATGTTCCAGCGACCAGACCGGCTTGAGATTGCCCGTCGCGGCACGCTCGGCCGGGGCTGGGTCGGGCAGGCACTGCCAAAGCGCGGCAACATCGTCATGCGCGGCCAGCATCTGCGCCAAAGCGGCGGCCTCGCCGGTCACGATATTCAGCGCCCCCGCCGGCAGGTCCGAGCAGGCCATCACCTGCGCCAGATCAAGCGCCGGGCTCGGATCGTCCTGAGCAGGGACAGCGATGACCCGGTTGCCCATCGCGAGCGCGGGCGCAATGAGGCTCACGAACCCTGCGAGCGGCGCGTCGTTGGGGCAGATGATGCCCATGACGCCGAACGGCTCGGGGACGACATTGACCAGATGGCCCGGCCGCGCCTGCACATTCGCGCCGTCGAACTTGTCAGCGAAACCGGCGTAGAAGAACAGCCGCTCGATCGCCGCATCAAGCTCGGCGCGGGAGGCGCGCGCGGCGAATTCATCTTCGCGGGCGGCGAGGTTTTCGGCAATGAAGTAAAGGACTTGCGCGCGGCCGTGACCGCCCATCGAAGCCCATTTGCCGCCCTTCTGCGCCGCCTCGACCGCCGCGCGGATATCCTTGCGCCCGCCAAGCGGGATCAGATCGCCCCGATCGGTCCGGTAGCTCGCCCCGCCATCGGCGCGCTTTTGCGCCCCGCCGATATAAAGCTTGCGGGTGCGGTCGATGGCGTCCGGCGCCGCCCCTGAGCCAGGCGCTGCGGCCAGACCGCGCGGGGTGCGGAGCGCGCGGGATTTCGCTGCAGGCGGGGCGAGATAGGCCGCCATCCCGGCGCGCCCGCCCTCGCGGCCGAACCCACTTTCGCGCATCCCGCCGAACGGCGCGGCCGCGTCGAACATATTCGCGCCGTTGATCCAGACCACCCCGGCCTTGATCTGCGCCGCAAGATCGGTGGCCACGGCGGCCGATTCCGACCAGATCATCGCCGCGAGCCCGTAGCGCGTGTTATTGGCAAGCGCGACCCCCTCATCCGCGCTGCGGAAGGTCGAGAGCGTCGCGATCGGCCCGAAGATTTCCTCGGACATTCCGGGATTGGCGGGCGAGATATTCCTCAGATAGCCCGGCGCGATGAAGCAGCCCTTTTCGGGCGCGCCGCCGACCAACTCTGCCCCCGCATCGGTGGCACGCGCGCAGATCTCGAGGATGCGCTTTTTCTGGACCGGATCGACTATCGCGCCGATATCGGTCGATTTGTCCAGCGGCGCGCCGACGCGCAGCCGCGCCATGCGGGCGCCGAGCAGCGTCTCGAACCGCGCGGCAACGCTTTCGGCGACGAGGATGCGAGAGCCCGCGCAGCAGACCTGCCCCTGATTGAACCAGATCGAGTCGACAACGCCCTCGACCGCCGCATCGAGATCGGCGTCATCCATCACGATGAACGGCGATTTGCCCCCAAGCTCGAGCGTCAGCCGCTTGCCCGTCCCCGCCACCGCGCCCGCAATCGCGCGCCCCACCTCGGTCGAGCCGGTGAAGGCGATCTTGTCGATCTTGGCGCGCACAAGCGCCGCCCCCGTCTCGCCATCGCCGGTCACGATATTGACGACGCCCGGCGGCAGCCCCGCCTCGGCGCAGATCTCGGCGAAGGCGAGCGCGCTCAGCGGCGTGTATTCGGCCGGCTTCAGCACAACCGTATTGCCCGCCGCGATCGCGGGCGCGATCTTCCACGCCAGCATCAGCAGCGGGAAATTCCACGGGATGATCTGCCCGCAAACGCCCAACGGGGTATGCCCCGGAAACTCGGTCTCGAGCAGGCTCGCCCAGCCCGCGTGATGGTAGAAATGGCGCACGGCAAGCGGGATATCAGCGTCGCGCGCCTCGCGGATCGGCTTGCCGTTATCGAGAGTCTCGAGAACGGCGAGGAACCGCTCGCGCTTTTGAATCGTGCGGGCGATGGCGTAGATGTGCCGCGCGCGCCCCTGCCCGCCAAGTGCCGCCCATCCGGGCTGGGCGCGGCGCGCGGCGCGCACGGCCGCCGCGATATCGGACGCGCTGCCCTGCGAGACACGGGCCAGAGTATCGCCCGTTGACGGATCGCGTGTCTCGAAGAGATCGCGCGCCCGCGTCCATTTCCCGCCGATGAAATGGCCGAAACTTTCGCGCGCTTCCAGCCATGCGCGCACCGCGCCGCTATCCTCGAGCGAGGGGCCGTAATCGGGGTTTTCCATGATCTCGCTCACGCTTGGCATGATGTCCTCAGGCGATGGCTTGGGCGTAGCCCGCCGCATAACGGCCGGTGACGTGGTGGTGGATCTGCCGCTCGAGATCGCCCAAAAGCGAGCTTGCGCCGATGCGGAACAGATCGGGGCGCAGCCAGTCGGGGCCCAGCTCCTCGAACATCAGCACCTGCCAGGCAAGCGCATCCTTCGCCGTCTTGAGCCCGCCCGCCGGCTTGAAGCCGACCTTGAAGCCCGTCTGTTCGCGGTAGTCACGGATCGCGCGGCACATCACAAGCGAGACGGGGAGCGTTGCGTTAACGCCCTCTTTCCCGGTCGAGGTCTTGATGAAATCCGCGCCCGCCTGCATCGCGACATGGCTGGCGCGGGCGACGTTTTCGAAGGTCTTGAGATCGCCAGTCGCCAGAATGGCCTTCATCTTCGCCGCCCCGCAGGCCGCGCGCATCGCGGCGATCTCGTCATAAAGCGCGGACCACTCGCCGCGCAGGGCAAGCGCGCGGGTGATGACGATGTCGATCTCGTCCGCGCCCTCATCGACCGCATAGCGGATCTCGGCGAGCCGCAGATCAAGCGGCATCAGCCCGGCCGGGAAACCCGTCGCAACGCTCGCGACCGGAACGCCGCTTCCCTCGAGCGCGCGCTTGGCCGCCGCAACCATTGTGGGATAGACGCAAACCGCCCCCGTGGTCAGCGAATTGACCCCCATCGCCTCGAGCAGCTCCGCCGCCACCGGCTGGCGCGCTTTTGCGCAAATCCGCGCCACCCGGTCCTCGGTGTCATCGCCCGCAAGCGTCGTGAGATCGATCGCGCGCACCGCGTTCAGCAGCCACGCGGCCTGATGGTTCTTCTTGAGGCTGCGCCGTCCGGCCATGCTCGCCGCCCGCCGCTCGGTCGCGGGGGCGTTGATGCGAATATCGCGCAAAGCGGCGGGATCGAACTGGATACCCTGATTACGCTCGGTCATCGTGATCGCCCGGATTTCATTGGCAACGCCTCAGCTTAGCCGGCCCGGCGCGCGCCAACAAGCCGCCGATTACCGCCCGCGCATCCGGTCCCACCACCCGCGCGCGCGGCCGCGCACCGCATCGCCGCGCGCATCGACGCGTTCGGCCAAGGGGCCGAGCGTGCGGCGCTGAAAACGGTTCCACAGCCGCCACAGCAGCGCCAGAAACAGCCCCAGAGCGACCAGCACAGCAAGCGCGGGCCAGTTGAGAGGACGCTCATCCGCGGTGACGACCGGGTTGATCGACACGGCATTGGGATAAGCCGTCAGCCACGGAATCCGCCAGCCATAGGATGTCACCGACACCCATTGCGGCGCGCCCGAGCTCGATTGCAGATCCGTTGCCCGCGCATGGAGATTCGAGCTGTCATATTTGAAATAGGGCGGCCAAACCCAGCCCGTATCCTCGTTGCGGTAAACGCGCACCCGTCCATTGGGCCGCACCGTGTCGATATAACGCACATCGCGCTGCCCCGAGCTGTGCTGGACGGTGCCGGTATCCTCGGACGCAAAGAAGATCGCGTTGCGCGCCGTCACCGGGGTCAGGCGGTTATAGGTGTTCGTGATCCGCACCGTCTCGCGCGAGGGCAGCGCGTAGTCCAGAAACGCGAACACCGCCACGCCAAGAAGCACGCCGAGAAAGATCTGGAGATTGCGCATAAGGCGGCCTCAGTTGGAGTTGACCGCGATCACGATGGCAATCACCGCGATCGTCGGCAGAACAAACACAAGCCCGACCAGACGCGAGCGGATCGTGCGGTCGAACCCGCGCATCGAACGCGCGATGAAGCGTTGCCGTTCCGGCGAGGGGCCGCGAATTTCGGGGTGGCGGCGGTCGAATTCCTTCTCGAGCTCCTCGCGCCGGACCGAGCGCAGATAGGACCGGATCAGCAGGTACATGACCAGCTCGGCCAGAAGAAGAAAGAACAGCAGGCGGATCAGGGCAATCATGGGCGGCTTTCCGTTTGGCGCAGCCTATCGGGTTTCGCGGAGCGGCGAAAGATAAAGCGCGCGGGTCGGGGCTTCGCGTATTATTTTCATTTAATTTTATGTAGTTATGTTTTCGCGGTTTGGGGTCTTTCGGCTATGAAGAACGCGAGAGACGTAAAGGAGATAGCGATGAGAACCCCACTCTTGGCCGGCGCGATGCTGGCCGCGATGGCTCTGGCCGCCTGCACCCCGGTCGCGGTGTCCGATTTCAACGGCGACAGCGTGAAAATCCAGTCGCCCGACCGCAACCACGATGCGGCCGAGGTGCGGGGCGAGGCACAGCGCATGTGCGCAACGCGCGGGCGAAGCGCGCAATACGCCTCGACCGTGGAACGCTATGCGCCGCAATATTACTCGACGACATGGGATCACCTGTTCGTCTGCGTGTGATGGGGAGAGGGGCGGAAGGTCGCGGCTGCGAGTTGTCGGCTGCGATCTATAGCGGGCGAAGGGCGAGGGGTGCGCCGCAGGGCCCAGCCGTGCTGCGGGATACCCGCGAAGCTGCACGATGCCCTTCGCACTGGCGGAACGCCGGACCAGTGTGTGTTTTGGCGCGAGCAATGCCGGGCGCGACGGCGTCCCAAACCCACCCCTCGTAGCGGGCGAGCGCGCAATTCGCGATTCCCATGTCCTGCTTGTTATGCCAATATGCCGAAAAAACAGGCCATATATGTCGCAGCGGTTTTCGTTCAGCACTATCATGATCTTCCTGCTTGCGGGTCTGGCGGGGCTCTATTTCGCCTTTGCCGCCGTGCAGGGGCCAAGCGGGCTGATGCGGCGCGCCCAGCTCGTCGCGGAAACCGGCGAGCTGATGGCCGAACGCGACGCGCTTGCCGCCGAGGTGGCGCGGATGCGCAATCTCACGCATCGACTGTCGGACGATTACCTCGATCTCGATTTGCTCGACGAGCGAGCGCGCGAAGTGCTGGGCCTCGTGCGCGCCGATGAGGCGATTATCCGTTAAGCTTGGGGTGATATAGCCGCAATCACCGCGCCGCCGGGCTAAAGTTACAGCGCCGCATTTTTGGGGCGCGCCTCTGCGTCAACGACAGGATGACGCGCGGCCACCCTCGGCAGCGTCCAAATAGCGCGCGCGGCGGCACAGGCGCTTATCCGCCGCCCCTTCCCCTGCCCCCCGAAGTCCACCAACCCCGCCCGGAACGATTCACGCATTGCGGCGGTTTTCTTGATCGGATACGGATAGTTTAACGCTCAACTATCTCGCGAAACCGCAGGAGGAGCCACATGGCACGAAAGCCCGCAGCCCCGTCCGCAGCCGGCAAGACCGGCGCGCCGAACTCGTCCAAGGACGATCTGCTTAAATATTACCGCGATATGCTGCTCATCCGCCGCTTTGAGGAAAAGGCGGGCCAGCTTTACGGGATGGGCCAGATCGGCGGTTTCTGCCATCTCTATATCGGGCAGGAGGCCGTAGTCGTCGGGCTCGAAGCCACCGCCGAGGAAGGCGACAAGCGCATCACCTCCTACCGCGATCACGGTCATATGCTGGCCTGCGGGATGTCGGCGAATGGCGTGATGGCCGAGCTGACCGGCCGCGAGGGCGGCTATTCCAAGGGCAAGGGCGGCTCGATGCACATGTTCTCGCGCG
>JAUNRZ010000039.1:3954-18044 GCA_030539455.1 Paracoccus sp. (in: a-proteobacteria) | reverse complement strand
CCCGCTTTACCCAACAGCGAATCGCCCGTCTGGACCGTCCCCGAGGCGCCGTAAACTCCGTCCTTGAACGCCTGCCAGCGACTTCTGCTGCCCTCATCCTCCTCGTCCGGCGCGGCGTGAACAGCGGTCGAGTCCACGTGGATATATTCGCCGGGACAATTGCCGTTGTTCAAGGTGCAGCTGTCGCGGTGGCGGATGAGCGGCTGGCCCTGGGCAAAGACCAGCGGCGAATGGCTGGTCGGCGTGACGATGCTGCCGCGCGTGCCAGAGATGAGCCCGCCGCCGCGACCTGCGTCGTCGCCATAGGTCGCGGTGAAGCAGCTGTCCCATGTCATCAGCGCCTCGCCGTTCGAGCGCACGGTCGCCGCGTAATTGCTGTCGTCGCTGGCCAAGCCATAGACCGGAAACGGGCAGGGTCTGTGCGGTGCGCGGCAGACATCGGGCGAGGTCGAAACCGCAATTGCCGTCGCCGTGTCCGGGATCACCTCGGGCGGGGGAGGATTCGCGGCGGTCGGGGGCGGGCGGGCATGTCTTCTTCGGGCTGCTTCCAGCTGTTCCTCATCGTAGAACTCGCGGCCCTCTTGATTTTCCATCATAAGGGCGACGGCCCGGCGCGGGACGGCGCCATCGCCGTTACGGGCATATCCGAGATGTCGATGCCCACCGTAACAAGCATGGGCAGGACAATGACGTTGCAGATTTCGGGTGAGTTGAAATCCTGTGCCATCAAACGCGCTCTCGGATTTCGTCAAGCGCAGGGGCGGCGGGCTGGCCGGGACCATCCAACCATAGGAGCCCGCAGGGCCGGGCGGACCCGGCGGTTTCAGGAACCCGCGCCCCGATGAAGCCGGCAAGCCGGTCACTGATCATCGAGCCGTCGATCTCTTGCTTCTGGTTGCCAGCGATCTCGACCGCTGCGGGAGTGCCGATCAGCGCGTCAAAAACAATGTCAGAGCGCGTCGCCAGCGCCTCAATGCGGTATTCGAAGAGATTGTTCGGATATTCCCCGCCATCGAACCGCAGCAGAGCCAGCGCGTCAGGGCCAGGCGCTCTGCCCAGCCGCCCAAGGCAGTCAGATTGACGCGAGGGCGCGTTCATAATGGCTACCGGAACAAAACAAAGAACTAATTACTACTCGGACAATTTATCATCGCCCCATGTTGCTCGCAACCGGGCGATCAGCTTCCTTCGCTAGAAACTGGACATTGAAGACTGCGCGGCCTGACACCCCGCACGAAACGGGCGGCCCAGTCGAAATCAGCGGTCAGGCAGCGCCCCCGTTACCCCTCCGCCGCGACAAGCTGCGCCAGACGGCGCAGCGCCGCGCTGTAGCCTTCGGTTCCGAGGCCGCAGATGACGCCATCGGCGCGCGCGCTCACGAATGAGTGGTGCCGGAAATCCTCGCGCTTGTGAATGTTCGAGATATGAACCTCGATCACTGGCCCCTCGAAGGTGTTGAGCGCATCGAGGATCGCGACCGACGTGTGCGAATAAGCGCCGGGGTTGATGATGATCCCGTCGGCCTCTTGCCGCGCGGCATGGATCTGGTCGACGATGACGCCCTCGTGGTTCGACTGGAACAGCTCCACATCAAGCCCCAGCCGCGCGCCAAGCGCCGCGCAGCTTTCGCGCACATCGTCCAGCGTCTCGCGGCCGTAAATCTCGGGCTGACGCTCGCCCAGAAGGTTCAGGTTCGGCCCGTTCAGGATATGGATCACCGGCATCGCGCACCCCCGCTGATGTGAGACGCGATCAGTCTAACGCGCAGCGCACGGCGTGAAAAGCGCCGCGCCTTTAAGGCCGGATCGGCTCTCGCCTTTACCGTGCCGCGCCCAGCGGCCGCTCGCCCGGCACGGTCAACCCGCCGCCCCCGCCGCCTTCATGGCCGCCGCAGGCCGCAAGGCCGAGTGTCAACAGAATCAGGATACCTGCTTTTCTCATGCTGCTCTCCCAGATCGGCCACCCTTATGGCGGCTCGTTTTAACGCCGATTCTAGCGCAATCGGGCGCTATTGGCGAGTGTTTCGTTGCCTAGCCGCGCCGCGCGGCGGGAAAGCTCGCGCGCGAGATGATCGCGCCGGTCCCGTCGACCACAAGGCGGAGCGCGCGGCCCTCGTGCTGGAAGGTCAGGCGCCAGCGGCCGGCATCCTCGCCCTCGCCCGTCTCGCAGCGCGAGGTGATGCGCCCGTCCCGCATCCGCGCCTTGATCTCGGCTTGGGAAAGGCCGAACGCGCCCGACAGCAGTTCCGCATCGACCTGAAAATCGTCTCCGTCACGTTCGATCATGGCGCTTCCCCGTGGGTTTTGGCGACGCGCTCAGCCTAGCTCGGCGGGGCGGACGCGCCAAGGGCCGGGGCCAGCATCACGCGCAGATCATCGGGCGATTGGACGAAATCGGCGGCAGGGCGCGCCAGTAGGGCATCGGCGCGCGCCGCAATCTGGCTCCGGCTCAGCCCGCGAAGCAGCGTCTCAAGCGCGCCGGGCGTCGGGGCATCCAGCACCCAGCCCAGCCCGTCCTGCGCGATGCGCCGCCCCGTCTCGGTGCGGCCAAGCGCGATCTGGGGGCAGCCGCACCAACTCGCCTCGTATATCCGGTTGGGCAGCAGCCATTCGGAATTCGCGCCGGCCTGCCACATATCCTGCGCCCAGACCAGATCGCAGGGCGCATAGGCCGCAGGCAGGCCGGACGGGTAGCTATAGGGCCCCGCCCATTCGGCGAAGGGGTGCGCGGCGATGGCGCGGTGAAAGCCGGGCACCGCGTGTTCATGCACATTGCCCGCGAAATGCAGGCGCAGATCGCCCCCCATCCGCAGCGCGGTCTCAAGCAGCAGATCGACCGAGGGCTTGCAGCGGATCGAGCCGACCAGACCCAGCACCAAAGGCCCGCCTCTCTCGCCCGGCGCGGCGGGGCGCTTAGGTGGATCATCACCGAGATAAAGCTTGTTCTCGACCAAGGCGGTGGGGCCATCCCAGCCCTGCAAAGGCTTGAAATAATGCCGCAAAAACCCCGGAGAGGACAGCACGAGCAGCGCCGTCCGGGCCAGCACGCGCCGCTCGAGCGCGCGCATCGCGGCACCGATCCGCCCCTCGCGCGTCATCAGACCGTGAATGTCGAGGCATTCGTAAACCAGCGGCGCAGGCGGGCGGCCGGCGCGCATCGCGGCAATCCGCCGTGCGGCAAGCGCGATAAGGGCGAGATCGAGGTTCCGCGCGATGACCAGATCAGCCTGCGCCAGCTCGCGCCAGCCGGCAAGCGCGCGGGTCACGGCGGCGGGGAGCCCCGCGCCGCGCCGCACAAAGCCCCGATTGGGCGCGCGGCCAAGGTCGAAAAGCGGCCAGTCCGGCTGGAAATCCGCATCCATATTCCCGCGCCGCTGGCAAAAGGCGGTGACGTCGCAGCCAAGCGCGCGCAAGGCACGGATGCGCCTGATCTGCGAGGCCTCGGTCGCGTCAAACCCGAAGACCGCGACCCGCAGCCCCGCGAGATCAGCCGAACCCTTCATTCTCCGCCGCCATAAAGCTCGGCCTGACGGCGGCCAAGAGCGCCCGCCACCACCCCGCGATGAAGCGCCCCGCGCAGCATCCAGAAATGCCGCTTGTCCTCGTCGCGCGCGAGCTGCTGGCAAAGCGCGCAATAGCCCGCTTTAGCTGCCCCGCCGGCGAGCAGCCTGGCGCGGCCCAGATGCGTGGTCGCGGTCACGGCATGGGTCTGCCCCATCCGAAAGCGGCGCCGGCGCAGCCAGTCAAGGCTCAACCGGGCGGGGATCACAGGCTCGCACAGCACCGCGTCCGGCGCGACGCCGTATCTGGCGCCCATGCGGTGAAGGCGCATGAAGAACTCGGTGTCCTCACCCCCGCTGCGCCCGCGCGAGAGATCGAACCGCTCGTTCTGCCAAGGCGTTCCGCGCCATCGCAGCAAGGTGTTCCCGCTTGATCCGGTGATCGGCGGCGGGCTCGCGGGCGGGCGATGGCTGTGCGGCTCAAGCCGGCGCATCCAGCCGGGCGCATCCGGCGGATAGACCGCGAGCACATGGCCGAACACCCCGTCGAGCTCGTGCTGACGGGCATATTCGCAAAGCCGCATCAGCCAGTCAGAAGCCGCGATCTCGTCATCGTCGATGAACGCGACCCAGTCGGCGCCCCCCGCCGCATCAAGACAGGCATTGCGCGCGATGGAGATATTCTGCGCGGGGGCGTGCAGATAGGTCCACTCAAACGGCAAATCGCACGCCGCACCCGCAACGATATGGCGGGCGCTTTCGGTCTCGTCATTATCGGCCACGATGAGGCGCAGCGAAACGCCGGGCGGCACGTCCTGCGCCGCCAGCGAGGCGATGGTTTCCGCGACTTGCGGGCGGCGGAAAGTGGCAAGCAGGATCGCGATCTGGTTCATCTTGCGCCGCCCTGCCGGCTGTAGGTCCAAAGACCCGTGAGAAACCCCGCGCCCCACGGCAGATGCATCGCGCCGAGCGCGGGGCCGGCCCAGAGCCCGCAAAGGCTGCGCATCGACAGCGCCGCCGCGACCGACACGCCCAGCAGCACCCCTGCATAAAGCGCGGGCCACGCCAGCCCAAACGCAAGCGCCGCGCCCGAGCCGACAAGCGCGCCGGCAGCCGCAACCGCCGCCCCAAGCGCGATCAGCAGCAGGTTCACCGCCGGCGCGAGCTGGCGCAGCCTCGGGCGCACCCCGTGCTTGGTAACCGTGCGCGCGCGCCCGCGCCCGTAATTCCAGTATTGACGCGCAAGCGCGCGCAGGCTCGGGCGCATCTGGTAGTCGAGCCGCAGCCCCGCCTCCATCCAGATCGTCCCGCCCGCCATGCGCAGGCGGTGGTCGAACTCGGCATCCTCGTTATGGCTAAACAGCGGATCATAGCCCCCGATGCGCCGGAACCAGCCGAGATCCATCGCCGCGTGATGGCCGTGATCGACAAAGCCCGAGCGCCGCCCGCCCCGATGCGCCGCGCCCCCCGAGCCAAGGGGCGTGTCCACAACCCACGCCGCCGCCCGCGCGAAGCAGCCATTGGCCACGGAATCCATCGGCACGACGACCGAGGCGGCGCCGCTGCGGTGCAGCGCCTCGGCCGCATCCATCAGGTAGCGCGGCGGGTAATGGGCATGGGCGTCGGCGCGCACAAGGACGCGGTGGCGCGGAAGGGCGCATTCGCGCACCGCCTCGTTGAGCCCCGCCGACTGCAGGCGCGCGGGGTTGTCGATCAGCCGGACGCCTTTGTGAGCGCGCGCAATCTCGGCGACGATCGCGCGGGTCCGGTCGCTACTGCCCCCATCGGCAACGACGATCTGAGGCGCCGCCTCGGGCGCATACCCCTCCAGCAGCGAAAGCAGGCAAGCCCGGATCGCGCGCTCTTCATTCAGCGCGGGCACCACCGCCAGAACCTCGTTCGGGCGGGGCAGTCTGGTCTCGGCGGCGGTCATTTCGCCGCCTCACCTTGCTGCCGCAGATGGCGCAGGCAGGCAATCGTGGTGCCGATCCCGGCCCCCCGGCGGCTGAGCAGCGCGGCCAGCAGGACCGTCACGCCAAGCCCGGCAACCGCGCCCCAAGCCGCCCCGTCAACTCCGCCCAGCCGGCCACCGAGCCACATCGCAAGGGCGAGCGTCACGCCCCCCGCAAGGTTGCTCGCGAAGTCCAGCCGGCCCAGCCCGGCGGCCATCAATATCCCCGCGCCCGGCCCGGCCAGAACGCTCAGCACCGGGATCAGCAGCATGATCATCATGGCCCCCTCGGCACTGACATATTCCGGCCCGAGAAGCGCCAGCACAAGCGGGCCGAGCGCCCAGACCAATGCCGCGCCAAGCGCCAGCCCGGCCAGCTTGATAACCATGCTCAGCGCCAGCAAATGATCGCGCCGCACAGCGTCGCCCGAGGCCATCGCCCGCGCGATGCGGGGCATGAAGGCGACATCCACCGCCACCACGCCAAAGCTGATGAAATTGATGATCGAAAAGGCGATCGCCAGCCGGCTTACATCCCCAGGCGCCAGCACAAGCGCCGCAAGCGCGATCAGCAGCGATTTGCGATATTCCGACATCGCGAGCCCCGGCGCGAGCCACGCCCCCTGCCGCGCCCAGTCGCGCCATCCGCTCATATCGGCGGGCCCCTGCGCCATGAAGGCAAAGCGCCGGCGCAGCAGGTATTGCTGAAGCGCGGCGGCGATGATCTCGGAGAGGGTGAAAAGCGCGACGATGTGCCAGGCGGCGGGCTTCGCGCCGCCAAGGTGAAGCGCAACAAGCCCGATCGTCAGCACAAGCGGGCCAGCGAGAAGCCGCGGCAAAAGGCCGGGCCGGATCGCGCCCAAGGCCGCCGCGTGGCGCGATGTCATCCGCGCAAGCGCGATCATCGGGACCGCCGCCACTGCGCTCAGCGCAAGCGGCAGAAAATCCGCAGCCCCTCCGTTCTTGCGCCAAAGCAGCACCGCCACCAGGGCGGCGACCGGGACCAGCAACGCGCCGACCAGAAGCCGGTTGAGCCGGATGAAGCCGCGCATGACATCGGCCCTGCCGGCGGCCTCGGCCGTGACCAGAAACCGCATCGAGCCCGACTCGAGATTGGCCGTCACCAGTGCCGAGCCAAGCTGCGCCAAGGCCATCGCCTGAAAAACCCGGCCTGCCTCGTCAGGAACAAGCAGCCGCGCCATCATGAAAATCCACGCGAGCGCCAGCAAATTCGCCCCGATCCGCGCGGTGATGAGCAGCAGCGAATCGACCAGCCCGCCCGCGTCGCTGCCAAGCGCCCGCGCCATGCGCGCGCGACTCGACGTTACGTCCGCATCTGAATTCAGAATTGACTTAGCGACAGCGTAACGCGACATTATTTAGCAATCTCGCTTGGCACTGCCACGCAATTAACGCTCTGGTAAGGTTTCTTGCGTAAGAGCATCGCTGAACATGGTCTTTGATTGGAAGGGGCATCCATGATTCTGCGCCATCTCATTGGCGGACTGCTTGGCGGTGTTCTGGCCGTCATCGCGGTGCATCTGCTGATCGGCGGCGGCTCGGTGCTGCGCGATCTCGCTGTGTTCATCATCGCGGCCAATATCGTCGCGGCAGGCTCGGCCTGGCTTGCGGCGCGCCAGCCCGCACGGCAGCCGCGCGCCGTCCGCCCGGTAATGCGGGGCAATCCCGAACAGTCCTGATCGGGCGGGGCGTTCATCGCGTCGCGGCTCATTTTCCGGTCTTGGCGAGAACGACGCCGACCGTTTTCGCCAGGATCGACAGATCCTCGGTCAGGCTGATGCGGCTGGCATATTCCACGTCCAGCGCGATCCGGCTGTCATAGCTCACATCATTGCGCCCGCTGACCTGCCATTTGCCGGTGAGGCCGGGCCGCAGCGCCAGATAGACCGCGCGCGCCTCGCCGTAGCGCGCCAACTCGTCAAGCGTGACGGGGCGCGGGCCGACAAGGCTCATCTCGCCGCGCAGGACATTCCAAAGCTGGGGCAGCTCGTCGAGGCTGCTGGCGCGCAGGAAACGGCCGATGGGGGTGATGCGCGGGTCAGGGTCCAGCTTGCGGTCGGCCGCCCATTGCTCGGCAGCGCGCCGGTCGGAGACAAGCAGGCGGTTGAGCCTTTCTTCAGCGTCCGTCACCATCGTGCGGAATTTGAGGCAGCGGAACATCTGCCCGTCGCGCCCGACCCGGCGGTGCCCGAAGATCGCCGACCCGCCATCGCGCGTGACCACCAGCAAAAGCACAAGGATCAGCGGCGCGAACACCAGACCAAGCAGCACTGCGCCGACGATATCGAGCCCGCGCTTGGCGTAGCGCGCATAAAGCCCGCCTTGGGCGATTTCGGCGATCTGAGCGGGGCCGCGCGCCGTCGCAATGCCCGCGCCGGCGCGGTGGTCATGCTTGAAATGCGAGGTCATCGCGGCCTCCTGACCCGTTGTAGGACTGGTATTTTCTGGGTTTGACTTGGGTAAACACGCCGCCAAGAAGCAGGCGGCGAAGCTGCGGCAGGTTCTCGAGCCGCTCGGCCAGACCCGGAAGGCTATGCCGGCCCCAGCCGACCGCCAGAACCACACCGTCCGTCAGGCCGGACAGCGCGCGCAACGCGGCCGACCGTTCCAGCGGAGGCAGGTTCAGCACGACATAATCGGCGCGCCCCCGCAGATCGCCAAGCAGCCGCGCCAGAGCATCGGCGCTGCGCGGGTCGGCAAGGTCGGAAGGTGCCAGCCCCGCGGATATATGCAGCGGCTCGCCGGCTTCCGGCGTTGCGATCTCGCGCGCCGAGCCCGGCACAGCGCCCGGCGAGACAAGCGCGACCCGCGCGCCGCGCGCCGCAAGATCGCCCGCAAAGCTCGCGGCGAGGCGCGCCGCATCGGACGAGGCCGCCCCCGTCACGCCGATCACGGCCGCGCCCGGAGCCTGCCCCGAAGCCGCCTTGCGCGCGCGATCAGCCTCGATCCGCATCGCGGCAAATGTGGGGCGCGCAGTCTCGATCCGGCGCGCGGGGACGACGCCCAGATAGGGAACCCCCAAGCCCTCGCGCAGATCGGCCGGGCGGCGCGCGCGGTTGTCCATCGCCTCGCGCAGGAAGGCGAGCGCGCCGCCAAGGATCAGCCCGCCAAACAGCGCCAGCAGCACCGTCCGCGTCGATCGCGGCGAGGATTTGATGTCGGGCGGCACGGCGCGCGCGATGACGCGGGCGGGCGAGCGCTCGAAGCTCTGGATCTGGAGGATGCTGTTCAGCTCGCCCAGCATGGTCTCGTATTCCGCGCGTTTGAGCGCCGCCTCGCGTTCCAGCTCGCGCAGGCGGATCGAGCTGCGCGCGTCCGAACTCGCCCGCTCGCGCAGCTCGGCGATCTGCGCATCGGTGGCGGCAATCTGCTGGCTGGTCGTCGTGACGCGGGCTTGCAGGCGGTCCTCGATCTGGCGCGCCTCGTCGAGGATCAGGCTCCGAAGCTGCTCCTGATCGCGGCGGGTCGCGGCGACAGTCGCGCTCCCGGCACCCATCCGCGCGACCAGATCCGCCTCGCGCTCAAGCGTCTCGGCGTAGCGCGTCTGAAGATCGCGCAGCGCGGGGCTGGCCACCTCACCGCCCAGCGTTCCGTCCATCAGCCCCGACACCGATTGCGTCTCGATCACGGCGCGCACCTTCTCGAGACTGGCGCGCAGCTCGATCAGGTCCGAGCGCATGGCGATCTGGCGCGTGCTCGCCGCCGACAGCTCGGCCTGCGAGGGCAGGATATCGCCGGTCATCAGGTAAAGCTGCTGCTCTTCGCGGTAAGCCTCGACCGCGCTGTCGGCGGCGTTCACATCGGCGGCGAGCACCTCGACCCGCTCATCCAGCCAGGACGAGACGCGGGCGCTGTCGGCGCGGTTTTCCTCGGCCTCGACGATGAAATACGTCTCGATGAGCTGGTTGACGAGATTGGTCGAGAAGACCGGATCGGGCGAGGAATAGGCGATCTCGATGATGTAGGTGTTCCCGGCGCGGCGCACGTCAAGCCCGCGCATCATCTCGCGCCGTATCGCCTCGCGCCGCGCGGTCTCGGCAGGCGCGCCGTCAAGCAGAGGGGCGGGCTCGGCCGCCTGGTCTTCGTTCAGAAGCCGCGCGCGCAGATCCTCGGCAATTGCGCGCAAGCCGCTTGGCGCCTCGGGCGCGGCGGCACCCTCATCGAACAGGCCCAGATCGCCGGCCAGCCGCGTCGTCAGCCCGCGCGAGGTCAGAACGCGGATCTCGCTGTCCACCACAAGCGCATCCGACAGCAGCAGCGAGGCGCCATCCGGCCCCGAGGGCGAGGTCGTCGAGATGCGCGGGTCCAGCAGCAATTCGGCCCGCGCGGTGTATTCGGGCGTCGCCGTCAGCACATAGGCAAGCGCGAGCGCGGTCATCCCGCTTGCCACCGCGCCGATCACCCATTTCTGACGCCGCATTCCCGCGAACGCCGCGCGCAGCGAGCCGCCCAGGTCAACCTCGGGCGCGCGGTTCAGATGCGCGGGGGTCCAGCCATCGCCCTGCTTCATGCCGCGTCCCCCTTTTTGCTGGCAAACCGGGCGCGCGCCGCGTCGTAAAGCGCGATATCCGGCGCGCAAAGCTCGGCCAGACGCGCCCGCTGCGCGCCGCTCAGCGTGACGCCCGCATCGCTTGCCTCATTATGGCGCGCGATCCACGGCCTCGGGCCGAACATCGCCGCGAAATCGGCCGCAAAGCCCGGCAGGTCATCGAGAAACCCGACCAGCGAAAACCTCTCGAGATTGGTGAGCGCGATGGCCAGCGCATCCGCCTCGGCGCCCGGCGCGATCCGCGCCCGCCCGCTCAGGAACCGCAGCGCGTGCTGGGCCTTCAGCCGGCCTTCCTCGCTCGACAGAAAACTGTCGAGATCGCCCGAGAACGTGCCCGTCCGGCGATCCATGCGGAAATTCGAGATCGTCCGCTCGACCGGATCGCGCATGATCGTCACGTAGCGATAGCGCGCGCCAAATTCCCGCCACGCGGTTTCCGAGAACAGGAAATGCCCGTGAACCAGACGGCAGCCATGCGCCATGTGCATCAGCAAAAGCTGCTCGCGGAAGGCGGCGACGGTTTCGGCGTTCGGGCCCTCGTCGTGATAAGAGTCGTCTGCGCGACCGGTATGAAACAGCGCCTGCCCCGTTCGGATCGAGGGCGAATCGAGAATGCCGATCTTGAGATGGAGCGGCACGGTTGCGTAAAGCGCCTCGGAAACCGAGGTGCCGCCGCATTTCGGCAGGTGCATGAACGCGCAATCATGGCGCAGCCCGCTGCCCGGCAGGCTGCGCGCCATCCGCCCGCCATAGCGCTGCGCGCGGGTTTTCATCCGGGCGAAGGGCGGGAGCTCTCTCATCGTCCCGCTCCGGGCATTGCGGGCTGGCGCGGGCTGTGAGACGCGATGCTGACGCCGATCACCACGATCCAGATCAGCGGAAACTCATGCTGGCGATAAAGAAACGGCTCGACCATCGCGACGGTGATCGGCAGCATCACCGTGACAAGCGCGAGCGAGGATTCGACGCTGGGCGCGCTACGGTGAAAGCGGATAGCGCGCGCAAGCGTGGTGCCAAGCAGGAGCAGCATCGCGCCAAGGCCCAGCGCGCCGGTCCCGACCATGATGTCGATCGCCATGTTATGCAGCGAGGGCGCGGTCGAGCCGGCACCGAGCGAGGCGAACCGTTCAGCCTCGAAGGCGGGCGAGAGCCAGAACGCCCCGTTGCCGTAACCCAGCAGCGGCGATTGAGCGATGGCGCGCAGGCCGATCCCCCAAAGCTCGGTCCGCCCGGTCAGCGTCAGATCCTTGCCGGTCGCGCGAAGCACCTCGTCCACCGGGTCGATATTCAGCATCGCCAAAGCAACCGGGCCGATCCCGACGACCAGCAGCGCCAGTGCCGCGCTTGCCCAGACCAGCGGCCGCGGCAGCGCGCGCCGCAGCAGCGCCAGCAGCATCAGGCCGAAAACCGGCAGCAGCAGGACCGAGGTCATCGACAGCGACATCGCGACCATCGCCGCGCCAAGCAGCGCGCCGGGCAGGGCCAGACGCCGCACGATCTCGGGCAGCGCGCCGCGCGGCATGAAGGCAAGCGCCAGCCCGATCAGCGTCGCGACCAGCCCATAATGGCCCAGCATGTTCTTGTTGGTGTAAACCCCCAGCAGCCCGCCGACATAGCTGTAAAGCGGACGCCCCAGCGCCCCGCCAGTCGCCAGATTCAGCGCCGACAGCAACACGCCCGCCATCAGCGCCGCATAGACGATCAGCATCACTTGGCGCGGATTGAACCGCCAGCCGATGAACATCGCGATCAGCATCGTCATAGCAATCTGAAGCCCGGAGGCCGCGCTCCGCGACGGCGTCAGCGACCAGATCGTGCTGGCAAGGCAGACCGCCGGATAGGCCAGATAAACCGCATTGGCGCGCAGCATCTGCCAGAAGGCCGGCCAGACCAGCACGATGCGCAGCAGCGCCATCGCGTAAAGCCCCATCCACATCATCGTGGTGAAGCCGAAACGGTTCGGCAGATCGCTGGCGCAGACCATGACCAGAAAGGCCAGCGTCACATCGTAGCACGCCCAAAAACCCGCCTGAGCGGACGTCGCGACGGGCCGTGGGCGGCCGGCCGGAAGGGCGTAGCTTGCTGCCATGTCAGACCACCCAGCGCGGGAAGGTCATCCCGGTCAGGCGCCGGAACTCGGCCGCATCGGCGGCCAGCGCATCGCGCATCCGCTCGGTCACATGCTCGGGCAGCACCGGCACAAGCCGCTGCGGGCCGACGGAAAGCACGCGCTTGACGAATTGCCGCACCGGCCGGCCGACAAAGCGCAGCATCAGCGGGCGCAGAGGCCCGCTTGTCAGGCGCAGCACGGAAGGCGGGATGCGCGACAGCCCCGCGGTGTCATTGCTCCGCACCGCCGCCTCGAGCTTCATCGGCCGCGCGCCGATATGCGCGTGCACCTTGTCGAGCGCCGATTGCGGCGTGCTCACCAGCTCGTCGAAATCGAGCACCAGAATCGCCTCGGGCGCGAAATGGTCGAGATAAAGCCCAAGCTGCGCGGCATAACGGCTCGCGTCCAGAATATGGTGATATTCGTGGCTGTCGTAGAAATGATCGGGGCGGTCCTTGATGAGCCCCATGCTCCACGAATGGCCATATTGCGACACGGCCCGCGCGACAGGATCACGCGCGACATAGATCAGCCGGACATCCGGGCAAAACGCCTTGATCCGCGCCGGAACGCCCGGAAAATCGCGGCCTTTGGTATAGTTCGGGCTCGCCTCGCCCCAGAGCTTGCGCGCGGGGTCGAACTGCCCGCGATACCAGTCCGGCCCAAGCGAGAGCGATTTTTCGGCGACGAAGAAATCCGTCTCTTTCTCGCGCGACATCGAGATGTCGGGGTGGCGCGCCAGATAGTCATAAAGCGTCGTGGTCGCACAACGCATCGCGCCAATGATTATGAAATCCGGCTGATTACCAATATGCACTCGTCAAACCCTGAACAAATATAAACCAGACAATTTAGTCTAACAGAACACTACAGATGCTTTGCAGTTCCGCCAATGGGCCCCCAGACAGGGGCCGGCGATAACCCGCAAAGAAACTAATTTATCGGCTGTTTTTTGCCGCTCGGCAACCGCCAAACGTCAGTCATATCAGTGTCATAAGGGAAGCAGAAACGGCTTTGTCGGGGGCCGCTTGGCCGGCCTCTGGGCGCACGGATAAGGATCCGTAAAACGGGCGCGGGTAAGCGAAAGTTGAGCGATCGATAGCGATAATGCCACCCTCACCGCAACGCCATCGCACCCCGCCAAGCCGCGCAAAGAAAAGCGCCGCGGCGATGGATTGCCGCGGCGTTCAACTTTTCGTGGTTAGCGGGTTTCGCGTAAGCGGAATCGGGGCGCGCGTTAACTACGAAGATCGAAGCGATCCGCCTCCATCACTTTCGTCCATGCCGCGGCGAAATCGTCGATGAAACGCTGCTCGGCATCGTCCTGCGCGTAGAACTCGGCATAGGCGCGCAGGATCGCGTTCGAGCCGAACACCAGATCGGCGCGCGTCGCCTTCCAGCGCAGATCGCCGCTGCTGCGATCTACGATGTCGTATTCGTTGCGTGTCACCGGCTTCCAGCTATTGCGCATATCGGTCAGGTTCACGAAGAAATCGCGGCTCAGCGCGCCCTCGCGGTCGGTAAACACCCCCGCTTTCGAGCCGCCGTGATTCGCCCCGATCACCCGCAAGCCGCCGACCAGCACGGTCATCTCGGCCGCCGTCAGACCCATGAGCTGCGCACGATCGAGCATCATCTCTTCCGCCGAGACCGAATAGAGTTCTTTCGTCCAGTTGCGGAAACCGTCCGCAAGCGGCTCGAGATGGGCAAAGGATTCCGCATCGGTCTGATCTTCGGTCGCATCGCCCCGGCCCGGCGAGAAGGGCAGCGTCAGATCATGCCCGGCGGCCTTTGCGGCCCGCTCGATCCCCACATTGCCGGCCAGCACGATGGTATCGGCGATGCTGGCTCCATGCGCCTCGGCCAGATCTTCAAGAACCGCCAGAACGCGCGCCAGACGCTCGGGCTCGTTCCCCGGCCAGTCCTTCTGCGGCGCCAGCCGGATGCGCGCGCCATTCGC
>JAUNRZ010000039.1:0-3854 GCA_030539455.1 Paracoccus sp. (in: a-proteobacteria) | reverse complement strand
ACGTCCGAGAAATACTCATGATCAGCGGCGAATTTCTCGATGATCGCGCGGTAGGACGGGTCCACGCGCATCGCCATATCGGCATCCGTCATCATCGGCATGGTGCGGATCGCTAGATCCTCGACATCGGGCGGCATCTGGTCCTCGTCGATCGAAGCCGGCTGCCATTGCCACGCGCCGGCGGGCGATTTGGTCAGCTCCCACTCATGGCCGAGCAGCATGTCGAAATAGCCGTTATCCCAGACGGTCGGGTTTGTCGTCCATGCGCCCTCGATCCCCGAGATCACCTGATCGCGGCCCACGCCGCGCCCGTTCTTGTTGAGCCAGCCAAGCCCCTGCGCCTCGATCGCGCCGGCCTCGGGGTTCTCGCTCAGATTCTCGGCGCGGCCATTGCCGTGGGATTTGCCGACCGTGTGACCACCGGCGGTCAGCGCGGCGGTCTCTTCGTCGTCCATCCCCATCCGCGCAAAGGTCTCGCGCACTTGCGCTGCGGTGCGGACCGGGTCCGGCTCTCCGTTGACGCCTTCGGGGTTGACGTAGATCAGCCCCATCTGCACGGCGGCGAGCGGGTTTTCCATCGTCTCGGGCGCGTTCACATCGGTATAACGCTCGTCCGAGGGCGCCAGCCATTCCTCTTCGGCGCCCCAGTAAACATCCTTTTCAGGGTGCCAGATATCGGGCCGCCCAAAGGCAAAGCCGAAGGTCTTGAGCCCCATCGATTCATAAGCGACCGTGCCGGCGTAAAGGATCAGATCGGCCCAGCTCAGCTTGTTGCCGTATTTTTTCTTGATCGGCCACAGCAGGCGGCGCGCCTTGTCGGTGCCCGCATTGTCGGGCCAGGAATTGAGCGGCGCAAAACGCTGATTGCCGGTGTTCCCGCCCCCGCGCCCATCCGCCGCGCGATAGGTTCCCGCCGCGTGCCACGCCATGCGCACGAACATCGCTCCGTAGTGGCCCCAATCGGCCGGCCACCACTCCTGACTGTCGGTCATCAAAGCGGTCAGATCGGCGCGCAGCGCCTCGACATCAAGATCGCGCACCGCCTTGCGATAGTCGAAATCCGGCAGCGGGTTGGTCTTGCGGTCATGCTGCGCCAGAATGTCGAGATTGAGCGCGTTGGGCCAGAAATCCATCACCCGGCTCGTGTTGCGCGTCGCGCCGCCATGAACGAACGGGCAGCCGGTGTCGCTGGGCGCTTGCGGGGTGTTTTCGGGCCCCGCGGTCACGACATTGTTCTTGGGCTCGGGTTCGGCGTGGGGGATCGGGCGATCGCTCATCTCGGCTCTCCTTTGGCTGGGGTCAAGGTCAGCCTTGCAGAGAAGTTCGTTAAGGGGAATTGCGAAATTTAAATCGGATTGATAAGATTTACCTATGGTTGATATCACGCTGCGCCAGCTTCGCTATTTCTGCGCCGTCGCGCGGCTGGGTCATTTCGGCCGCGCCGCCGACCAATGCGCGATATCGCAGCCCGCCCTGTCCCAGCAGGTCCGCGAGCTGGAGGCGCAGCTTGGCACAGTGCTGGTTGACCGCTCGTCGCGCCGCATCGGGCTGACGGCGGCGGGACGCGAGGTCGCGCAGCGCGGCGAGGCGATCCTGCGCGCGGTCGAGGATATGCACGGCGCGGTCCGCGCGGCGAAGGCGCGGGTGCGCTTGCGTCTGGGGCTGATCCCGACCGTCGCGCCCTATATGCTTCCCGATCTGCTCGCCGAGCTTGCTTGTGGCCCGATCGAACTGATCCCGATCGAGGCCAAGACCGCGCGTCTGCTCGAGGCGCTGCGCGAGGGGCGGCTTGACGGCGCGGTTGTCGCGCTGCCGGTGGCCGAGGCCGGGCTTCATGAAGAGCCGCTTTTGACCGAAAACTTCCTGCTCGCCCGGCCCGAGGCGGCAGCGGACGAGCCGATCCCCCGGCCGGGCGATCTGCTGGAAAGCGGGCTTTTGCTGCTCGAGGAAGGGCATTGCCTGCGCGATCAGACGCTTGCCTATTGCAGCGCCGCGCCGCAGGGCGATCTTCAGCGGATCGAGGGAAGCGCGCTGTCCACGCTCGTCCAGATCGTCGCAGCGGGGCGCGGGATCACGCTTTTGCCGCAAATGGCGGTCCCGCTCGAGATGCGCGCGGCGCCGATTTCGGTGGCGGCCATGCCCGATCCCGCGCCAAGCCGGCAGCTTGGGCTGGTCTGGCGCGCGCGATCGCCGCTTGCCGCGCATCTGGTCGAGTTGAGCGGCGTGATCAAAGCCATTGCCGCGCGGGCGTAACCCCCCCCTCGCCTGCCGCGCGCGACATGCTAACATCCAAGGCGACGCCGCGATGACACGGCAGCCCGCACGGAGACCGAGATGAAAGCACGCATTGCAATTCTGCGCGAGATGGGCCTGCCGCGCCCCTATGACCGCTCGCGCCCGCTCGAGATCGTCGAGGCCGAGCTCGCCCCGCCCGGCCCCGGACAGGTGCTGGTCCGCATGGCGGCGGCCGGGCTGTGCCATTCGGACCTTTCGGTGATTAACGGCGACCGGCCCCGCGATCTGCCTCTGGCGCTCGGGCATGAGGCGTCGGGGATCGTCGAAGAGGTCGGGCCGGGGGTCAGCCGTCTTGCCAAGGGCGATCACGTGGTGATGGTGTTCGTCCCGTCCTGCGGGCACTGCGTCCCCTGCGCCGAGGGCCGCCCCGCCTTGTGCGAGCCCGCCGCCATCGCCGGCGCCAGCGGCACCCTGTTGGGCGGAGACCGCAAGATCAGCGTCGGCGGAAATGTTGTTAACCACCATATCGGGGTCTCGGCGTTTTCGACCTACGCGGTCATGTCGGAAAATTCCTGCATCCCGATCGACAAGGCGATCCCCTTCGACAAGGCCGCGCTGCTCGGCTGTGCGGTGCTGACCGGCGTTGGCTCTGTGCTCAACGCGGGTGGGCTGATGCTGGGGCAAAGCTGCGCGATTGTCGGGCTCGGCGGCGTCGGCCTTGCCGGGCTTCTGGGCGCCATCGCAGCGGGTGCGGGGCAGATCATCGCGGTTGATCTGTCGGCCGACAAGCGCGCGCAGGCCATCGCGCTTGGCGCCACCGATGCGGTGGACCCGGCCGCGCCCGATGTCGCGCAGCAGGTGCGCGATCTGACCGGCGGCGGCGTCGATCTGGCGGTCGAGCTTGCCGGCGCAGCCCCCGCGCTGGAATTCGCCTACCAGATCACGCGCCGTGGCGGCACGACCGTCACCGGAGGGCTGCCGAACCCCGAGGCGCGGATCACCCTGCCCCCGGTCTCGATCACCGCCGAAGAGCGGTGCATCAAGGGCTCTTATGTCGGCTCCTGCGTGCCGATCCGCGACATCCCTCGCTTTGCCGCGATGATGGAGGCGGGCCGGCTGCCGATCGAAAAGCTGATGACGCACCGCCTGCGCCTCGATCAGATCAATGAGGGGTTCGAGCGTCTCGCCGCAGGTGCCGCAATCCGGCAGGTGATCGTGTTCGACTGACCGCGCCCGCGCCCGTGCAGCTTCCCGCCGCGCCAGCCATGCCCGTTGCCGGCCCATACCGCCCATTGTATCCTCGGCCGAACGAATTTGCTTTGAAGGCGCGCGATGCAGCTTACCTCGTTCACCGATTACGGCCTGCGAATGCTCATGGTCATGGCCTCGGCGCCCCTGCGGGTGTTCTCGACCGCCGAGCTGGCCGAGGGGCTTGGTCTGTCGCGCCACCACCTCACCAAGATCATGCAGCAGCTCGCGCAGGGCGGGATCGTCTCGACACGCCGCGGCAGCGGCGGAGGCGCGGTTCTGGCGCTGCCGCCGGAGCAGATCAAGCTTGGCGCGGTCGTGCGGATACTCGAATCCGGCCGCGCTTTGGTCGAGTGCCTCGGCGCGCGCGA
>JAUNRZ010000038.1 GCA_030539455.1 Paracoccus sp. (in: a-proteobacteria) | reverse complement strand
CCGCGTCGATATCGGCGTCATACCACATATTCAGCGCGCCCGACGCCCCGCCGCCAAGCGCGATGAAGAGCACCGCGCAAAAGGCGACGAAAGGGTGCAGGTCCACCGGGGCGACGATCAGCCCGACAAAGGCCGTGAACACCACAAGCGACATCACGCGCGGCTTCAGCAGCGCCACGTAATCGCCGAAGCTGGCCTCGTCGCCGTGCTGATATGTGGTCGTGTCGGTCACGCTGCCTCTCTTACTGAGCCGAGGCGACCGTCACGCTGCGCGGCGCGCCGGAATCGGCGATCGAGAACTCGGCCTGCGCGGCGGCGACCCACTGGTCATAAACCTCGGGCGTCACGGCTTTCACGACGATCGGCATATAGGCGTGGTTCACGCCGCAAAGCTCGGAGCACTGGCCGAAATAGACGCCCTCCATCCCCGGATCGACATTGAACCAAAGCTGCGCGATCCGGCCCGGAACAGCGTCCTGCTTGACCGCGAAGGCCGGGATCGTCCAGGCGTGGATCACGTCCGAGGCCGTCACCTGCATCAGCACGTCGCGCCCGGTGGGAACGACCACGGCGGTGTCGGTCGCCAGCAGATATTCGCTGTCGCTGTAGCCGTAATCGGCAAGCTGGTCCTGCTGGAGCATCATCGAGGCAAAGCCGATCTGCTCTTCCGGGTACTCGTAGGACCAATACCACTGATGGCCGACGACCTTGATGACGACGTCGGGATCGTTCGGCATTTCCTGCTGGCGGAACAGGATCGGCAGCGAGAACACACCGATCACGATCAGGATCAGCACCGGGATCAGCGTCCAGCCGATTTCCAGCGGCGTGTTATGGGTAAAGCGCGCCGGGACCGGGTTCGCGCGGCGGTTATAGCGGAAAATGCACCACAGCAGCAGCGCGCAGACAAAAATCGTGATCGCGGTGATGATGTAAAGAACGAACAGGTCCAGCCATTGCTGGTCATGGGCCAGCGAGGTTGCCGGCGGGTGGAACCCCATCCCGCCATCGACCGGCGCGCCGATGATCGGCAGATCGCCCAGAACGCCCTGGGTGGCGTCCTGCGCCGCCGCGCGGCCGGCCAGCAGCGCCGCCATCAGCCCCATACCAACCGCAGCAAGGCGGCCCCTCATCGCATTTGCCATCACTGTCTTCCCGTTCCCGTTACTTGCCGCATAAGCCCGGCATAATCGAGAAGGCGGCCCAAGGGCCACCCCTTTCCGATCCTCATCAAAGCGTTTACAACCACAAAACCGCCGATCCGGCAAGGGATAGCGTTGCCACAATTCTATATATCCGGCGCGCCGGAAGCAGCATCGGACAGCCAGTTATGAGCATTTCTTCCTTCCAGCCCTTCGAAGAGAATTTCGACCGCGATGCGGCGGCGCGCCTCGTTCGCGAGGCCCTGAGCGGCGCCGAGGATGGCGAGCTCTTCATCGAACGCGCCCATGCCGAATCTCTGGTCTTCGATGACGGGCGGCTGCGCGGGTCGAGCTACAGCGCCTCGCAGGGCTTCGGGCTGCGCGCCGTGGCGGGCGAGGTGACCGGTTACGCGCATTCCTCCGAGCTGAGCCTCGCGGCCCTTGCGCGCGCGGCGGACACGGTGCGGCTGGCGATCTCGGATGGGGGGCGCGTTATGGCGCCAGCGCCGGATGCGCGCGGCGCGGCGCTTTATATGGACGCCGACCCGGCCGAGGGCATCACGGTCGCGTCCCGCATCGCGCTTTTGCGCGAGATCGACGCTTATGCCCGCGCGCTCGACCCGCGCGTCGTTCAGGTCTCGGCGTCCATCGGCACCTCGCTTCAGGAAATCGCCATCTTGCGCCCCGAAGGGGGGCTCGTCACCGACACGCGGCCGATGGCGCGGCTTAACGTCTCGGTCATCGTCGAGGATAACAACCGGCGCGAGACCGGCAGCGCGGGCGGCGGGGGCCGCATCGCTCTGGCCTCGCTGATCGAGCCGGCGCATTGGCAGGCGCAGGTGGCCGAGGCGCTGCGCATCGCCCGCGTCAATCTGCGCGCCGTCCCCGCGCCAGCCGGGGTGATGGATGTCGTGCTCGGCCCCGGCTGGCCCGGCATCCTGCTGCACGAGGCGGTCGGCCACGGGCTCGAGGGGGATTTCAACCGCAAGGGCCACTCCGCCTTCGCCGGTCTGATGGGCCAGCGCGTCGCCGCGCCGGGCGTCACGGTGATCGACGATGGCACCATACCGGACCGGCGCGGCAGTATCTCGGTCGATGACGAGGGCACGGCGCCCGCCCGTAACGTATTGATCGAGGACGGTATTCTGACCGGCTATCTCCAGGACCGCCAGAATGCGCGGCTGATGGGGGTGGCGCCCACGGGCAACGGGCGGCGCGAGAGCTACGCCCACGCCCCGATGCCGCGCATGACAAACACCTTCATGCTGGGCGGCGATACCGAACCCGAGGCGATTCTGGCCGATCTCAAGGACGGGATCTACGCGGTGGGCTTCGGCGGCGGTCAGGTCGATATTACGAGCGGAAAGTTCGTTTTCTCCTGCACAGAGGCGTATCGGGTGAAAAACGGCGCGGTGGGCGATCCGATCCGCGGGGCGACGCTGATCGGCGATGGCGCCACCGCGCTCCAGCAGATCCGGGCGATCGGGAACGACCTCGCGCTCGATCCGGGCGTCGGAAATTGCGGCAAGCAGGGGCAATGGGTGCCGGTCGGCGTCGGGCTGCCGACGCTGATGATCGGCGGGCTGACGGTGGGCGGCTCGGCCTCCTGAGGCGCGTTCGGTCGGCCGCGCTAACGAAATATTAACACTTCGCGCGCTAGGCTCCGAGGGAATCGGGGCGCGGGCGAATATGTTGCAGTTGATCTCACGTAAAGTGCGGGCAGCCGCCGTCTGGCAAGGCGGCGATGATTATCTCGCGGCTTTGCGGCTTATTCGCTCGCGCCGGGTGGGGCCGGCGACGTTCTACCGGCTGGTTGAGGAATATGGCAGCGCGCAAGCGGCTTTGAACGCGCTGCCCGAGATCGCGCGCGCCGCCGGGGCCAGCGGCTACGTCCCCGCCAGCGAGGCGGCGGCCGAGGCCGAATTGCGCGCGGGTCAGCGACTCGGCGCGCGGCTGATCGCGCATGATTCGCCCGATTACCCGCCGCTTTTGCGCGAAATTGCCGACGCTCCGCCGGTGATCTGGGTGCGCGGGAATATGGACGCCCTCCGCCGCCCGATGATCGCGCTTGTCGGCTCGCGCAACGCCTCCGCGCTCGGCGGCCGTATGGCGCGCGGGCTGGCGGCCGCCCTCGCCGAAGCCGGGCTGACCGTGGTGTCCGGCCTCGCCCGCGGGATCGACGCGGCCGCGCATGAGGCCAGCCTGAAGCACGGCACGGTCGCGGTGATGGCGGGCGGCGTCGATGTCGTCTACCCGGCCGAGCATCGCGTGCTGGCCGCGACCATCTGCGATCGCGGCTGCCTTGTCAGCGAACAACCCATAGGGACCGAGCCGGTCGCCCGCCACTTTCCGCTGCGCAACCGCATCATCTCGGGGCTGGCGCACGGGCTCGTGGTGGTCGAGGCGGCGACGCGCTCGGGCAGCCTGATCACGGCGCGGCTCGCGCTCGATCAGGGGCGCGAGGTGATGGCGGTGCCGGGCCACCCCGCCGACAGCCGCGCGAGCGGGTGCAACCTGCTGCTCCGCGACGGCGCGACCCTCATCCGCAACGCGCAGGACGTGCTGGACGCGATCGGCGCGAGCGAGGGGTGTGCGGGCGGCGCCTGGCCGGAGGCAGGGCGGCGCAGGGTTGCGGTTGGGGGCGACGAGAGAGTTGCGGATGATGAGCGCCCGCACGTCCACGCGGAGGGCCGGCCCGAGCGGTTTGTGGCGTGCTCGGGCGATGAAAGAGCCGCCGATGATGAGCCCCCGGCTCCCACGCAGCTCGACACAAGCCGAGAAGAGAGTGTTTACGGTGCGCACGCTGCGGGGCAAGCGGATGCTGCGCCTCATGCCGCGCCGCGCGGCCCAAGCGACCTTACCCGAGATGTGCCTCCACATCCCGATCTCGATGATCTAAAGCAGCCGCAGGCGCCGCTCGCTTGTTCGGCCTCATCGACGCTGCGCGATACGGGCACTCATCCGCAGCACGATGCTGCCGCGCCCAAATGGCCATCGGGCCCCCGCGCCGCACCCGAGCCGCGCGCGAAAGCGCCGAGCCCAGCACCAGAACCTCCGCCGCCCGAAACCGCGAAGTTCGATCCCATCGAAACGCGTATCCTCGCCCTCTTGTCACCAAGCCCAATCGACGAGAACCACCTCATCCGCTCAATCAACCTCCCCCCCGCCACACTCGCCCCCGCCCTTCTGTCCCTCGAGCTAAGCGGGCACATCACCCGCCTGCGCGGCGGCCAGATCGCGCTTGCATGACGCGCCAAGCAGCGCGACTCGCGGAGAGCGCGCCCTCTCCCTACGCTAGGCGGACGAGAGGCCGGCACCGTTTCTGCGCGAGCCCGACGCTGTCCTCAACGCGGCACACCGCTCCGCCCAAAGCGCACCGTTGCCGTCCACGACTCGCGACAACAAGTGGCCCCGTGCCAACGCCGCGCGGCCGCCGGCACATGTCCTAACACGGTCCGTTGCACGGGCGGCGGGCATCGTCCCCTGTCACCCCCAGTCCGGGAAGTCGCTACCGCGCCGCCGGTCACATATCACCAGCCAAACGCGCGTCGCCGCGCCCCCCTCTCCCCACCCCCCACCTTCACCGCGTGTTGACACGGCGCTGCCCCGCCACCATGTTCCGCTGCCAAACCCGCAAGGAGAATCCCATGCCCGTCGTCGTTGTCGAATCTCCGGCCAAGGCCAAGACGATCAACAAATATCTCGGCGACGATTACACCGTGCTGGCCTCGTTCGGGCATGTCCGCGATCTGCCGCCGAAGGATGGCTCGGTCGATCCCGAAGCCGATTTCGACATGAAATGGGAGGTGGCGAGCGACAGCAAGAAGCACCTCAAGGCGATTCGCGACGCTCTGTCGGGCGATGACGCGCTTATCCTTGCGACCGACCCCGACCGCGAGGGCGAGGCGATCTCGTGGCACCTGCTCGAGGCGCTTGCCCCGGCGCTCAAGAAAGGCAAATCGGTCAGCCGCGTCACCTTCAACGCGATCACCAAAACCGCCGTGACCGAGGCGATGGCGCGCCCGCGCGAGATCGACCGCGATCTGGTCGATGCTTATCTCGCCCGCCGCGCGCTGGATTATCTGGTCGGCTTCAACCTCTCGCCGGTGCTGTGGCGCAAGCTGCCGGGCGCGAAATCGGCCGGGCGCGTCCAGTCCGTCACGCTACGCCTGATCGTCGAGCGCGAGATGGAGATCGAGGCGTTCAACCCGCGCGAATACTGGTCCGTCAAGGCCCGCCTCGCCACCCCCTCGGGCGAGGAATATGAGGCGAGCCTTGTCAGCCTCACCGGCCGCAAGCTCGAGCGCTACGATCTGCCCGACGAGACGCAGGCACGCCTTGCCGTCGCGGCGATCGCCTCGCGCGATCTGAGCGTTTCCTCGGTGACCGCCAAGCCCGCCAGCCGCAACCCGTGGCCGCCCTTCATGACCTCGACGCTTCAGCAGGAGGCGAGCCGCAAGCTCGGCATGGGCGCGCGGGCCTGCATGTCGACCGCGCAGCGGCTCTACGAGGCGGGGCTCATCACCTATATGCGGACCGACGGGATCGACATGGCTCCCGAAGCGGTGATGGCCGCGCGCGATGCGATCAAGGCGCGGTTCGGCGAGAAATATATCCCGAAATCGCCGCGGATGTGGAAGAACAAGGCGAAAAACGCGCAGGAGGCGCATGAATGTATCCGCCCGACGGATATGAACCTCTCGCCCGACCGCGCGCGGATCACCGACAAGGACCAACGCGCGCTTTACGATCTGATCTGGAAGCGCAGCCTCGCGAGCCAGATGGAATCCGCCCGTATGGAGCGCACCACGGTCGAGATCGGCAGTCAGGACGGCCAGGTCGGGCTGCGTGCGACGGGTCAAGTCATGCTGTTCGACGGGTTTCTCGCGATCTACGATCAGGGCCGCGATGATGACGATGACGAGGATGGCGCGCGCCTGCCGCAGATCACCGAGGGCGAGACCGCGCGGAAGGTCGCCGGCGGGATGCGCGCCGAGGCCGCGCGGCTGGCCGAGGGCGAGGGCGCCGCGCAGCAGGACGACGCCGGCGCGGTGCTGGCGCGGCAGCATTTCACGCAGCCCCCGCCGCGCTATACCGAGGCGACTCTGGTCAAGAAGATGGAAGAGCTCGGCATCGGCCGCCCCTCGACCTATGCCAGCATCGTGACGACGATTCAGGACCGCGAATATGTCCGCAAGGACAAGAACCGGCTGATCCCCGAGGATAAGGGCCGTCTCGTCACCGCCTTCCTGACCCGCTATTTCCCCCGCTATGTGAGCTATGATTTCACCGCGAACATGGAATCCGAGCTGGACGACATCTCGTCCGGCGGGCGCGAATATCGCGAGGTTCTGCGCCGGTTCTGGCGCGATTTCAGCGCCGCTTTGGACGGCACCTCCGATCTGCGCATCGGCGAGGTGCTGGAATCGATCAACGACGCGCTTGCCGATCACCTTTATCCGCCGCGCGAGGACGGCTCGGACCCGCGCATCTGCCCGCAATGCGGGGCGGGCCGGCTCAGCCTCAAGACCGCGCGTTCGGGCGGCGCGTTCATCGGCTGCGGCAATTATCCCGAATGCCGCTACACCCGCGCGCTGTCGGCGCCGGGCGGGGAAGAGCCGGCGGGCGACCGGATTCTGGGCGAGGACGCCGGCGATCAGATCAGCCTGCGCAGCGGGCGCTTTGGCCCCTATGTCCAGCGCGGCGAGGCGACCGAAGAGCAGCCCAAACCGCCCCGCGCCTCGGTTCCGAAGCCGTGGGATCCCGCGACGCTGGATCTTGCGCGCGCGCTTGATCTGCTCTCGCTCCCGCGCGAGATCGGGCCCCATCCCGAGGATGGCGAGATGATCGAGGCGGGGATCGGGCGCTATGGCCCCTTCGTGAAGCACGGCAAGAAATACGCCAATCTGCCCGATGTGGATGAGGTGTTCACGGTGGGCATGAACCGCGCGGTCGAGGTGCTGGCCGCCAAACAGGTGCGCGGCCGCGCCGCACCCGCCGCCCCGTTGCGCGAGCTGGGCGATCACCCGGATGGCGGTCCGGTCGCGGTGATGAACGGGCGCTACGGGCCCTATGTGAAATGGGAAAAGATCAACGCGACCCTGCCGCGCGATCTTGCGCCCGAGGACATCACGCTCGAGCGCGCGCTCGAGCTGATCGCCGCCAAGGCCGCGAAGGGCGGGAAGAAAGCCCCGGCGAAGAAAGCGGCGGGCAAGAAGGCGACTGCGAAAAAGGCGCCCGCCAAGGCGACGAGCACCAAAAAGCCGGCGGCAAAGGCAGGCGCAAGCAAGGCCAAGAAAGCGGCACCGAAGAAAACAGCCACGAGCAAAACCGGCGCCGATCCAGAAGGCGAGGGCTGAGCCTCTGACCGCGCGCGCCCCGGCGCCGGCGTTGAGCGCGGGATCGGCCCTTGCCCCGCGCCGCCGCTGCCGGTCGATTTGCCATCTGTGCCCGCACTCGCGCCGCGCGTGACGACCGGGCCGCGCGTAGCCGTTTATCTCCGCGCGGCCCGGCTATGACGGATCGGCCGAGCTGCCCCCTCTCTGAAGTTTCACCTAGTCCCTGAACCATCCGTCAGAAGCTGCGCCGCCCGCTCCTCCAAGCTCGGCTACATGCACCCGCCCGAGTGCCCGGAGCGATCTTTCCCGCCGCCTGCGCCGGCCCTGCACCGATCTGTTCTGCGAAGCACACCGCACCCGGCCGCGCCGCCCGACCCTATTCCCGCTCACCGTTCAAATAATCCCGCAGCGCCGCCGCGTTGTTCAGCTTCTCCTCGCGCGAGGCGTAAACCAGCGTCAGCCTGCCCTCCCTCGCCATCGCACGAAGCGCGTCCACCGCCTCGGGCTTCTCGCTCAGCTCGGCAAAGTAGCGCCGTCGAAACTCCGCCCATTTGGCCGGATCGTGGCCATACCATGCGCGCAGTTCGTCGCTGGGCGCGATGTCCTTCGCCCATTCCGCCAGATCAGCCTTCGCTTTGGACACACCGCGCGGCCAGAGCCGGTCAACAAGCACGCGGCTCCCGTCGCTCTGACCGGCCGCCTCGTATGCCCGCTTGATCGCGATATCCATCTCGCGCATCCTCCGCTTTAGCCGAATGATGGCGCCCGCCCGGCGGTTCCACCGAGATTGACTCCACGCGGCCGCGCTGTAAGAAACAGCCAACAAATGCGGAGGATCTGATGAATAAAATCTATCCCGACGCCGATGCGGCGCTCAAGGATGTGCTCAAGGACGATATGACGATCGCGGCGGGCGGGTTCGGCCTTTGCGGCATCCCCGAGCTTTTGATCGCGGCCATCCACCGGGCCGGGACCAAGGGCCTGACCGTCGCCAGCAACAATTGCGGCGTGGACGGGTTCGGCCTCGGCATCCTGCTCGACAACAAGCAGATCAAGAAGATGCAGTCCTCCTATGTCGGCGAGAACGCCGAATTCATGCGCCAGTATCTCTCTGGCGAGCTCGAGCTGGAATTCAACCCGCAAGGCACGCTGGCCGAGCGGATGCGCGCGGGCGGCGCCGGCATTCCCGGCTTTTACACGAAAACCGGCGTCGGGACCGTCATTGCCGAGGGCAAGGAGGTCAAGAATTTCGACGGCGAGGATTACATTCTCGAGCGCGGCATCGTCACCGATCTGGCCATCGTCAAGGCTTGGAAGGCCGACGACACCGGCAATCTGGTGTTCCGCAAGACCGCCCGAAACTTCAACGTGCCCGCCGCCACCTGCGGGAAGATCTGCATCGCCGAGGTCGAAGAGATCGTCCCGCGCGGCTCGCTCGATCCCGACTGCATCCATCTGCCCGGCATCTATGTCCACCGCATCGTGCAGGGCGATCACGAAAAGCGCATCGAACAGCGCACCACCCGCAAACGGGAGAACGCATAATGGCTTGGGACCGCAACCAGATGGCCGAACGCGCGGCGCAAGAGCTGGAAGACGGGATGTATGTCAATCTCGGCATCGGCATCCCGACGCTCGTGGCGAATTACGTGGGCGACAAGGACATCACGCTGCAATCGGAAAACGGGATGCTCGGCATGGGCCCGTTCCCCTATGAGGGCGAGGAAGACCCCGACCTCATCAACGCCGGCAAGCAGACCATCACGGAACTGAACCGCACCGCCTATTTCGACAGCGCGCAATCCTTCGCGATGATCCGCGGCGGCAAGATCGCAGCGGCGATCCTTGGCGCGATGGAGGTGGCCGAGAACGGCGATCTGGCGAACTGGATGATCCCCGGCAAGCTGGTCAAGGGCATGGGCGGCGCGATGGATCTGGTCGCCGGCGTGGGCCGCGTCGTCGTGGTCATGGACCACACCAACAAGGCCGGCGAATCGAAGGTGCTGCGCGAATGCACGCTGCCGCTGACCGGCAAGGGCGTGGTGGACCGCATCATCACCAATCTGGGCGTGCTGGACGTCGTCGATGGCGGGCTGAAAATCGTCGAGCTGGCCGATGGCGTGACCGAGGACGAGCTCCGCGCCGCGACCGAGGCGAATATCGTCGCCTGATCCCTGCCGCACGCCACGATCAGGAAAGGGGCCCTCGCGGCCCCTTTTTCATGCGCGCGGGCGAGGCCGCACCGCTCTGGCACTTGCCGCGCCGCCTCGCTAGAAGGCGCCTCATGAGCCTCACCCCTGACGACATCGCCGCTCTTTTCACCCGCGCGGACGGGTCGTTCCTGTGCGCCCGCTGGGGACGGCCGGTCGCCCCGGTCATCTTCGGGCTCGCGGACGAAACGCTCGCGATCTTCCGCAGCGCGATCGGCGCGGCACTGTCCCATGCGGGGCTGCCGATGACAGAGACCGACCCGGAAAGCGGCGCGAACTGGCTTTTATTCGCCGCGAAAGACTGGGACGACATCGCAGCGATCCCGGATATGGACAGGCTGACCGGCCGCCCCGATCTTCCCGCGCAGATGGCAAAGGCCAATGCGTCCAGCTACCAGCTCTTTCGCTTTGACGATACCGGCGCGATCCGCGCCGCACTTGGCTTTCTGATCCTCGGCGGCCCGGCCAAGGAATCCCACCCCGCGCAGCTTGCCGAGACGATGGCGATGCGCGCGCTGCTGACTTGGGCGCGGCCCATCACCCCGACGCCCGCACTCGCCGCCCTCACCCGCGCCGCCTATGCGCCCGAGCTTCCGGCTGCGGCCACCGATCCATCCCATGCCTACCGCCTCGCCGCGCGGGCTTCTTTTGTCTGAAATATCCTCGGGGGAATCCGCGTCAGCGGATGGGGGCAGACAGCCCCCACGCGCCGCCGAGCCACGCGCCACGCCCGAAGGAGAGCCCCATGCACGAGATGACCATCCGCGTCTATTACGAGGACACCGACCTCGCCGGTATCGTCTACTACGCGAACTACCTCAAATTCATCGAACGCGCCCGGACCGAGTTCGTGCGCGGCCTCGGCATCGACCAGACCCGCCTCAAGGCCGAGCAAGGGCTGGTTTTCGCCGTGCGCCGGATCGAGGCCGACTATCTCGCGCCCGCGCGCTTCGACGATCTGCTGCGCATCACGACCGAGCCCGCCCGGATCACCCCCGCCCGGATCGAGCTGCGCCAGATCGCCCATCGGGGCAAGCAGCCGCTTTTCAGCGCCCATGTCACGCTCGCCTGTCTCAACGACCAGATGCGCCCCGCGCGGCTTCCGGCCGATCTTGCCGCGCTCATGGGAAGTTGAACGCAATTCGTTGTTCGCGCCGCGAAATCTCTGTTACACAGCGCGGCAAACAGCCCGAAAGACAGCCACCAAAGGCAGGACAGGCATTTTATGGAAACAATCGCTTCAACCGGCCAGCCGCTCGACTTCACGTTGATGGGGCTCTTTCTGCGCTCGTCGCTGACCGTCCAGATCGTGATGATCATTCTGGTGCTGGCCTCGGTCTGGTCCTGGGCCATCATCATCCAGAAATTCATCACCTTCGCCAATGCGCGGCGCGAGGCAAGCAAGTTCGACCGCGCCTTCTGGTCGGGCGAGCCGCTGGATGATCTGTTCGACCGGCTCGGCGCAACCCCGCGCGGCGCGTCCGAGCGTGTCTTCGTCGCCGGCATGGCCGAGTGGCGCAAATCTCACGCAACCGAAGGCGCGATGATACCCGGCGCGCAATCGCGCATCGACCGCAGCATGAATGTCGCGATCGGGCGCGCCGAGAACCGGCTGACGCGCGGGCTGCCGATCCTCGCCTCGATCGGCTCCACCGCACCCTTTATCGGGCTTTTCGGCACGGTCTGGGGCATCAAGACCGCGTTCGAGCAGATCGCGATCGCGCAGGACACCTCGCTTGCCGTGGTCGCGCCGGGGATCGCCGAGGCGCTGCTGGCGACCGCGCTTGGCCTTCTGGCGGCCATCCCGGCGGTGATTTTCTACAACAAGTTCACCTCGGATACCGACCGGATCACCTCCGGCTATGACGCCTTCGCGGACGAGTTTTCGATGATCCTCTCGCGCCAGCTTGGCGAGGACTGATCAGATGGCCATCTCGCCCGGCAAACGCGCGACCCCGCGCCGGCGCAGGCGCCGCCACGCGCCGATGTCCGAAATCAACGTCACGCCCTTCGTTGACGTAATGCTGGTGCTGCTGATCATCTTCATGGTCGCCGCGCCGCTGCTGACCGTGGGCGTTCCGGTCCAGCTTCCGCAGACCGCCGCAAGCGCCGTCGCCGCCGAGCCGGAAGAGCCGCTTGCCCTCTCGATCCCCGCCGATGGTCGGCTTTTCCTGATGGATGAGGCGATTTCTGATGACGCTCTCATCACGCGGCTGGGCGAGATGACGGCGCAGCGCAATTCGCGCAAGATTTTCCTGCGCGCCGATGGCAGCGTGCCCCACGCGCGGGTCATGCAGGTCATGGGCGCGCTGAACGCGGCCGGGTATAACGCCATTGTGCTGGTCACCGATACCGGCGGGCCGCGGATGGGCGGCTAGGCCGATGGCGCGGGCAGATCGGATCGGGCTTTGGGTCTCGGGCTCGGTGCATGGCGCCGTGCTGATCTGGGCCGCAATCGGCGGCGCCTTGTTCACCGCGCGCCCCGCCCCGCCGCCGATCGTGGCCGAGGTCGAGACGATCTCGGTCGCTGATTTCGAGGAAATGGCCGCCCGCGCGCGGGGTGCCGGCCCGGTCGGTCAGGCCGATGGCGAGGCCCCCGTCCAGCCCGAAGCGCCCGGCGATACGACCGCGCCGATGGCGCCCGAGCTCTCCAGCCCGCCGCCGGTGCCAGAGGCCGAGGCGGTCACGCTCGGCACGCCCCAGACCGAAGCGCCGCCGGATCTGTCGGATCTCCAACGCCCCTCGGCGCCGGTCGAGGTGACGACATCGGCGCCCGAGCCGGCGCCTGCCGCGCCGCAGATCACACCGCCCGAGCCGCCCGCGCCCGCCGATACCGCGCCCCCGGCAACCACCGCCGCGCCGGGGTTGCTGCCGCAGCCCTCTGCGCCCGAAGCCGCGCCCGCCGCGCCGCTGTCAGAGCTGGCGCTCGAGCAAAGCGCGCTGCCCCAAACCCGCCCGACCGATCTGGTCGAGCGCAGCCGCGCCGCCGAAGCGCAGCGCCTTGCAGATGAGGCCGAAGCGGTGCGGCTTGCGCAGGAAGCCGAGCGCATGGCGGCCGAGCAGGCGGCGCAAGCCGAGGCTGAACGGTTGGCCGCCGAGCAGGCCGAGGCCGAGCGCCTTGCCGCGCAAGAAGCGGCAGCAGAGCGCGCCGAACAACAACGGCTCGCCGATGAAGCGCTTGAGCGCGAACGTGAGGCGGAGCTTGCACGTGAGGCTGAAGAGCGTGCCCGCCAAGAAGAGGCCGAGCGGCGGGCGGAAGAACAACGGCTCGCCGAAGAGGCGCTCGAACGCGAGCGGCAGGCTCAGCTGGCGCGTGAGGCCGAAGAGCGTGCCCGCCAAGAAGAGGCGGAGCGGCGCGCTGAAGAACAACGGCTAGCCGATGAGGCGCTCGAACGCGAGCGTCAGGCTCAGCTTGCGCGTGAGGCAGAAGAACGCGCCCGCCAGCAAGCAGAGGCCGAGCGGCGCGAACAGGAGCGCCTTGCCGCCGAGGCTGCTGCCGCAGCCGCAGCCGCCGCCGAAACCGAGCGGCAGATGGCCGAGCTGATCGAACAGCTCGCCGCCGAGGAACGCCGCCAGCAAGCCGCGCGCGACGCGCAGGAGGCGACACCGTCGCCCGTCGATGGCAACGCGCCGACCGGGACCGGCGAGGGTGGCGGCTCGGACATTCTGACCGATGCGCTCAACGAAGCGATCGGCAGCGATATTTTCGACGATGCGCTGTCCGAAGCGCTCGCCGATGCCACGGGCCGCCCGCGCGCCGCCGATATCGTCCGGCCCGATCAGCAGATCGTCGCGACCGTGCCGATGACCGAGGCCGAGCGCGTCGATTTCGCCCGCGCGATCAATGAATGCTGGCGGGTGCAGCAGCTCTCGCCCGAGGTGGCGGCGATCCGCGTCGTGGTCCGCTTCGATATGTTCCCGGACGGGCTGCCCGACCCGGACAGTTTCGTCTCGCCCGGCGATCTTGGCGGCGCGGACCAACCCCAGCGGCAAGCCTTCGAGGCCGCGCGCCGGGCGGTGATGCACTGTGCGCGGAACGGCTACCAGCTTCCGCTCGAGAAATATAACGAATGGCAAGAGGTGGAGCTGATCTTCTCGTCCTCGGGCGTCGAGGCGGCGAATTGATCGGGCGGCGCGGCTTTCTCGCGGGCATCAGTGCCGGCGCCTTGCTGCCTGCCGTCGCGCCCGGCCCGGCGCGCGCCCAGTCCGGCCCGCTGCGGATCGAGATTTTCGACGGCGTCGACAGCGCGATCCCGATCGTGTTCGCCCCGTTCGAGACCCGCGCCGGCGCCGAGCAAGCCGCAGCGCTTGCCGCGCAGATCGCCTCGGTCGCGGCGGATGATCTGATCTCGAGCGGGCGCTTCGCCCTTTACGAGGCCGCGCCGGCCGATCTGCCCGGCAGCTCGTTCGACGGGCCGGTGGCCTATTCCGAATGGCGCATGACCGAGGCCGAGCTGCTGATCACCGGCGCGGTCGCCGTCGCGGCGGAACAGGTGACGCTGCAATTCCGGCTGTTCGACATCTTCGCCGGCCAGCCCTTGGGCGACGGGATGCAGCTTCAGGCGCCGCTCTCGGGGTGGCGCCGGCTGGCCCACAAGCTGGCCGATCAGGCGCTTGCGCGGATCACCGGCGAGCAGCCCTATTTCGACAGCCGCATCGCCTTTGTCGGGCGCTCGGGCGATCAGACGAGCCCGCAGCGGCGGATCGGCGTGATGGATTACGATGGCCACAACGTCAAATGGCTCAGCGACGGCGAGCATCTCGTGCTCGCGCCGCGCATCTCGCCCGATGGGCAAAGCGTGATGTTCACGACCTATGCCAGCGGCGTGCCGCAGCTTGTGGTCGTCGATGTCGAGACGATGACCCGCCGCCAGCTCACCACCAACGCGCTTGCGATGAGCTTTGCGGCGCGGATGTCGGCCGATGGCGAATGGATCGCGTTCTCGCGCGAGACGGACGGGAACACCGATATCTGGGTGATGGATCGCGGCGGCGTGTTCGCGCGCAAGCTGACCTCTGGGCCGAGTATCGACACTGCGCCCTCATGGTCGCCGGACGGGCAGCAGATCGTGTTCGAATCGGACCGCTCGGGCAGCCCGCAGCTTTACGTGATGGCGGCCGATGGCAGCAATCCGCGCCGGATCTCGTTTCAGGAGGGCCGCTACGGCGCGCCGGTCTGGTCGCCGCGCGGCGATCTGATCGCCTTTACCCGCGTCGGAGAGGACGGCGCGCGGATCGGCGTGATGCGACCTGACGGCTCGTCCGAGCGGATGCTCAGCACCGGGCCGGGCGACGAATCGCCAAGCTGGGCGCCTGGCGGGCGGATGATCGTGTTCGGCCGTCAGGTCGGGCGGGAACCCGAAACGCTTAATTTTGTTGATTTGGCTGGAAGAACCGTGCAACCGGGCGGCGAAGGCATATTGGGCGCCGAGCCATACTGGGGACCACTTCTGCCGTAACCGACACGACAAGAGCCGCCCCCGCCATGCCAAATCCAAAGCCGCCTGCCCTGCCGATCGCGCTGCGACTGGCCCTTTCGCTCCCCGCGCTTGCATTGCTGGCCGCGTGCAATATGCCGCCCGATCAGCGGCAGGCGTCGAATGCTGTGGTCGATCCCTATGTTTCGGCGCCCGGCGGCGGCGCGGTTTATCGCGGTAATGTCAACCGGGCCGGATCGCATCTGCCCGGCACACCGGCGCCGCAGCTTGATCCCGGCCCGCAGACCGCCGCGATCGCGCAGGCGCCGGTGCACGCGGTCGCGTTTGCGCGCGACAGCGCGGCGCTGACGCCGCAATCGCGCGAGCAGCTTGCCGCTCAGGCCCAGCAATTGCTGGCCGATCCGGGCGCGAGTGCCTTGATCGAGGGCCATGCCGACGAGGATGGCACGCGCGATTACAACCTCGCCCTTGGCGCAAGGCGGGCCAACGCCGTGCGCGAATATCTCGCGCTGCGCGGCGTCGAGCAATCCCGCATCCGCACCATCAGCTACGGCAAAGAGCGCCCTCTCGAGGCGTGCACGACCGAGGCGTGCCGCGATCTGAACCGCCGCGCGGTAACGACCATCACTCCGGGCGTCGGGGTCTAAGGTTTTATGCGCAAGCTCCTCGTAACAGCGGGTTTTCTGGCATTTGCGGCAGCCGCCTACGGCCAGATGCTGGCACCGGGAGAGATCGCGCTGGAGAGCGATCTTGAGGGGCTCGCCGAATACGGGCTTGGCGGCGCGCCGGCTGACGAGGCCGAGCTGGAATTCGAGCCGGAAGGGATCAGCCATGATCCTGCGGAAGACGCCCCCCCGGCGGAGGTTTCGCCCGAAACGCTGGCCGAGATGCAAGCGAGCCTCCGCGGCGTCGCCGCCGATTTGCAGGCTCTGCGCGCCGAGCTTGTCGCGTCGGGCGCCGAGGGTTTCGCAGCGGTCGGCGGTGACGGCGCGCTTGACCGCATGAACGCGCTCGAGGCCAAGATCGCGGGGCTGACCGACCGGCTCGAGCAGCTTGAAAACCGCGTGCGCCGCATCGTCGCGGACGGCACGGCGCGGCTCGGCGATCTGGAGTTTCGCCTTTGCGAGATGGACGCGCATTGCGATCTCGGCGCTTTGATGACGGCCGAGCTTGGCGCGTTCGGCGTCCCCGCGCTGGATGGCGGGCAGGTTCCGGGACCGAATACGGGCGCGCCCGATCTGGGCGCGGTCATCTCGACGCCGCTGCCGCCGCCCGACGCCCCGGCCCCCGAATTCGGCCCCGCGACCCCCGAAGAGGCGCGCCATTTCCAGGCCGCGCAGGACGCCATCGCCGAGGGCGATCATGCGCGTGCGCTGGATATTCTGGACCGGCTGATCTCGTCCCATTCGGGCGGCCCGCTGACCGCCGAGGCGCTGTTCATGCGCGGCGAGACGATGGAAGCGCAAGGCGCCGGCGCGGATGCGGGGGCGACGTGGCTCGAAGCCTATGCCGCCGATCCGGGCGGCCCGCGCGCCGCGCCGAGCCTTCTGCGGCTGGCGCGTGCCCTGTCCGAGACCGGCCCGCCCGAACGCGCCTGCCCGTTCTGGGCCGAGCTAGTGAGCCGCTACGAGGACCGCCCCGAAGCGGCAGAGGCCGAGGCGAAGATGGCCGAGATCGACTGCCTCGCCCCCGGCGGTCTGGACGCGTTCGACGCCCTTGCCTTGCCCGCCCCCTCGCAGCCGTGAGAGGCGATCTTCAGGCGCGCGCCAATGCCGCGCTTGACCGGCTTTGCGGCGATCTGAACCGGATTGGAATCGCGCTGTCGGGCGGCGGCGATTCGGTGGCGCTGCTGCATCTGACGGCGAGCTGGGCGGGCGGTCGCCGGCTGATGGCGGCAAGCGTCGATCACGGCTTGCGCCCCGAATCTGCCGCCGAGGCGGCGCGGGCGGGCGAGATGGCGCGGGGGCTCGGGCTGCCGCATGACGTGCTGACATGGGATCGCGGCGCAGATCAGGCGGGCAATCTGATGGCCAACGCCCGCGATGCGAGGCGGGGCTTGCTCGGCGCCTGGGCGCGCGAAAATGCGCTCGAGGCGGTGCTGCTGGGCCATACCGAGGACGATCTGGCCGAGACGCTTTTGATGCGGCTTTCGCGCGGGGCGGGGCTGGAAGGGCTCGCCGGGATGGAGGAGGGCATCCGCGCCGAGGGCACGCTTTTCCTGCGCCCCCTGCTAGCCTTGGGCCGGGCCGAGCTTCGCGCGTGGCTAACGGCACAGGGCGCGGTGTGGGCGGACGATCCCAGCAACGACGATCCGCGTTTCGAGCGTGCCCGCACGCGCCGGGCGATTGCGGCGCTCGGCCTGCCCGCGTCCGCACTTGCGCTTAGCGCGTCACATCTGCGCGCCGCCTCTGCTGCGCTTGGCGAGATCGCGCAGCGCGCCGCGCAGGGAGCCACATTCTACGCAGGCGCCCTGCGCATCGACCGCCACGCATTTGCCGATTCGCCCGCGGAAATCCGCCGCCGCATCCTGCTGGCCGGGGCGCGCACCATCACCGGCCAGCCCTACGCGCCGCGCCGGAGCCAGACATCTCACGCGCTCGAGAAGGTGGACCAAGGCCGCCGCGCCACGCTGGACGGCGCGGTGATCGAGCGGCGCGGCGACTGGCTGCAATTCGCGCGAGAGCCGCGGGCCGCCTTCGCCGCAAATATCGCGCATGAGGAAAGCACGATCTGGGATAATCGCTGGGAAATCAGCGGATTGGCGCATGGAGACGAGGTGACGGCGCTTGGCTTCGAGGCTCTGGCCGGGCTCGACTGGCGCGGCGCGGATCTAAGCCGCGATCAGGCCGCGAGCCTGCCCGCGCTGCGCCGGGGCGGCCATCTTATCGCCGCGCCGCACCTGCTCAACTCAGCCGCCGCCCGCTTCGCCCCGCTGCGGAACGCGGCGGATTTTCACGATCTGCTTGGTCAGCATTGATCCTCGCGAA
>JAUNRZ010000037.1 GCA_030539455.1 Paracoccus sp. (in: a-proteobacteria) | reverse complement strand
CAGGTCGGGCGCATCCGGCGCAGCGCGTCCATCATCCCCGCGCTTTCGACCTGGAACACAGCGACGGTGCGGGCCGAGGCGAACAGATCATAGCTCGCCTTGTCGTCGAGCGGGATGGCACCGATATCGTTCACCGCCGTCTCGGGCGGCGTGTAAAGCGCCCGCCCGTCCGGCGCGATATGAAGATCGCGCCCGGCGGTGCGGATCAGATCGACCGCGTTCTGGATCACGGTCAGCGTCTTGAGACCCAGAAAGTCGAACTTGACCAGCCCCGCCTGCTCGACCCATTTCATGTTGAACTGCGTCGCCGGCATATCCGAGGCCGGATCGCGGTAAAGCGGCACGAGCCTATCCAGCGGGCGGTCCCCGATCACGACACCGGCGGCATGGGTCGAGGCGTTGCGCAGCAGCCCCTCGATCTTGTCGGCATAATCGAGCAGCCGCGCGACGACCTCTTCGGCATCGCGCGCCTCGCGCAGGCGCGGCTCGTCGGTCAGGGCTTTCTTGACGCTGACGGGCTTCACGCCCTCGACCGGGATCATCTTGGAGAGCCGGTCCACCTGCCCGAACGGCATTTGCAGAACCCGGCCCACATCGCGCACCGCAGCTTTGGAAAGAAGCGCGCCGAAGGTGATGATTTGGCCCACTTTTTCCGCGCCGTATTTGTCCTGCACATAGCGGATCACCTCGCCGCGCCGGTCCATGCAGAAGTCGATGTCGAAATCGGGCATCGAGACGCGTTCGGGGTTCAGGAACCGCTCGAACAGGAGCGAATAGCGCAGCGGGTCGAGATCGGTGATGGTGAGCGCGTAGGCCACCAGTGACCCCGCGCCCGAGCCGCGCCCCGGCCCGACCGGGATCCCCTGATCCTTCGCCCATTTGATGAAATCCGCGACGATCAGGAAATAGCCCGGGAACCCCATCTGCTCGATAATTCCCAATTCAAAATCGAGCCTTGCGTGATATTCCTCGATAGGCGCCGCGTGCGGGATGACCGCCAGCCGCGCCTCGAGCCCGGCGCGGGCCTGACGGCGCAGCTCGTCCACCTCGTCATCGGCGAAACGCGGCAGGATGGGCTTGTGCCGGGCGACGGCGAAGGCGCAGCGGCGCGCGATTTCGACCGTGTTCTCGATCGCCTCGGGCAAATCGGCGAACAACACCGCCATTTCGTCGGCGGTCTTGAAGTAATGGTCCGGCGTCAGGCGGCGGCGCGGCTGCGCTTGATCGACATAGGCCCGCTCGGCGATGCAGATCAGGGCGTCATGCGCCTCGTACATATCGGGGGCGGGGAAATAGACGTCGTTCGTCGCGACAATGGGCAATTGCTGGCTATAGGCGAGGTCCAGCAAGGCAGTCTCGGTCGCCGCCTCGGCCTCCATCAGCCGGCCGTTTTCGTCCTTGTGGCGCTGGATCTCGACATAGACCCGGCCCGGCATCGCAGCGGCCAGCTCACTGCATAGCGCGGCGGCCTCGGGCAGGCGGCGGCGCTGGATCAGCCGGCCAAGCGGGCCCTCTGCCCCGCCGGTCAGCAGGATGAGCCCCTCGGCATGGGCGGTCAGATCGTCCATCGTGATATGCGGAAGCTGCCCATCCCCGCGCAGATAAAGCCGCGAGGAAAGCGCCATGAGGTTCATCCAGCCCGCCTGATCCTGCGCAAGCAGCACAACCGCGCCCGAGACGTCCCCCTCGGCGAGCACCATCTGGCAGCCGATGATCGGCTGGACGCCTTCATCAGCGGCCTTGATGCTGAATTCCAGTGCCGCGAACATGGCATTGCTGTCGGTCAGTGCAACGGCGGGCATCCCCGCCTCTTTTGCCAGCGAAATCAGCTTTTTGACCGGCACCGCGCCTTCCAGTAGCGAGTGCTCCGAATGGGTGCGCAGATGGATGAATCGGGGGGCGGTCGCGGTCATGGCAGGCAAGCTATGCCTGCCCGCCCCCCGGCGCAAGACCGGGCGCGGGCAGCATCAGATCAAGGCTGGCGCGCAGCAGCGTCTCGGCCCCGCGCCCGCTGATCGCGGGGCGGCCAAGCGCGGCGCGGATGTAAAGCCCGTCGATCTGCGCCGCGATCGCCTCGGCGATATCGCCCGGCGCGGGGCTGAGCGCGCGCAGATCGGCCAGCAGATTGCTGCGCAGACGGCGGTGATAGACCGACAGCAGCCGCGCCGCCTCGTCATTCGTCTGGGCGAGCGCGTAGAAGGCGAACCACGCGGCGATCACCTCGCGGTCGAAATGCCCCGCCCCGAAACTGGCCGCGATGATCGCATCGAGCCGCGCGCGCGGACCCTTCGCCGCCGCCAGAGCCGCCCGCACCGCGGCGCCATATTCGCGCAGGATATGGCGCATCGCCGAGAGCAGCATCTGTTCCTTCGAGCCGAAATAATGATGCGCAAGCGCCGAGGACATCCCCGCCTCGCGCGCGATTTCAGCAACCGTGATGTCATGCGAGCCGCTTGCCGCCACCTTGCGGATCGCGGCGTTGATAAGATCGGCCTTGCGGCCCGCCTGTTTTTGACTCGAGCGGGTGATCGGTCTAATCTTTCGGCCAAGGCCAACGGGCCGCGAGAATCGCAGCCGGCCAATACCAGAGATAACCCGCGTTGACTGAGCAGTCAATCAATAAAAAGGACCAATCCATGACATATCGCCGCGCCGCCCTGATCGCTGCCGCTTTCGCGCTATCGCTCCCCGCCGCCGCCTCGGCGGACGAACCCGCAAGCTGCGCCAAGGTGGTCTTTTCCGATGTCGGCTGGACCGACATCACCGCGACGACGGCGCTTGCCAGCACGGTGCTCGAGGCGCTCGATTACGAGACCGATATCAAGGTCCTGTCGCTGCCGGTGACGTTCACGGCGCTTGCAACCGGGGATCTCGACGTGTTTCTGGGCACCTGGATGCCGACGATGGAGGCCGATATCGGCCCCTATCGCGAGGCCGGCACGATCGACATCGTGCGCACCAACCTGACCGGGGCGAAATACACTCTGGCGACCAATCAGGCGGGCGCCGATCTCGGGATCGCGAATTTCGCCGACATCGCCGCGCAGGCGGACGCGCTTGGCGCGCGGATTTACGGGATCGAGCCGGGCAATGACGGCAACCGGCTGCTGCTCGAGATGGTGGCGAAGGACGAGTTCGGGCTCGGCCAGTTCGAGATTGTCGAGTCGTCCGAACAGGGGATGCTGGCGCAGGTCGCCCGCGCGGATCGGCGCGGCGAGCCGGTCGTGTTCCTCGGCTGGGAGCCGCATCCGATGAACAGCCTTTATCAGCTCACCTATCTTGAGGGCGGCGACGATATTTTCGGGCCCGAGCTTGGCGGCGCCGAGGTGCAGACCGTCAGCCGCACCGATTACGTGGAAGAATGCCCCAATGTCGGGCGTTTCCTTGAAAATCTGGAATTCACCCTCGCGATGGAGAACGAGGTGATGGGCGCGATCCTTGACGATGGCGCGGACCCGGCCGACGCGGCGCGCGATTGGCTGATCGCCAATCCGGGCGCGGCCGATGGCTGGCTTGAGGGCGTGACGACCCGCGATGGCGGCCCGGCGCTTGCCGCGCTCGAGGCGGCGCTGAACGGCTGAGCGCGCATTTGCTGGACCAGATCGAGACCTGGCTGACCGGGACGAAAATCCCGGTCGGACGCAGCGCGCGGTCGCTGTTCGACTGGCTGACCGATCACGGTCAGGCGTTCTTTGACGCGGCCTCGGACGCGATTTCGGCGGTGATCGGGGGGATCCTCGCCGCGCTCAGCACCCCGCACCCGCTGATCGTGACCGCCGCGTTCATGGCGCTGACATGGATCTTGCAGCGCCGGCTTGTGCCGGTCGCGATTGTCGGGGCGGGGTTCGCGTTCATCCTCAATCAGGGCTACTGGACCGAGACGATGCAGACGCTGACCCTCGTTCTGGTCGCCTGCATCCTGTGCATGGGCGTCGGCGTTCCGATCGGCATCGCCGCCGCGCACCGTCCGAGGCTTTATGCCTGGCTGCGCCCGGTTCTTGATCTGATGCAGACCCTGCCGGCCTTTGTCTATCTGATCCCCGCGATCGGCTTTTTCGGGATCGGGACGGTTACGGGGCTTTTCGCGACGGTGGTGTTCGTTCTCGCCGCGCCGATCCGGCTGACTTATCTCGGCATTGCCGGCACGCCGCGTCATCTGATCGAGGCGGCGACGGCGTTCGGCGCGACCCCGCGTCAGGTGCTGTGGAAGGTCGAACTGCCCTCGGCCATGCCGCAGATCATGGCGGGGCTCAATCAGGCGATCATGCTGTCGCTGTCGATGGTGGTGATCACCGCGCTTGTCGGCTCGGCCGGGCTTGGCGTTCCGGTGATGCGGGCGGTGAACACGGTCAATAGCGCGCTCGGCTTCGAATCGGGGCTGGTGATCGTGGTGGTTGCGGTGATGCTCGATCAGATGCTGCGCCGCGAGGTGCCAAGATGAGCCCTGCCCCGGCGATCAGTTTCAGGGATGTCTCGGTGATCTTCGGCGATCGCCCGCGCGAGGCTTTGCCGCTGGCCGATGAGGGGCTCTCGCGCGAGGATATCCGCGCCGAGACCGGGCAGATTCTGGGCGTTCACGGCTGCGATCTCGACGTCGGCGCGGGCGAGATCGTCGTTCTGATGGGGCTGTCGGGATCGGGGAAATCGACGCTGCTGCGCTGCGTGAACGGGCTGAACAAGCCGGTGCGCGGCTCGGTTCTGGTCGAGGCGGGCGGGCGGCGGATCGACGCCGCATCCGCAAGCGCGCGCGATCTGCGGCGGCTGCGGCTCGATCATGTCTCGATGGTGTTTCAGCAATTCGGGCTGCTGCCGTGGCGCTCGGTGCGCGACAATGTCGGGCTGGGGCTTGAGATGGCGGGGATGGGCGCGGGCGCGCGGCGCGCGCGGATCGACGCGCAGCTTGAGGCGGTCGGGCTCGACGGCTGGGCCGAGCGCCCGGTCGGCGATCTGTCGGGCGGGATGCAGCAGCGCGTCGGTCTGGCCCGCGCCTTTGCGACCGAAGCGCCGATCCTGCTGATGGACGAGCCGTTCTCGGCGCTTGATCCGCTGATCCGCACGCGGCTTCAGGACCAGCTTCTGGATCTGCAAAAACGCGCGCGCCGCACGATCCTGTTCGTCAGCCACGATCTGAACGAGGCGTTCCGGCTCGGCAGCCGCATCGCGTTGATGGAAGGCGGGCGCATCGTGCAGGCCGGCACCGCGCAAGAGATCATGGCCGCGCCCGCGACCGATTATGTCGCTGATTTCGTGGCGCATATGAACCCGATCGCGGTACTGCGCGTCGGCGATCTGGCCGAGCCGGGCGCCGCGCCCGATGGCACGCCCGGCGGCACACCGCTTGCGCCAGAACTTCCGCTGCGCGAGGCGCTTTCGCGGCTTGGCGCGGCGGAGTTTCTGCCGGTCGAGGGCGGCTTGCGCCTCTCGCGCCGGGCGGTGCTGGATCGGCTGGCCGCATCGCGCTAAGGCGCGGTTTGTGAGTATTTCTGCGCAGAAGAAGCCCGAGCGTCAGCCCTTCGTGGCGGCGGGCGGCGGGGTGATCGCGCGGCGGCGGCGGCGTGCTTCGCGGATCGTGATGAAGCTGATCGCGGCGATCATCAGCCCGCCGCCGAGCAGAACGAAGGCGTCAATCGGCTCGGCAAAGACGGTGGCGCCGAGCAGGCTTGCCCAGATCAGTTGCAGGAAGGTGACGGGCTGCGTGACGCTCATCGGGGCGGCCGCGAAGGCGCGGGTCATCGTGTAGTGCCCCGCCGTCGCGAATACCGCGACAAGGCCGAGCGCGGCGATCTGGCCGGGCTCGGGCGGCACCCAGACCCACCATGCGATGGGGGCCAGCAGGATGGTCACGAAGAGCCCCATAAGCGCGACCACGACCGTCGCCGGCACCCGCTCGGCCAGTGTCTTGGCGATGAGGTATGAGCTGCCGAAGAACAAAGCCGCCCCGATCTGGGACAGATGACCGGGATCGAGTGCGCGCAATCCGGGACGCAGCACGATCAACGCGCCGAGAAGCGCCACGAAAATCGCGGTGATGCGCAAATAGGAAATCCGCTCGCCCAGCAAAAGCGCGGCCCCGATGGTCACGACGATGGGGTTGAGAAAGCCGATCGCGGTGACTTCGGCGATGGGGATGCGGGTCATCGCGTAGAACCAGCAGATCACCGCCGCGACATGCAGGACGCCTCGAAAGGCGAAGCGGGGCCAGAGCTCGGCCGGGATGTTGTAGCGCGGCAGGCGCAAGAGGACGGGGGCGAAAAAGAAGAGCCCGAACACAAACCGGATAAAGGCCGATTGCGGGGCGGGCAGCGAATCCCCCAGCCACCGGACGATGCCGTTGACGCCGACGAAGCACAGCCCGGTCAGCAGCATCCATCCGATGCCGATCAGGTCCTGGCGTGTGCTGCGGGCTTGCTCCATCCCGGCTGTGTCGGCCATTCAGGCGCCCGGGGCAAGCCCCGCCGCCGCCCCCACCCCGGTCACGAGCTTCAGGGCGATGGCCCACATCACCAGCCCGATCAGCACGTCCAGCACCTGCCACGCGCGCGGGCGCGCGAAGATCGGCGCGAGGAGCCGCGCCCCGTAGCCGAGCGTGAAGAAAAAGAGGAACGAGGCCGACATGGCGCCGGCCGCATAGGCGGTCTTGTCCTCGAACCGCGCCGAGATGGCGCCGACCAGAACGACCGTATCGAGATAGACATGGGGGTTGAGGAAGGTCAGCGCCGCCGCCGTGGCGATCGCCGCGCCAAGACTGCCGGCGCGTGCGCCTGCGCGCAAGGCGGCCCCGCCGCGCCATGCCGACAGGAAGCTGCGCGCCCCGTAGGCGAAAAGGAACACCGCCCCGCCCCATGTCATCGCGGTGCTGAACCACGGCGCGATGCCGGTCAGCCATCCGGCCGAGAACACCCCGAACGCGATCAGCACCGCGTCCGAGACCGCGCAGAAAAGGCATACCGCAAAGACATGTTCTCGGAGCAGGCCCTGGCGCAGGATGAACGCGTTCTGCGCGCCGATCGCGACGATCAGCGGAAGCATCGTGAAAAGCCCGGTGAGATAGGTCTGCATCTTGCGCCAGTGTTTTGAAAGCTGGATGACAGTTTGGGCGCGCTTAGGCAAACGGTTTTAAGCGGCGCTCGGGCGCTCTTTCTTATACAAACATCAACCGCCCGGGCTGCGGCCGCAAGGAACATCGCGCTCGCTTTCGCGTTCACCCCGCATAACCGGGCAAAGGCGGGGCGCCGCGCGCGATGCAGCTGCAAACTCCGCCCCCGGCCCGGCAAGATCACATCGCAGAGGAGACGATCATGGCGGATGACAGCAAAGGCAATGGCGGCGAGACGCATCAGCGAGCGGGCTCGGGCGCGCGGCTGACGACGAATTTCGGCGTCCCGGTCTCGGACAATCAGAACAGTCTGAAAGCCGGCAGCAAGGGCCCGACCCTGCTGGAAGATTTCGTCCTGCGCGAGAAGATCTTCCATTTCGACCATGAGCGCATCCCCGAGCGGATCGTCCATGCCCGCGGCAGCGCCGCGCATGGCTATTTTGAATGCACCGACCCGATCCCCGAGCTGTCGCGCGCTGCCTTGTTCGCCGAGAAGGGCAAGAAAACGCCGGTATTTACGCGGTTCTCGACCGTTGCGGGCGGCGCCGGCTCGGTCGACACGCCGCGCGATGTGCGCGGCTTTGCGGTGAAATTCTACACCGAGGACGGCAACTGGGATCTGGTCGGCAACAATATCCCGGTGTTTTTCATTCAGGACGCGATGAAGTTCCCCGACCTCGTGCACTCGGTCAAGATGGAGGCCGATCGCGGCTATCCGCAGGCCGCCTCGGCGCATGACACGTTCTGGGATTTCGTCTCGCTCATGCCCGAGACGCTCCACACCGTCATCTGGGCGATGTCGGACCGGGCCATTCCGCGCAGCCTGCGGATGATGGACGGGTTCGGCGTCCACACCTTCCGGCTGATCAACGATGAGGGCCGCTCGACCTTCGTGAAGTTCCACTGGAAGCCGCGCCTTGGCGTGCAGAGCCTCGTCTGGGACGAAAGCGCCAAGCTGCAAGGGGCCGATAACGATTATCACCGCCGCGATCTCTTCGAGGCGATCGATGCGGGCGATTACCCCGAATGGGATCTCGCCATTCAGGTCATCAGCGACGAATTGGCCGAAGAGCTGCCCTATTCGGTGCTGGACGCGACCAAGATCGTGCCCGAGGAAAAGGCGCCGCTGCGGGTGATCGGGCGCATGGTTCTGGACCGCAACCCCGATAATTTCTTCGCCGAGACCGAGCAGGCGGCGTTTTTGCCCTCGAATATCGTGCCGGGGATCGATTTCACCAATGACCCGCTGCTTCAGGGCCGGCTCTTTTCCTATCTCGACACGCAGAAATCGCGGCTCGGGACGACGAATTTCCACCAGATCCCGATCAATGCGCCCAAATGCCCGTTCGCGAATATGCAGCGCGACGGGATGATGCAGGTGATGGTCCCCAAAGGCCGCGCGAATTACGAGCCGAACAGTCTCGACGAGGCGGGCGAGGAAGCCGGCCCGCGCGAGACGGGCGATCAGTTCGCGACCTACAAGGACAATGCGCAGCTTGGCAATGACGGATCGGAAAAGTTGCGGGTCCGCGATGAGACCTTCGCCGATCACTACAGCCAGCCGCGCCTCTTCTGGAACAGCCAGACCGACAATGAACGCGCCCATATCGCCGGCGCGTTCGTGTTCGAGCTGTCCAAGGTCGAGCTGGAGCATGTGCGTGCGCGCGTTCTGTCGCTGCTGCAAAACATCGCGCCCGAGCTGGGCGAGCGTGTGGCGAAGGGGCTGGGGATGGATCTGCCCGAGCCCGCCACCCCTGCGCGCGAGCCGGTCGATCTCGGGAGCTCGGACGCGCTGTCGATCCAGAAGAACTGGAACGACACGCTGGAAGGCCGCAAGGTCGCGATCCTCTTCGCGGAGGGCTCGGACAAGGGCATGATCGACGGGCTGAAGTCTGATATCGAAGGCAAGGGCGGCTCGGTGATGCTGGTCGCCCCGCGCGTCGGCGAGATGGAGCTGAAAGGCGGCAAGCTCGCGGCCGATGGGCAGCTTGCCGGCAGCCCCTCGCCCTTGTTTGACGCGGTCGCGATGGTTCTGATGCCCGATCATGTCGAAAAGCTGAAAAAGGACGCTGCCGCCTGCGCGTGGGTCAGCGATGCGTTCGCCCATCTCAAGGCGATCGGGCATTGCCCCGGCTCGAAAGCGCTGCTCGAGCATTGCAATATCCCGAGCGGTGAGGGCGTGGTGCCGAATGATGAGTTCGTGGAGGCCGCCAGCAAGCGCTACTGGGACCGCGAGGAAAGCCTGCGCGATCTGCCCTGATCCGCACTTTCAGCAAAGCAGAAGGCCGCCCCCGCGCGTGGGGCGGCCTTCCCCGTTCGTCGCGGGCTTAAAGCTGCGCGGCGACCTCGTCCGAGATGTCGAAATTGCCGGTGACGTTCTGCACGTCATCGTCATCTTCCAGCGTCTCGATCAGCCGCATGAGCTTGCGCGCCGCCTCGATGTCCGAAATCTCGGTCGGGGCTTGCGGCTTCCAGATCAGCTTGGCGGTCTCTGACTCGCCCAGCTCCGCCTCGAGCGCGGTCGAGACATCGCTCAGATCCGTGTCGGCGCAGTAGATCCAGTGGCCTTCCTCGCCGGAATCGACATCATCCGCGCCCGCCTCGATCGCGGCCATCATGACCGTGTCGGCATCGCCCGCATCGGCGGGATACATGATCTCGCCCTTGCGGTCGAACATGAACGAGACCGAGCCGGTCTGCCCCATATCGCCGCCATGTTTGGTGAAATATGACCGCACATTCGACGCGGTGCGGTTGCGGTTATCGGTCATCGCCTCGACGATGATCGCGATCCCGTCCGGCCCGTAACCCTCATAGCGGATTTCCTCGTAATTCTCGGCGTCACCGCCCTGCGATTTCTTGATCGCGCGGTCGATCACATCCTTGGGGACCGAGTTCGATTTCGCCTCTTTCACCGCGAGGCGCAGGCGGGGGTTCTTCTCGGGGTCGGGATCGCCCATCTTCGCGGCGACGGTGATTTCCTTCGACAGCTTGGAAAAGAGTTTCGAGCGGATTTTATCCTGCCGCCCCTTGCGGTGCTGGATATTCGCCCATTTGGAATGGCCTGCCATAAGCTGGGACTCCGTCGGATTTTTCGGTGTTGTGGGCGGTCTATATGCTTGCCGGCGCGCCCGCGCAACCCGCGAGGCTTGCGCGAGAGGGCGCGGCGGGGCGCGCGCGGCGTTTCTCGCCTAGCTGTCCTCTTGAACCAGCCAGCCCGGCTCGTAGCGCGAGGCGGGGGTCATGAATTCGCGCGACCGTCCGCCGGGCAGCATGATGGTGATGTCGGCGAATGGCTCGACCAGCTCCGGCGCATGGGGCGCGATGAAGCCCGGATTGGCGTGGCGGCGCAGATCGAACCGCACATCATGGGGGCAGCCCGGAAACGCCCCCTGCCCCGAGCCGGACATATTCGCGCGGCAAACCGTGCCATCCGAGAGATAGACCGCGAGCCGGTCGCCTTTCAGCGAGACCTGATCGGCATCGGGCGCGGGCGATAGCCCGCAGGCACCAAGCGATGCGATGGCGGCGACAAGGACAAGGGCGCGCATATCAGCCTCCTTCGAGATGGAGCGGCCAGAAGAACGGGATCGCGATGGCCGCGGTGATTGCCATGATGATATTAAGCGGCATTCCGACGCGAAGGAAATCACTGAAACGATAGCCGCCCGGCCCGTAGACAAGCGTGTTGGTCTGATAGCCGATCGGCGTTGCGAATGCCGCCGAGGCGCCCATCATCACCGCGACCACAAGCGGGCGCGGGTCAAGCCCCAGATGCACCCCGACCCCGATGGCAAGCGGCGTGATGATCACCGCGACCGCGTTGTTCGTGACCACCTCGGTCAGGATCGAGGCGATGGAATACATCACCAGCACCACGGCCCAGGGCGGGATCGTCTCGAGGCTCGGCCCGATGCGGTCCACGATCAGTTGCAGCGCGCCCGAATTATCGAGCCCCGCCCCGACCGCCAGCATCGCGAAGATGAGCGCCATCAGCCGCCCGTCGACAAAGCCAAGCGCCTCGTCCGCGTCGATACAGCGCGTGCCAAGAACGACCACGACGCCCAGAAACGCCATCAGCATGATCGGCGCGACCTCCATCGCCGAAAGGATCACGACCCCCGCCAGCACCGCGACGACGATGGGGGCGTGGCGGCGGCGGAACGGGCGCTCGGTCGGCTCGGAGACCTCGACCATTTCCATGTCGGCGGCAAGGCGCTGGATGTCGGCCGGCGCGCCCTCGAGCAGCAGCGTGTCGCCGACGCGCACGACCAGATCGTCAAGCTGGCGCCCGATATTCTGGTTGCGCCGATGCGCGGCCAGCACATAGACGCCGTAGCGCCGCCGCAGCCGCATCGAGCCGAGGCTGCGCCCGATCATGTGGCAGCCGGGCGTGATCAGCACCTCGACCGTGTTGGTCTGCACCTGGCTCAGCTTGTCGGCGGCGCGCAGATCCTTGTTGTCTTGCAGTTGCAGCACCTCGGCCATCGCTGTGCGCAGAACGATACGGTCCCCCGGCTCGAGCGTGACCGCATCAAGATCGCGCCGCAGCGACAGATCGCCCCGCAGCACGTCGATCACCCGCACATCGGCGCGGCGGAAAAGATCGGCCTCCTGCACCTTCTGCCCGACGAGGCCGCTATTTTCCGGCACCGCGATCTCGGTGAAGAATTTCATCTTGGCCCGGCTGCCCAGAAGCGAAGACATCGAGGTCCGGTCCGGCAGCAGATGGGGCGCAACGAAGGCGAGATAAAGGAGCCCGACAGCGGCGATGACCAGCCCGACCGGCGTGATCGAGAAGATGGTGAAATGGGGCAGCCCCATCTGCACCGCGACCCCGTCCACGAGGATGTTGGTCGATGTCCCGATCATCGTGATCGTCCCGCCGATGATCGACAGATAAGACAGCGGGATCAGCATCTTGGACGGAGATTTTCCCAGCTCGCGCGCAAGCTGGATGAAGATCGGCATCATCACGACGACGATCGGGGTATTGTTCATGAACGCCGACATCGCAACGACCGTGACCGCCATGGTCGAGAAGGTCAGCACCGGGCGCCGCCTTGCATGGGCGGCCGCGATATTGCCCACCCAGTCGAGCGCGCCGGTCCGCACAAGCCCGCCCACGATGATGAACATGAAGGCGATGGTCCAGGGCGCGCTGTTGGCGAACACGCCGCTCAGCGAGGAGGCGGGCAGGATCCCGAGGATCAGCATCAGCCCGGCGCCAAGGATGGCCACCGTCTCGGGCGGGAATGTCTCGCGCATGAACAGCACCAGCATCCCGGCGATGATCCCCATGCAAACATAGGCGGCGGCATCACCGGCCAGCTCAAAACCCAACATCAAAGCCTCATCACGACAGCGCCTGGCGGCATCGGAGTTTTTGTGGCGTAACGAAGAGCGGCGCGCAAGCGGAAGCGTGCCGGGGGGGGGTTGGAGGGCGACGAGGGACGCATCCGCCGGAGCGGAGGGCGCGGAGGCAGCTAGGATCGAAAGCGGGCGCGGGGGCGCGCATAGCCGAGCCGGCACGCCACGCCAAAGCGCCACGCCGGCGTCAAACCCCCGCCGGCAAGCTCTCGCGCAGCCGTCCGCCCTCGCGAATCGGGGTGATCTCGCGGGCGAGGCCGGTGGCATCGTCCGTCTCGACCAGAACGCCCGAGAGCGTCGCCGCCCCGCTCGCCGGCGTGAAGCGATCGCGCGCCATTCCGGTGACAAAGCGCCGCATCGGCTCGGCCTTCTCCATCCCGATCACGCTGTCATAATCGCCGCACATCCCGGCATCGGTGAGATACCCCGTCCCGCCGCTGAGGATCTGCGCATCGGCGGTCGGCACATGCGTGTGGGTGCCGGCGACAAGGCTCGCCCTCCCATCGGCGAAATGGCCCATCGCCATCTTCTCGGACGTCGCCTCGGCGTGAATATCGAGCATCACCGCCTGCACGCGCGCCATCCGGCCCATCGGGTGCGCGCGCAGCACCAGATCGAGCGCCGAGAACGGATCGTCGAAGGGCCGTTTCATGAAAACCTGCCCAAGCACTTGCGCCACAAGGATTTTCCGCCCGCGCGCGTCCGAGAACACCCCCGCGCCGCGGCCCGGCGCATCCTTGGCAAAGTTGATCGGGCGCAGCACGCGCGGCTCTTTCTCGATGAAGCCGAGCATGTCCTTCTGATCGAACGCGTGATCGCCGAGCGTGACGACATCCGCCCCCGACTCGAGCAGGCTGCTCGCATGAGCGCCGGTCAGCCCCATCCCCCCCGACGCATTCTCGCCGTTGACGATACAGAAATCGGCCCGCAGACGCGCGCGGAGCGGCCCGAGCCGCTCGGCCACAGCCTGCCGCCCTGCCCGCCCCATCACATCGCCCAGAAACAAGATCCGCATGGGGCGGGCTTAGGCGGATTTGGAGTGCTCGGCAAGCCGGTTTGGGATGCGGTGAGGGTGCGTGCGCAGTGCGGCAGGGCTCGAGGCGGGGCTCGAGAAAGCGCGGGGGCGAGCGGCGCGTAGGGTGACAAACTGCGCGTCGAGAAGTTGGGGACCACAAAATCGTGGGGTCTCTTTCGCCCTGAGAGTGCTCCAACGCTGCCACGATGAGCGCGTGCGGGCTGCGGCGTCGGCTCGCGGGCCCGGAGACGGAACGATGGCAAGCGCGCCGTGTCTCTGGCCCGAGATCCCGGCAAGCCGGCTGCGTCTGCAACAGACCCCCTTCTACCCGCCGCCCGACTCGCGGTTTTTCACGGCGGACGAAATTTCCCCTTGCGCCCCCGGCACGCTGCCCATATATCGCCCCCCACGCGCCCGGCTTCATGGCTTGGCGGACCTCCGGTGGGGCCATAGCTCAGTTGGTAGAGCGCTTGAATGGCATTCAAGAGGTCAGGGGTTCGACTCCCCTTGGCTCCACCAAATTCAATTTACTGATGATTTTATATGCTTTGGCTGGCGTCGTGACCGCTAGACGACCGGGTCACTGATTGCACCCCGTAGCTTGCGGGAGATGGAGCGGAGCGCGCGCCGTCGGAAGCATCCTCAAGGTATTGCGCCCTTGGCGGGTTGCTTGCTTTGGGGATGGAGCAGGCAGGGCCACGCGTCCTCGTCAGCGTCAGCTACCATCCCATAGAACGGGTTCTGGCGGCGCACGGCGAGCCGAGCTCTACAAGGCGGCGCCCGATCAGCGGCATTCGAGCGCTTTGCCGGTCGGGCCAAGTGCTGGCGGCGAATGGGGACTGAACGGGGCAACACCGCGCACCCTCTTCACAAAGGCGAGCCCGGCCCATCGCTCAGGATTTTGGCGTGACGCGGTGTGCCGAAGCGGCAAAGGACGACGCGCGGGCAGCAGCGCGCGCAACCTTGGCCTTTCAACTCCAATCGCCAAGGTCGTGCTAAGGGATCAACCGTGCGCGCCGCCCGCCCCCTTAGAGCTCAACCACCCCGTCGCCCGCCTTGCCCCACATCTCGGCGCGGTCGGCGACGACCTCGATCAGGGTCAGGCCGGGGGTGTCGATGCCGTCCTCGAACCACTCGTCGAGGCCGTCGGTCCAGTGCTCTTCGAACAACTCGCGGTCATCGCGGTGCAGCTTGCCCTGACCGGAGAGCGAGATCCACGTCCCCTCGCCCTCAAAGCAAAGCTCGACCGCCCCGTCCTGCTCGATCTCTTTGACCTTGCGGGTCTCGCCGCGGCTGAAGAACCAGTTGCTTCCGTCCCAATCGACCTGACCGTTATTCGACATCGGCCGGCTCGAGATACCGCCCTCGGCGCCGCGCGTGCTCATGAAGCACAGATCAAGGCCGGCCATGGCCTTAACGACATCTTTCTTGTCCAAAATCGCCTCCTTCGGAGAAATCGCGCCGCGCGCGGGAATGACCGGACCCAACGTCAGCAAAGAGCGAGAGTTCCGGCGCAGGCGCAGCCCGCACATCTCTGCCATCGTCAAGACAACGCGCGAGGTTGCTGCCACCCGGCCCTCTGCGCCCCGCCCCGCGACCACGCACCGGCGCCCCTTGCATCACCCCTCCCCGCGCGGCAATCTGACGGCGCCTATATGCGGAGCGTCAGATGCAGCCCCAAGCCCAGTCTCAGGAAACTTACCGGCTTTGCCAGCTTGCCCCGGTGATCCCGGTCATCGTGATCGGCGATGCGGCGCGGGCCGAGGGGCTGGCGCGGGCATTGGTGGCGGGCGGCTTGCCGGTGCTCGAGGTGACGCTGCGGACCGAAGGCGCGCTTGAGGCGATCAGCCGGATGGCGCGGATCGAGGGCGGCTATGTCGGCGCGGGCACGGTCTTGACCCCCGATGATGCGCGCCGCGCCAAGGATGCGGGGGCGCGGTTCGCGGTCGCGCCGGGGCTGACCGAGACGCTTGCGCAAGCCTGCGCCGAGATCGAGCTGCCGCTGCTGCCCGGCGCGGTGACGGCGAGCGAGATCATGCGCGCGGCCGAAATGGGTTACGATATGCTCAAATTCTTCCCCGCCGAGACATCAGGCGGGGCGGGCGCGCTCAAGGCGCTGTCGGGCCCGCTGCCGAAGATGCGCTTTTGCCCGACCGGCGGGGTCACGCCGCAAAATGCGCCGGGTTATCTGAGCCTTCCCAATGTCGTCTGCGTCGGCGGAAGCTGGCTTGCCCCCGAAAGCGCGCTCGCGTCCGAGGACTGGGCCGGCATCGAAGAGCGCGCCCGCGCGGCAAGCGCATTGCGAGGCTGAAATGACAGATCTGGCGGCAGGCGGCGGGGCGGGCGCCCCCGATATGGCGCGCGCCCGGCGCAATGTCATCGTTCTCGTGCTGGCGCAGGCGTTTCTGGGCGCGCAGATGTCGATGATCTTCGTGGTCGGCGCGCAGGTCGGGCTGATGCTGTCGCCCAACCCGTGCTTTGCGACGCTGCCGCTGTCGATGGTCATCCTCGGCTCGGCGCTAAGCGCGCGGCCTCTGGCCGGTTTCATGCAGAAAAACGGCCGGCGCGCGGGCTTTCTGCTGGCGGTCTATACCGGAGGGGTGGGCGCCGCGATCGCCTATTTCGCGATCGCTAATGCGAGCTTCGCGATGTTCATGCTCGGCTCGTTTCTGACCGGCGTTTACATGTCCGCGCAGGGGTTTTACCGCTTCGCCGCGACCGATACCGCGCCGGCTGACTACGCGCCGCGCGCGATTTCATGGGTGATGGCGGGCGGGCTCGCCTCGGCGATCATCGGGCTCGTGCTGGTGCGCTCGACCGCGGATCTGACCTCGGTGCCGTTCATGGCGACCTATCTGACGATCGCCGGCATGAACCTCTTGGGCGGGCTGCTGTTCTTCGGGCTCGACATCCCGATCCCGAAGCCCGAGACGGACGCAGAGGGCGGCGCGATGCGCGGGCGGGCGACGCGCGAGCTGCTGCGCACGCCCGTCATCGCGGTTGCGATGATCTGCGGGATGGTGTCCTACGCGCTTATGAACCTCGTGATGACCTCGGCGCCGCTTGCCGTGGTCGGCTGCGGATTTACCGGGGGCGATGCGGCCAATATCGTCTCGGCCCATGTGCTGGCGATGTTCGCGCCATCCTTCATCACCGGCCATCTGATCGCACGGTTCGGCGCGCCCATCATCGTCGGGCTGGGGCTTTTCATCCTCGCGATGGCGGGGGCGGTCGCGCTTTCTGGGGTCGAGCTGCACCAGTTCTACCTCACCCTCATCCTTCTGGGTGTCGGCTGGAATTTCGGCTATATCGGCGCGACCGCGATGCTGGCGCGCGCCCATTCCGAGGCCGAGCGAGGGCGGGTTCAGGGGATCAACGATTTCGTCGTGTTCTCGGGCGTGTTCCTGGCCTCGCTCTCCTCGGGCGGGCTGATGAACTGCGCCGGCGCGGGCAGCCCCGAAGCGGGGTGGAGCGCGGTGAACCTCGCCATGCTGCCTTTCCTGATCCTCGCGGGCGGGGCGCTTATCTGGATGGCGATGCGGCCGCGCGCGCGAGCCTAGCGCGCGATTGGTTTCAGGGTCTGCGGGCGGCGCGCCGGTCAGCCGGCCAATCGCGGCGCGTTATTCGGCGGCCACATGCGGCGCGCGCAGGCGCACGCGCTTGATCCGGCGCGGCTCGGCATCGACGACCTCGAACTCGGCGCCAGTCTCGTGGACGATCACCTCGCCTCGCGCGGGCACACGTCCCGCGATCATGAAGATCAGCCCGCCCAGAGTGTCCACCTCGTCATCGTTCTCATCGGTGGTCAGGCGCAGCCCGGTCTCCTGCTCCAGCTCATCGAGCGGGGCGCGGGCCTGAACGAGCCACTGGCCCGGCTTTTCGGCAAGCCACATCCCGCCCTCTGCCTCGTCATGTTCGTCCTCGATCTCGCCGATCACCTGCTCGATCAGATCCTCGATCGTGACCAGCCCGTCCACACCGCCATATTCGTCGATCACAAGCGCCATATGGGTGCGGTCTTTCTGCATCTGTTGCAGCAGAACGCCGATCGGCATCGAGGGCGGGACGTAAAGCAGCGGGCGCAGCATCGGCCGGAGGCTGAACCGCCCCGGCGCGCGGGCACCGAACCCGTGCTTGAGCGCGAGATCCTTGAGATGCACGAGCCCCATCGGCGAATCGAGCGTGCCGCGAAAGACGGGGATGCGCGAGAAGCCATGCTCGCGGAACATCTCGACCAGATCATCCATCGAGCTGTTCACCGGCGCTGCGATGATCTCGGCCTTCGGCACGGCGACGTCATCGACCCGCAGGCGGCGCAGATTGACCATGCCGGGCGCCGCCGAGGCCTGCGCGCGCGCGTCCGAAACCGCCTCGGATGCGGGGGCGTGGTCCGAGGAAAACGCGCCGAAGATCCGGCCCAGAAACCCGCGCGAGGCGGGCAGATCGCGCCCCTCGCCGCCTATGCCGTCGGCCCAGCTTGCAGGCTCGGCGGCGATGTCGGCAGAGATGCCCCCTTGCGGGGCGCCCGGACTTCGGGAGGGGTCGGAGTTCACGCTATATCCTCTTGATAGGGGTCGGCAATGCCCATGCCTGCAAGGATCGAACGCTCGGCGGCCTCCATGGTTTCCGCATCCGCCTCGGTCTCGTGGTCATAGCCGGCGAGGTGCAGCATCGC
>JAUNRZ010000187.1 GCA_030539455.1 Paracoccus sp. (in: a-proteobacteria) | reverse complement strand
CGTGAAGGCGCAGGGTCAGCTTTTCGCGCGTGATCTCGGCGGCGATCTGGCGCATCGGGACATCGGCGATCTGGTCCTCGGGGTAGAGCCAGGGCCCCTCGGGCACCGCGCCGGCAAGCCAGTCGCGCAGATCATCCGCGCCGTGGCCACGCTCGGCCGAGATCATGAAGGTTTTCTCGAACGGGAACGCCTCGTTCGCCTTGGCGGCAAGCGAGAGGAGGTTTTCCGACTTCACGCGGTCGATCTTGTTGATGACCAGCACGATCCGCCGCCCGCGCGCGATGTCCATGAGCGAATCGAGGATCCGCCCCACGCCTTCGGTCAGCCCGCGATGCGCCTCGATCATCAGAACGACGATATCGGCGTCCGCGACCCCGCCCCACGCGGCTGCGACCATCGAGCGGTCAAGGCGCCGGCGCGGGGCGAAAATGCCGGGCGTGTCCACGAACACAAGCTGCGAGGCGCCCGCGATGGCGATGCCCCTGATGCGCGCCCGCGTGGTCTGGACCTTGTGCGTCACGATCGACACTTTCGCCCCGACCATGCGGTTCAGGAGGGTGGATTTGCCGGCGTTCGGCTCTCCGATCAGGGCGACGAAGCCCGCGCGTGTGGGGGCGTCGCCGGAGCCTTGCTCGATCTCATCGTTCTGGTCAGTCATCTGCGTTCTCTTCCAGCAAAAGCCGCGCCGCTTCCTGTTCGATGCGCCGTTTCGCGCCTGTCCCGCTTGCGCGCGCGCTGCGCCCGTCATCGAGCGTCACGGTGATCTCGAAAACCGGCGCGTGATCGGGGCCCTGGCGGTCCGTGACCTCGTAGCTGGGCGGGCCCATCCCGCGCGCCTGCGCCCATTCCTGAAGCGCGGTCTTGGCGTCGCGCGCATCCAGCATCTCGCTGCCGAGCCGGCCCTCCCACAGCGCCAGCACCACCTCGCGCGCGCGGGCGAAGCCGGCATCGAGATAGACCGCCGCCAGCACCGCCTCCATCGCGTCGGCCAGCAGCGCCTCTTTGCGGCGCCCGCCCGACATCATCTCGGAACGGCCGAGCTTGAGCACATCGCCCAGCCCGATCTGGCGCGCGACATCGGCGCAGGTTTCGCGCCGCACAAGCGCGTTGAAGCGCGGCGCAAGCTGGCCCTCGCTCGCCTCGGTATCGGCGCGGAACATCGCCTCGGCCATCACAAGCCCAAGCACGCGGTCGCCCAGAAATTCCAGCCGCTGATTGTCGGGCCGCGTCGCGGTCGCGATCGAGCCATGCGTCAGGGCGCGGACCAGCAGTTCAGGGCGCGCGAAATCATGGCCGAGCCGCGCCATGAACGCGCGCAGATCGGCGCCGGGCCTGATCGCGGGCCGGCTCAATTCACCGCCTTGAAGAAGCGGTCGGCCCGCCATGTCCAGAAATAAAGCAGCGAGCTGCCCGCCGACGAGAACATGATCCTGTCGGCGCGGCCGATCAGATAATCCTCGTGGACCATGCCAAGCCCGCGCCGCGCTGCCGGCACCCGCGAATCGAGCGAATTGTCGCGGTTGTCGCCGACGAAGAAGTAATGCTGCGGCGGGACCGTCACCGGCGCCATGTTATCGAGGAAATTGCCGTCCATGATGTTCAGGATATGGTGCGCGCCGCTGCCATCGGGGAAGGTCTCGACATAGCGGTCCTTGAGGCATTCACCACCCGGCGGCACGGGATCATTGGTGCAAAGCGGCTCGAGCCGGGCGGGGCCTTGCGGCTCTTTCGGCTCGGCGAAGGGAGTGGTCGGCTCGAGCGTCACTGCCTCGCCGTTGATCTGCAAAACGCCGTCCACCATGGCGACCGTGTCGCCCGGCAGCCCGACCGCGCGCTTGATATAATCGACGTTCAGCGTCGGGTGGCGGAACACCACCACATCGCCGCGTTCGGGCGCGCCGGCAAGGATACGGCCGTCGAACGGGCAGGCCGAGAACGGGCAGGAATGGGCCGAATAGCCGTAAGCCATCTTGTTGACGAACAGGAAATCGCCGATCAGCAGCGTGTCCTTCATGCTGCCCGAGGGGATCCAGAACGGCTGGAAAAACAGCGTGCGGAAGACGCCCGCGATCAGCAGCGCCCAGAAGACCGTCTTGACGGTTTCCCAGATGCCGTCGTTTTTCTTCACGCTGCTCGCCATGATTGCCTTCCGGTCGTGTCTTTGCCTTGTAGGCTGCATGAGGCGCGCTTTGGGCAAAGTCAAGTTTTGCCCGAAACGCTAGGCAATGATGACCGGCACACGCTCGAATTTCGTGACATCGACCAGCCCCAGATCAGAGATGCGCAGCTCGGGTATCACCACGAGCGCCAGAAGCGAGTGCTGCATGAACGCGTTGTTCAGCGTGCAGCCATTCGCGCGCATGGCCTCCATCAGGGCGTCGGCCTCGGCGGCGACCTCTTGGGCGGGGCGCTCGGACATCAGCCCGGCGATGGGCAGTGCGATGCTGGCCTGCTCGGCCCCGTCCGCGAAAAGGGTGACGCCCCCGCCGATGCGGGCCAGATGCTGGACGGCCAGAGCCATCTGCTCGCGGCAGGTGCCGGCGACGATCATATGGTGGCTGTCATGCGCCACGGTTGACGCAAGCGCCATGCGCCCCCGCCAGCCAAAGCCGTGAACGAAGCCGTTGGTCACGCCGCCCGTCGCGTGGTGGCGCTCGACAAGCGCGAGATAGGCGACGTCCTGAGCCTGGTCGGCCTCGAGCGCGCCATTAACGGCCTTCAGCGTCGCCTCGCGCGCGACGGTCGGCGCCTGATTTTCCACCACGCCGATCACGCGCACGCGGGCCGTCGCACCCTCGGCCTTCAGCGCGAAATCCTGAGGCGAAAGCTCGCGACCAAGCCGGATCGACTGGCGCACATGGTCCGGCCATTCGATGCGCGGGCATTCGGCCAGCAGCGCGCCGTTCTCGGCCACGACCAGCCCCTGCGCGATCACCGTCTCGATCGGCAGCGCCCTCAGATCCGAGGTCAGGATCACATCCGCGCGCCGTCCCGGCGTGAGGCTGCCCAGCTCGCGCTCCAGTCCGAAATGGAGCGCGGTGTTCAAGCTCGCCATTTGCAGCGCGATCAGCGGAGGGCAGCCGCATTCGATGGCGTGGCGAACGACGCGGTTCATATGTCCGTCATGGACAAGCGTGCCGGAATGGCTGTCATCGGTGCAAAGGATAAAGCCGCGCGGGTCGAGCCCCTTTTCGGTAATCGCGGTGATCTGGCTTTCGATGTCATACCACGCGCTGCCAAGCCGCATCATGCAGGCCATGCCCTGCCGTGCGCGAGCGACGCCTTGCGCTTCGGTCGTGGTTTCGTGATCGTCCGCGGCCCCGCCTGCGACATAGGCGTGGAAGGGGCGGCCCAGATCGGGGCTGGCGTAGTGGCCCCCGATCGTTTTGCCGGCCGCGCGCGTTGCGCGCATCTCGGCCAGCATCTGCTCGTTCCCCTCGGCAACGGCGGGGAAGTTCATCATCTCGCCCAGCCCGATGATCCCGTCCCAGCCCATCGCCTGCGCCACATCGCCCGCCGAGATCGGCG
>JAUNRZ010000186.1 GCA_030539455.1 Paracoccus sp. (in: a-proteobacteria) | reverse complement strand
GGACGGCCTCGATAAACTCCATCCCCTCGGCCTCGCGCAGAAATCCAAGCGCGTCGCCCTTGGCGTGGCAGCCGAAGCAATAGTAAAACCCCTTCTGGTCATCGCAATGAAAAGACGCAGTTTTTTCCTGATGGAACGGGCACGGCGCCCACCAATCCCCCTTGGCCTGATTGGATTTGCGCAGATCCCACGCGACCTTGCGCCCGATCACGCGAGAGATCGGAACGCGGGCGCGAAGCTCGTCGAGGAATCCGGGCGGCAGGCTCATGGGGCAAATATCGGCGCGGGCGCGGCAAGGCGCAAGGCTCAGACGAATTGCTCGCGCATCAGCCTCTCTTCCATGCCGTGGCCGGGATCGAAGAGCAGGCGGTGGCTGATCGAAAGCTCGGTGCGGATCTCGACCCAGCGGACCGAATCGACCTGCCGCGAATCGGCGTCGGCCATGACCGGGCGCTTCTCCGCCTCGAGCACGTCGAACCGCACCACGGCGCCCCGCGGCAGGATCGCGCCGCGCCACCGCCGGGGGCGGAACGCCGCGATCGCCGTCAGCCCCAGAACGTCCGAGCCGATCGGCAGGATCGGCCCGTTCGCGCTGTAATTATAGGCGGTCGAGCCGGCGGGCGTGCACACAAGCGCGCCGTCGCAGACCAGCTCTTCCATCCGCACGCGCTCATTCACGCTGATGCGCAGTTTCGCGGCCTGGGGGCCGGCGCGCAAAAGGCTCACCTCGTTGATTGCAAGCGCGGCATATTCGCGCCCGTCGACCGAAGCGGCGGTCATCGAAAGCGGGTTCGTCACCGTCGCCTCGGCGCAAGCGATCCGCTCGGGAAGATCGGCGGCGCTGTAATCATTCATCAAAAAGCCGATGGTGCCGCGATTCATGCCATACACCGGGCGGCCGCGATTTTGGTGCATGACGTTCAGCATCAGCCCGTCCCCGCCAAGCGCGACGATCACATCGGCCTCGCGCCAATGGTTCTGCCCGTAAAGCGCGCTTAGCTCGCGCAGCGCGTCTTGCGCGGTCTCGGTCTCGCTGGCGGTGAAATGCATCTTCATGGCCTCATCATGGCGCGGGCCGAGCGCTTGGCAAGCGGATTAACGGCGCGCCCGCGCAATGGCGGCTTTGCGCGCGGCGAAAAAACCGCTACACGAGCGGCCAAGCATTTGAGGGAGATCCGTTCAATGAGCCGCGATAGTTTCTTTTCCGCCGATCTGGCGCAGCAAGACCCCGAGATTTTCGATGCCGTCACCAAGGAGCTCGGCCGGCAGCGCGAAGAGATCGAGCTGATCGCCTCTGAGAACATCGTGAGCCTTGCGGTGATGCAGGCGCAAGGCACGGTTCTGACCAACAAATACGCCGAAGGCTATCCGGGCAAGCGCTATTACGGCGGCTGCCAATATGTTGATATCGTTGAAAATGTCGCGATCGAGCGGGCGAAAAAGCTGTTCGGCGCGGATTTTGCCAATGTCCAGCCGAATTCGGGCAGCCAGATGAACCAGGCGGTGTTTCTGGCGCTGCTCCAGCCGGGCGATACGTTCATGGGGCTCGACCTCAACTCGGGCGGGCACCTGACGCATGGCTCGCCCGTGAACATGTCGGGCAAGTGGTTCAACGTGGTCAGCTACGGGGTGCGCAAGCAGGACCAGCTTCTGGATATGGAGGCGTTCGCCGAGGCCGCGCGCACTCACAAGCCCAAGCTGATCGTGGCGGGCGGGACCGCCTATAGCCGGGTCTGGGACTGGGCCGCGTTCCGCAAGATCGCCGATGAGGTCGGGGCTTATCTGATGGTCGACATGGCCCATATTGCCGGGCTGGTCGCGGGCGGACAGCACCCCTCGCCGGTCCCGCACGCGCATGTCGTGACCTCGACCACGCATAAATCGCTGCGCGGCCCGCGCGGAGGGCTGATCCTGACCAATGACGCGGATATCGCGAAGAAGATCAACTCGGCGGTGTTTCCGGGGCTTCAGGGCGGCCCGCTGATGCATGTGATCGCGGCCAAGGCGGTGGCGTTCGGAGAGGCGCTTGCGCCCGAGTTCAAGGACTACGCGGCGCAGGTTGTGACCAATGCCCGCGCGCTGTCGGACGAGTTGCAAAAGGGCGGCATCGACATCGTCTCGGGCGGGACGGACAACCATCTTTGCCTCGCCGATCTGCGGCCCAAAGGCGTGACGGGCAAGGCCGCCGAGGCGGCTTTGGGGCGCGCGAACATCACCTGCAACAAGAACGGCGTGCCGTTCGATCCCGAAAAGCCGTTCGTGACCTCGGGGATCCGGCTCGGAACGCCCGCCGGCACGACGCGCGGCTTTGGCGAGGACGAATTCCGCCAGATCGCACGATGGATCGTCGAGGTGGTGGACGGGCTGGCCGCGAACGGCGAGGACGGCAATGCCGAGGCCGAGGCGCGGGTGAAGGGCGAAGTCACCGCGCTTTGCGAGCGGTTCCCGCTTTATCCGACGCTGTGAGACGGGGCGCGCGGGGGCTAGAGCAGCCCCTCGCGCACCAGAATCCAGATCACGATGATCCCGAGGATCAGCAACCCGAACACGATCGAGGCGAGGATGTTCGTCGTCCGCTCTTGCCAGCGGGTCAGCCGACCGAAGGGCTGGAGATAGGCGACGAGATCGGCATGAGCGCGCGCGGCGTCCGAGAAATCCATCTGCCGCGCGATCTTGGGGGCGGCGGTGATCGCCTCGGCCTCGCGCAGGATCTCGGCCTGTTTCATCAGCCGGCGCGGCATGGCGGCACCCCGGCGGCGGATCATGGTCGAGAGGTTGACCGCCTCGCCCCGGCGCGAGCCGCCAAGCCGCGTCGCCATCAGCATCGCGACCTCATCCGCCGCTTGCCGCACTTCGATCTGGTTCATGTGCTGCCCCTCGCACAGATTTTTTGCCTCGCGCGCAGCATAAAGCGTCTTTCCGGCCGTGCAACGCCCTGCTAGCGTCGCGCGATGATGCTCAATTCTACGATTTCCGGCGCTGACAGCGACGCGCCGCCCGTTCTTCTGGCGCATGGCCTGTTCGGCTCGGGGCGCAATCTCTCTGCGCTCGCGCGCCGTCTGGGCGCCGCGCGACAGGTGGTTTCGGTCGATATGCGCAATCATGGCGACAGTTTCCGCGACCCCGATCACAGCTATCCCGTGCTCGGCCGCGATCTGGCGGGCGTGATCGAGGCGCATGGCGGGCGCTCCGATGTGGTCGGCCATTCGATGGGCGGGAAGGCCGCGATGGCGCTTGCGCTGACCGCGCCCGAGCGTGTCGGCAGGCTCGTCGTTCTCGACATCGCGCCGGTCGCTTATGGGCACAGCCAGACGACGCTGATCGACGCGATGGAGGCGCTGGATCTCGGCGGGCTGCGCCTGCGCTCGGAAGCCGACCGCCGGCTTTCGGCAGATATCGACGATCCTGCGGTGCGGGCGTTTTTGCTGCAAAGCCTTGATCTGAAAGCGGATGAGCCGCGGTGGAAGATCAATCTAAAGGTGCTGCGCGATGAGATGGACCGCCTTGTCGGCTGGCCGGATGAGCTGCG
>JAUNRZ010000185.1 GCA_030539455.1 Paracoccus sp. (in: a-proteobacteria) | reverse complement strand
GCGCGATCCGCTTTCCGGCAACCGATGTGCGCGTGTTCAAGGGCCGCGATTCGACGGGGGTGCGCGGCATCAGGCTCAGCAATGGCGACCGCGTCGTGTCGATGTCGGTGATCCGCCATTTCGAGGCCGACCCGGCCGAGCGCGCCGCCTATCTGAAGATGCGCCGCGCCGTCGAGGGCGCGCTTGATGACGGCGCCGAGCCGGACGAGGACGCCGAAGCGGTCACCGAAGCCGCGATCTCGCAGGAACGCTATGCCGAGATGTCGGCGGCCGAAGATCTGATCCTGACCATCACCGCGCGCGGCTCCGGCAAGATCAGCTCGTCCCACGACTATCCGGTGCGCGGGCGCGGCGGCATGGGGGTAAGTGCAATGGACAAGGCGATGCGCGGCGGCGCTCTGGTCGCGTCCTTCCCGGTCGAGCCGGACGATCAGATCATGCTCGCCACCTCGGCCGGGCAGTCGATCCGCGTGCCGGTCGAGGGGATCAGCTTCCGCTCGCGCAGTGCGGGCGGGGTGCGCGTCTTCAACACAAGCGGCGGGGAAACCGTTGTTTCTGTTGCAAGGATCGCAGATCAGGCGGAAGATGAGCCCGAGGCGCCGAACGCGTCCGAGGAATAACCGTCGCCGCGCGCGAGGAGGTCAAGCTTGGAAAAATCATCGCAAGCGGTCCTGCGCGACCGGCTACAGACCGGGTTTCTGGGCATCATCGCGCTTGCGCTTGTTCTGTTTTTGCTGGTGCAGGCGCGGTTCATCCTGATCCCGCTGGCGATTGCGATCATCGTCTTTTCGCTCACCTCGGACGCGATCGGGGTGATCGCGCGGCAGGGCGTGCCGAACTGGCTGGCAACGCCAATCGCGCTTGGCCTGATCGCGACCGGCCTTCTGTGGCTGACAAGCGGGTTCGTGGCGCAGGTCAACGAGGTCGTCTCGACCGCGATCACCTATATGGAGCGCGCGCAGGCCGCCATCCCCGAGCTGATCGAATGGGCCGGCCCGAACATCACCGACACGCTGACCTCGGCGCTGAGCGACATCAATCTGACCGGCTGGATGCGCGGCGCGGCGGGGCAGGCCGGCTCGCTCGTCTCGGGCTCGGTGCTGGTGATCCTGTTTGTCGGGTTCATGTTCGCCGAGCGGATGTTCTTCCCGCAGAAAATCCAGCGCCTGATCGGCAATGACGAGGACGCGCATCATGTGCGCGCGATCTTCGCCTCGATCATGCGCCGCGTGAACCGTTATCTGGTCGTGAAAACGCTCGTCAGCCTCGCGACCGCCTTGTGCATCTGGGCGATCTTCAAGATCGCGGGGCTGGAGCTGGCCGGCCCGGTCGCGGTGATGACCTTCGTTCTGAACTTCATCCCCTCGGTCGGCTCGATCGTCGCGACGATCGTGGCGGTGGCGCTTGCTTTCGCGATGACGGGGGATTTCCAGCTTACGATCATCGTTCTGCTGGCCTGCACGGCGGTTCAATTCTCGATCGGCAACGTGCTGGACCCGATGCTGCTTGGCCAGACGCTGCGGCTGTCGAGCCTTGGGATCATCCTGAGCCTTGCCTTCTGGGGCACGCTTTGGGGCGTGCCGGGAATGTTCCTCGCGGTGCCGATCATGGTCGCCCTGATGATCGCCTGCGCGCATATTCCGTGGCTGAGGGGGCTTGCCGTCGTGCTCTCGCGCGAGGGGCTGCCGGATGACGGGCTGACGGATGTGCCGGAAAAGCCGGGCGTGCTGCCCCCCGCCGAACAAAGCGCGGATCGCCCGCGTCTTTAGCGCGGCGCCTATCCTCCGGCGAGGGGGCCGGCGCCTAGCGGGGGCTGTCGCTGACCCCGCCGCCGCTATCGGCGCCGTCGCTGCCATCCCCGCCATCCCCGTCGCCGGTATCGGGCTCGGCCGATGGCGCAAGCTCGCCGCTATCCTTGGCCGAGGGGCGCTTGTGAAGGAGCGCCGGGGCGGACGTGCCGCTCGCCTGCGCGGTGCAGGTCGAGGAGGCGCCATCGACCGGCCCGCCGCCGGGCGGGCTCGCCACAGCCGCATCGTGCAGCACCTCGGGATTGCGCAGCCAGATATCGCGCTGCGCGGCGGGGATCTCGATCCCCTCTTCGGCAAAGCGCGCGACGATCTGGTGGCGGATTTCAGAGGCGACACCCATCCCGCCATTGATGTCCGACAAGATCGCCCTGATCTCGAAATTGAGCCCGTCCGCGCCGAACCCCATCAGCAGAACGGCGGGGCCGGGATCGATCAGCACGGTCGGCTGATCCTCGGCGATCTCCAGCAGCATTTGCTGCACCTTGCGCGTGTCCGAGCGGTAGGCCACGCTGACCGGCACGATGATCCGCCCGCGCAGATTGCCGCGCGTCCAGTTCACCACAGGCTGGCTGATGAGATCGCTGTTCGGCACGATCACATCGGTCTGATCGAAGGTTCTGATCCGGGTCGAGCGCACCGAGATGTCGCTGACCGTCCCCATATGCGATCCGGCCTGAATCCAGTCCCCGGTCGAGATCGGGCGCTCGATCAGCAAGATGATGCCGGACACGAAGTTCGACACGATGTTCTGAAGGCCAAAGCCGATCCCGACCGAAAGCGCACCGGCGACAATGGCAAGCGCGCTCAGATCGATGCCCGCCGAGGTGATCGCGAAAAGCGCGGCAAGGAAAATCCCGACATAGCCAAGCCCCGAGACGGCGGCGCTTTGCGCGCCCTCGTCCAGCCGGGTCGAGGGCAGGATCACCGTGCGCATCGCCGATTGCACCCAGCGGGTCGCGATAAAGCCGATCACGAACACGATGATGAAGGTCAGGATCGCCGTGGGCGAGAGGGTGATGCCGCCAAGCTGCGTGCCGGCCATGAACCTCTCGCGCCACTCGCCAAGCTCGGTCACCGACGCGCCCCAGATAAGCGCGAAAAGCGGCAGCGAGGCGATGATGAGCAACAGCCCGACCAGCATCGGGGTCAGTGCGTTGCGCGCGCCCTCGCGCCCGCGCAGCAGCATGACGTAAAGGTCCGAGACGAAATCCTGTAGCAGCACAAGCGCCGCGATCAGGGTCAGCGACAGCACCGCCGACCAGAACACCGCATTGGCGAGGTTGACCATGCCCACGATCAGGACGACCGGCCCGGCAATGGCGACGATGCGGAGTAGCGTGCCGGCGAGCGACATGATCCGGGCGCGGAAGGTGGGCGCGTCGGTTCCGTCGAATTGCACGAGGCGGCGCAGGATATTCGCGACGCGGAACAGCGCCACCGAGGCGGGGATCATCAGCAGCAGATAGATGACGCCCGCCCCCGCATCGCTGAACACGCTGTCCGAGGCCGCGCCATCCTCGCGCGCGGCGCTCCATCCGCTGAGGGGCAAAAGCGAGTGGCTGAGCAGGAAATACGCCGCCGCGAACGCCGCCAGAAGCGAGCCCGCGCGCCGCACGCCGGGCCGCTTTTCGGGCGGGATGGTCAGCGTGTCATAGACGACGACCTGATCGGTAAAGAGATTGGTCGAAAGCCAGCGGCCCGCGAAGAGAACGAAGGCCGCAAGCGGCAGCGCGGCCAGCAGCGGCGAGGTCCAGCGGCCGAA
>JAUNRZ010000184.1 GCA_030539455.1 Paracoccus sp. (in: a-proteobacteria) | reverse complement strand
GTGCCAAGCCAGTGCTCGGCCGAGGGGGGCAGGCGGATCGCGCTCCAATTGGTTGCCGCCGGGTCCGCGATCGGCAGAACCGGAGCAAGGAACGCGATGATCGCGAACAGAACGACAAAGAACGCGCCGACAAGCGCCGGGTGGTTGCGGCGCAATTTCGCCCATGCGCGGTTGCGGCTTTTGGGCGCCACATCGGCGGCGGCTTGCGGGTCTATGGTTGCAGCGCTCACAGATTTGCCCTCATGCGCGGGTTCAGCAGGACGTAAAGCACGTCCGCCAGAAGGTTGATGACGATGAAGGTCGTGGCCGTGACCAGCACGACGCCCTGCACCACGGCGTAATCGCGGTTAAAGACCGCATCGACGATCATCTTGCCGAAACCGGGGATGGTGAAGATCTGCTCGGTCAGGATCGCGCCGGCCAGCAATTCGCCGAACAGCACCGCCGAGAGCGTGACCACCGGCAGCAGCGCGTTGCGAAACGCGTGCTTGCGCACGACGACGCCCTCGCGCAGACCTTTCGCGCGGGCGGTGCGGACGTAATCGGCCTGAAGCACCCCCAGCATGGCCGAGCGCGTGTGCCGCATAAGCGCCGCCGCAAGCGCGGTGCCGAGCACGATCGACGGCATCAACATCGTGCGGAATGAGCGCGCCATATCCTCCCAAGGCGGGACATAGCCCGAGGCGGGCAGCCATTGCAGCTTCACCGCAAAGAGCATGATCATCATGATCCCGAGCCAGAAATTCGGCACCGACATCCCCGAAAGCGCGACCAGATTGGCGATGTAATCGGTCAGCGTGCCTTTCTTGACCGCCGAGATCACGCCGGCGGGAATCCCGATGATAAGCGCAAAGAACATCGACATGATCGCAAGCTGGATCGTCACCGGCAGCTTTTGCGCGATCAGCGTGGTGACCGGCAGCCCGGTGCGCAGCGAGGTGCCAAGATCGCCCTGAAGCACGTTCCCGAGCCAGTAGAAATACTGGAATATCAAAGGATCGTTCATGCGGTAGCGCTCGCGCAGCATGGCGATGGTTTCGGGATCGCGCGATTCGCCGGCCATCACGAGGATCGGATCGCCCGGCAAAAGCTGTTGGAGCAGGAAGACGAACACCGTCACCAGAAAAAGCGTCGGAATCGCCACCAGCACGCGGTTGAGAATATATCGCAGCATCGAGGCGGCCTTTTGCAAGAAGCGTGCCCCGCCCGGCGATAATGCAGCCGGGCAGGGCGATGTCAGAACGGACGCTTAGCCCGAGATACCGCGCAGACGGATAATGCCGTCAGCGTAAGGCACGAAGCCTTCGATCCCGTCACGCAGCGTGTAGAGATACTTGGTGTGGTAGAGGTAGATCAGCGGCAGCTCGTCCTGAAGGATCGCGTTCGCCTCGTCGTAAAGCGCCTTGCGCTCGGCCGGGTCGGCCAGCGTGCGCGCCTCGTTCAGCAGGCGGTCCACCTCTTCGTTGCAGTAATGCTCGTCGTTATTGGCGCCCTCGCACGACACGAAGCTGTGCACGTTCGCATCCGGGTCGATCCGGCCAGACCAGCCTTGGAGCGAGGCGTCGAAATTGCCGGCCGCGTTCTGGGCCAGCAGCGTGGCGAACTCGGTCGCGCGCAGCTGCACGTCGATGCCGACCTCGGCGAGCATGGCCTGAACCATCTGGCCGGCCTGCATGGCAACGGGTGAGTTGCCGGTCTGAAGCTCGAACGAGATGCGCCCGTCAATGCCGGCCTCTTCCAGCAATTCGCGCGCGCGCTCGACATTGCGCTCGGGGACCGGAAGATCCTCGCTATACCAGGCCGTGCCCGGCGCCGCCCATTGGTTGCCCGGAACGTAAAGCCCCTCGAAAGCCACCTGATTGAGCGCCTCGCGGTCGATCGCGTAGGACACCGCCTGCCGGACCAGCTTGTTCGAGCCAAGCGGGCCTTCGGCGCGCGGGCCATTGCCGACATTGATCGTCATGCCCTGATAGCCAAGGTTCACGATGTCGAAGAATTGCAGGTTCGGATCGTTCTGGATCGAGGCGGCGTCAGACGGCGCGGTGCGCTCGATCATGTCCAGATCGCCGGCGCGGACATTGGCCAGACGCACGGTCGTGTCGGGGATCGGCAGATAGATCACGCGGTCATAGTGATATTCGTCCGCTTCCCAGTAATCGGCGAATTTCTCCAGAACGATACGGTCGCCCTCGACCCGCTCGACGAAGGAATAGGGGCCGGTGCAAACGGGCGCGGTGCCGAAATTCGTGCCGGCCTCGTCAGCGGCCTCGGCGGCGTCGGGCGAATACATCCGGCCCGCATGGTGCGCAAGCTGGGCAACGAGCGTAACATCCGGGGCGGTGAGGTGGATCGTCAGCTCATGCTCGCCGGTCGCTTCGACCGATTCGACCGAAGCCAGCTCGGATTTGCGGCGCGAATCCTCGAGGCTGAGGTTGCGGTCCAGCACGCGCTTGGCGCTTTCGGCGTTGAAGGCGGTGCCGTCATGGTGAACCACGCCCTCGCGCAGCTGCATCACAAGCGCCATGCCGTCATCGGTCCAGTCCCATGACGTGGCCAGCTCGCCGATCGGGTCCATGTTCTCGTCGGTGTTCACCAGACGGTTGCAGAGCGATTCGTAAACCAGGCTCGACACAAAGGTCCGCGAGCGCGCCGGGTCCAGCGAATCGGGGTCCTCGTTCAGACCGATGCGCATATCGGCGGCAAAGGCCGTCGATGTCAGCGCAGCCGATGTCAGCAGCGTGGCCAAGATATGGGAGGTTTTCATGTTTCTCTCTCCTGTTGTGAAACGTCTAGTTGGTCATGTGTTCGCGGTAGAGCGCAAAGCGCCGCTCGGCCGCTTCCGAACGCGGGGCCGCCAGATGCGCCTCGAGATCGACCGCGGGCAATTCGCGCCAGTGATGGCAGGCGGTGCGGTGCGGGGTCGTGCCGGCCTCTTCCAGCATCGGACGCTCGCGCGCGCAAAGATCGGTCGCGAAGGGGCAGCGCGTGTGGAACTTGCAGCCGGGTGGCGGGTTCGCGGGCGAGGGCAGATCGCCGCCCAGATGCGCAACCTTGCTCTCGCGGCCCGGCACCGGGACCGGGATCGCCGACAAAAGCGCGCGGGTATAGGGGTGGCGGGGCGCGGTATAAAGATCCTCGGTCGCGGCCTCTTCGACGATCTCGCCCAGATACATCACCGCCACGCGGTCGGCCATGTGGCGGATCACGGCCAGATCATGCGCGATCACGATCAGCGTCAGCCCGAAATCGTCCTTGAGATCTTCCAGCAGGTTCACGATCTGCGCCTGAACCGACACATCCAGCGCCGAGACCGGCTCATCCCCGATCACCAGTTTCGGGCCGGCCGCAAGCGCGCGCGCAACGCAAATGCGCTGACGCTGCCCGCCCGAGAATTCATGCGGGTAGCGGTCGGCATGTTCGGGGCGCAGCCCGACCTTGCGCAGCAATTCGGCGACCTTCTCGCGCCGCGCGCGGCGGCCGAGTTTGGAATGGATCATCAGCGGCTCGGCGATGATCGTCTCGACCGTCATGCGCGGGTTCAGCGACGAGAACGGGTCCTGAAAGATGAACTGCAATT
>JAUNRZ010000183.1 GCA_030539455.1 Paracoccus sp. (in: a-proteobacteria) | reverse complement strand
GGGTCGCCATCCCCTCGGCCACGCATGGCTTCATGGGCGGGCTGAACTGGCACGCGCGCGACACGATCGACCGGCTGAGCGAGACCTATCCCGAGCTTGAATTCGTTCTGTCCACCTCGGGCGAGGCGGCGCGGCAGGTCAACGATATCGAGGACATGCTGGCCACCCGCAACATCGACGCGCTCGTCGTGCTGCCCTTCGAATCCGAGCCGCTGACCGATCCCGTCCGGCAGGTGAAAGAGGCCGGCAAATTCGTGACGGTCGTGGATCGCGGCCTTTCCGAAGAGGGGATCGAGGATCTTTACGTCGCGGGTGACAACACCGCGTTCGGGCGCGTCGCGGGCGAGTATTTCCGCGACAATCTCGATGATGGCGCGAAGATCGTGGTTCTGCGCGGCATCCCGACAACGCTCGATAATGAGAGGGTCGAGGCGTTTCAGGCCGCGCTCGAGGGTTCCGGCAAGGAAATCCTCGACATGCAGCACGGCAACTGGAACCGCGACGATGCGTTCCGGGTGATGCAGGATTATCTGGCCCGCTACCCCGAGATCGACGCGGTCTGGGCCGCCGATGACGACATGGCGATCGGCGTTCTCGAGGCCATCGCGCAGGCCGGCCGCGAGGACGAGATGGTCGTGGTCGGCGGCGCCGGCATGAAAGAGATCATCGCCCGCATCATGGAAAGCGATCCGCAACTGCCGGTGAACGTGACCTATCCCCCGGCCCTGATCTCGTCCGCGATCGAGATGACCGCGCTGCGCTTCGTCTCGAACGCACCGATGGCCGGGCGCTATATCATCACGAGCCAGCTCATCACGCCTGAGAATGCCGAGCGCTACTACTACCCGGACAGCCCGTTCTGATAGTGCGGGACTGGATTGGGGAGCCCCGGCGGCGGAGGTCGCCGGGGTTTTTCATGCTGATCTGGACCGTGAGGAGGCGTGGTCGAGTTGCTGACGGCGCAGGATTGAGCTGTAGATCGACGAAATTTTAGGTCGAAACACTAAAAGGCCAATAATCGGAATCGCCCGACGCTCCCCCGCGGACGCCCTCGACTTCACTCACCCCTCCGCCTTGCTTCCCCGCCCCGCCCGCTTGGTCGCCGGATGCGACGACGCGTCCAAAATATGCGCCATCCCGTGCACCACATGGCTTGCATGGCCGACGATCAGCGGGTCGGGGGCGCGGGCGAGGGTTGGGTCTCGATCGGGGTAGTCGAGCGTTGACAGGAAATGCCGCATCGCGTTGAGACGCGCGCGCTTCTTGTCGTTCGATTTCACGATCGTCCACGGCGCATCGGCGGTGTCGGTGTAAAAGAACATCGCCTCCTTGGCCTCGGTATATTCGTCCCATTTACCAAGGCTCGCCTTGTCGATCGGCGAGAGCTTCCACTGCTTGAGCGGGTCGGTCTCGCGCGCCTTGAAGCGGCGGCGCTGCTCTTCGCGGGTGACGGAGAACCAGTATTTGTAAAGCCGGATCCCCGAGCGGACCAGCATCCGCTCGAACTCGGGCGCCTGGCGCATGAATTCGAGATACTCGGTCGGGGTGCAGAACTCCATGACGCGCTCGACCCCGGCGCGATTATACCAGCTCCGATCGTAGAAAACCATCTCACCATTGGTCGGCAAGTGGCTGATATAGCGCTGGAAATACCACTGGCCGCGCTCTTCGTCGGTGGGCTTGTTCAGGGCGACCACACGGGCAAAGCGCGGGTTCAGATGCTCGGTGAAGCGCTTGATCGTGCCGCCCTTGCCGGCGGCGTCGCGCCCCTCGAAGAGGATCACGAATTTATGCCCTTCCTCCTGCGACCATTTCTGCACCTTGAGCAATTCGGCCTGAAGCTGAGCCTTCTCGGCCTCGTAGGTGCGGCGCGGCATTTGCCGGCGATAGGGGTAGCGCCCAGTCTCGAAGGCGAGGCGAACCTGATCGGGCGTCACCGTCGGAAAGCTTTGCGGGCCCGAAGGGGCGGGCGCTTCGGCTGCTTCGCGCGATGCTTCAGCGGCGGGTTCTTCCACGGAAGGGGTTGGCGTTTCGGTCATGTGGTCCTCCTGTTCGTGAGATCGAGATGACAGATTCGTGACGATGCGGATTTGCGCAGGATCAAATAAGCGCGAAACGCCTGCGCATGATGCACAGGCGCAACAGGGTTTTTGACAGCGCAGGCGGAGGGAGGGCAGGGGGTTCTATTCAGGGCCACACCGGCGCAGCAGATGATCCGGTTGCCTATGCAGCAGCCGGTGGCGCCGTGGTTGGTGGGCGGTCCAAGTCCGACCGAACGGCATCGCCGAAGCAACCCAACACCGATTCCGCAGGCTCACCAACGAGGGATCAGCAAAAGCGCGCCTTCGACCTGCCTGTCATCCCTATCTTACCGGCAGGGTGCGTCATCTGCGGCGCCCAAAAAAAACAGGCGGCGTGTTTCACCACGCCGCCTGAAAACTCGCGATTAGCAACCGATCACGGCAGCACCGGCACCTCGATATGCGGCATCTCGCCGGTCAGCGAATCGAGGAAGGCGACGATCGATTCCAGCTCATCCGCCTCGAACTCGTGGCCCAGCATCTGCTGGCCCATCAGGTTCACCGCGTCCTTCAGATTATCCACCGACCCGTTGTTGAAATAAGGATAGGTCAGCGCGACGTTGCGCAAGGTGGGGGTGCGGAACGCAAAGCGGTCCACATCGTCGCCGGTCACGAGGAACCGGCCCTCATCCGTCGAGCCGGGAAGCTCGAAGCGGTGGAACTGGCTGTCGGACAGGATCGGCCCGCTATGGCACGCGATGCAGCCATTATCGACGAAGAGCCGCATCCCCTCCTGCTGCTGATCGTCAAGCGCGTCACGATCACCCATCAGGAACCGATCGAAGGGCGAGTTCGGCGTGTTGAGCGTGCGCTCAAACGCCGCGATCGCCAAAGCCACATTGCGCGGCGTGACCGGATCATTGTCACCGGGGAACGCCTCGGCGAAGGCCTCCTGATAAACCTCGAACTCGTTGAGCCGCGAGATCGCCTGATCGAGCGTCATGTTCATCTCGATCGAGGCCTGAATGGGCCCGAGCGCCTGCCCCTCGAGGTCATCCTCGCGACCGTCCCAGAACTGCGCCTCGAGAAAGCCGGAGTTGAGCACCGTCGGCGTGTTGCGATCGCCGATCTGGCCCTCATGGCCGGTCCCGCGCGGGATCCGGTCGGTCCAGCCGAGCGCGGGGTTGTGGCAGGTCGCGCAGCTGATCACACCCGAGGCTGAAATGCGCGGCTCGAAAAACAGCATCCGGCCAAGCTCGATCCGCTCGGGGCTTTGCGTCGCGCCCTCGGGGATCGGCGGGATATGCGGCAGCGGCTCGAACATGGCGACATAATCGCTCATGTCATCGGCAAGGACCGGGGTTGTCACCAGGGCGGCCGCGAGCGTCGCGGCGGCAGCCCCTAGCGTCACATGAAATGTGGACATGTAAGCTCCTAAGATCTGTGCCCGGCAAAATCTGCCAGGACGGGTCTCGCGCGCTCAAGGGGGATGAGACACGAAAATCGGGGCGAGGTCCAGAGGGAGCGGGGAAGAGCGCAAGGCGCGGTGCATCTGGGGCACAGTC
>JAUNRZ010000036.1 GCA_030539455.1 Paracoccus sp. (in: a-proteobacteria) | reverse complement strand
CGCGGCGCGCGGCATGTCAACGGGATTACGACGCTGGAGATTCGGTAGGCGGGGCCGCGCTTTAGATTAAGCCGAGCAGGCCGATGCCTGGCTTGAGATACTTAAAGAGGGGTCGCCACGGTGAAGGGCCGCTTTGCGCAGGCGACGAAGCCGCTCCGCAGGCGACGATTGGCGCCTGAGCATTTTGATTTATTTTAACTTTTGGGCGTCAGCAAAGCGTGACGGTCGGGGAAGCCACGAGAAGCCGCTAGCACTCCGAGACCTACCCTTACCAAGAAGCCAGCCGAGCGGCTGATCGCCGCGATGACGCGGCGCGTTGATGCCCCCGAGCATTCAGTCACGTCCCAAAATGGCCTCTAACTCGCTCCTCACTTGCCGTCTGCGAAGCGGAAGACGCGCGACTAATCGCCGTCGCAACGCCACGATTTACTGTCGGCCCAAACGGTCATGCGCGGCGCAAAGTGACCCCTTTGCGCTCCAACTTGCCGCTTAACCAACCAGTCAGAGGAGCGGCCAATCGCATCGCCCTGCACGCCACAATCTGCTGTTACCACAAGCGGTCAGGCGCGGCGCAAGCGGGCCGCCCTCACTCCGCCGCCGCCCAAGTCCTCACGCCCGCCGCCATTCGCGCTCGGTGTTTTCCTGCCAGCCCGCTCGGTGCAAAAGCGGGGTATCATCGTCCCGCTCCGGCCAGCCGATGCAGAGATAGGCGGCGAAGCGCCAGCCTTCGGGCGCGGTCAGGTCGCGCTCCACAAGGGCGGGGTCGAGGATCGAGACCATGCCGACGCCCCAATTATGCGCTCGCGCCGTGAGCCACAGCGCGAAAATCGCCATCGCGGTGGATTGCAGCACCGTCTCGGGGATGCTCGCGCGGCCGAGTCCGTGGCCCTCGTCCGGGTCCGGCGTGTTGAAGATCGCGAGTTGCAGCGGCGCGCGATCAAGGCCGGCGAGCTTCAACGCAGCGTATTTCGTCCCGCGCTCGCCGCTATAGCGCGCAGCGGCGCGGGCGTTTGCCGCCTCGAAATTGGCGCGGATGCGGGCGCGGACGGCGGAGCTTTGGACCTCGATCACCCGCCAAGGCCGCGCATTGCCGACCGAGGGGGCAAGCGCCATAGCAGTGCGGAGCACTTCGGCAGCATGATCCGGCAACTTCTCATCACGGAAATGGCGCACATCGCGGCGCCATTTCAGCAGATCATGCAGCGCCGCGCGGTGATCCTCGTCGAACGTCACTGAAAACCGGAGCGCGCCCTAGAAATGGATCGCGCGGCCATAGGCCGACAGAACCGATTCGTGCATCATTTCGGACAAGGTCGGGTGGGGGAAAACGGTTTCCATCAGCTCGGCCTCGGTCGTCTCGAGCGTGCGGCCGACGACATAGCCCTGAATAAGCTCGGTCACTTCGGCGCCGACCATATGCGCGCCCAACAGCTCGCCCGTCTTGGCGTCGAACACGGTTTTCACCAGCCCCTCCTGCTCACCCAGGGCGATGGCCTTGCCGTTGCCGATGAAGGGGAAGCGTCCAACCTTGACCTCGTAGCCAGCCTCCTTCGCCTTCTCCTCGGTCAGCCCCACGGACGCGATCTGAGGGTGGCAATAGGTGCAGCCCGCAATCGTGTTCGGCTTGATCGGGTGCGCTTTCTGGCCGGCGATCAGCTCGGCGACCATCACGCCCTCATGGCTGGCCTTATGCGCGAGCCACGGCGCGCCGGCCACGTCACCGATCGCATAGACGCCCTCGGCGCCGGTGCGGCAATATTCGTCGGTCACGACATGGGTGCGGTCGATCTTGATCCCCGCATCCTCGAGCCCGAGCCCCTCGACATTGCCGACGATCCCGACGGCAGAGATCACCGTGTCGAACTCCTCCGTCTGGGTCTTGCCGCCGGTTTCGATATGCGCCGTGACCTTGTCTCCGCCCCGGTCGAGCTTCTTGACAGTGGCCTTTTCCATGATCTTCATGCCCTGCTTGACGAATTGCTTTTTCGCGAGCGCACTGATCTCGGCATCCTCGACGGGAAGCACGCGGTCCATCACCTCGACAACCGTTGTCTCGGCGCCAAGCGTGTTGAAAAAGCTGGCAAATTCGATCCCGATCGCGCCCGAGCCGATAACCAGCAGCTTCTTGGGCATATGCGGGGGTTTGAGCGCGTGTTTGTAGTTCCAGACCTGCTTGCCGTCAGGCTCCAGCCCCGGCAATTCGCGCGCCCGCGCGCCTGTGGCGACGACGATCGCCTTCGCGGTCAGATCCTCGGTGCCCTTGTCGGTCTTGACCGAAACCTTGCCCTTGCCCGCCAGCTTCGCCTCACCCATCACGACCGTGACCTTGTTCTTCTTCAGCAGATGGCCCACCCCGCCCGCAAGCTGCTTGGCGACATTGCGCGAGCGGTCAACCACGGCGCCCAGATCGTAGCCGATCTTGTCCGCGCTGAGCCCGAATTCCTTGGCGCGGTGCATCAGGTGGAACACCTCGGCCGAGCGCAAAAGCGCCTTTGTCGGGATGCAGCCCCAGTTGAGGCAGATCCCGCCCAGATGCTCGCGTTCCACCACCGCGACCTTCAGCCCAAGCTGAGCGCCGCGAATGGCGCAGACATAGCCCCCCGGCCCCGAGCCGATCACGATCATATCGAAGTTCTGCGCCATCATCGCCCCCCAGCCTGAAGATAGTTCAGCGTTAAACCATCCCGCCCGATCCATCAAGCGACACTCTGCCCTGCACCATGCCGCCATAGGCGCCGGCATCGAGGAAGGCTTGCTCTGCCGCCGTCGTCTCGCGGCCAAGATCGGCGTTGCGCCACGGGAAGCGCCCGAAATTGGCGATCACGTCGCGGTGGAGTTGCGCGTGGCGTTCGTTATCGCCCGGCATCTTCTCGGCGAAAAGCGCAATGCCGCGGTCCTGATCTGCCAGATCCTCCGAGTGCATGAACGGCAGATAGAAGAACTGGCGCATCGGCGGGTCAATCGCCATGTCGTGGCCCGCCGCAATCGCCGCATCCGCCAGCCGGCGCGATAGCGGGTCGGTGTCAAAGCTGCGCCCGTCGCCGCGGAACATGTTGCGCGGAAACTGGTCGGTCAGGATGATCGCGGCGAGCGCACCTTCGGGCGTCCCGGCCCATTCCTCGGCAAGCTCTTGCGCGCGGGTCCAGGCGGGCAGGAAGCGCTTGCGGACCTGCTCATCAACCTCGTCCTTCGCCTCATACCAGCCTTGCGGGCCGACCTCGTCGCGCCAGAAACTGATGATCTCGTTCGGGGTGGTCATAAGAGGCTCCTCGGTCTGGGGTGGCGGCAGCGGCGCGCCGTCAAGATCGCGCAGATCGAGCGCGCTTTGCGGCGCGCCGACCTCGGCCATTTGCGGGGTGATATTGTCCTGCTTACCCTCAAGCGCGGCCTCGACCGCAAGCGGAGTCGCGGCGGGCGAGATGACCGCGAAATTGCCGTCCGGCGCGACCGTCGCGCGGCGCGTCATCCGCCACGCGCCATAACCGGTCAGCGTCGCGAGCAGCAGCGCGATATAGAGCCAGAACCCGTTCGGCCCCATCTGCGCCATCAGCCAGCCGACAATCAGCGGCCCGGCCATCGAGCCAACCCCGTTGATGAACAAAAGCCCGGCCGAGGCGGCGGCCATATCCTCGCTGCTGAGGTGATCGTTGGTATAGGCCAGCAGCAGCGCGTAGACCGGGTTGGCGACGCCGCCCGCGATCGCGGCGGCCAGCAACAGGCCCCAGATGCCGGGGTTGGTCAGAAGCGTCAGCGTGACCACCAAAGCCCCGATCGCTGCAAGCACGACGACGAGGGCGCGGCGGTCCATCCGGTCCGACAGATAGCCGATCGGATATTGCAGCAGCAGCCCTCCGATATAGATCGCCGCGACGAAGGCCGAGATATCGCGCACGTTCAGCCCGGCCTGACTGCCCCAGACAGAGGCCATGCCGAACAGCGCCGAGAACACGCCGCCCATCAGGAAAATCCCGACGCAGCCGAGCGGCGAGATGCGGTAGAGCCGCGCAAAGCTCATCCTTTTTATCTCGCCGAAGGCGGGGGCGGGGCGCGCCGAAAGCAGGATCGGCGTGAAGGCGAGCGAGACGAGCAGCGAGGGGATGACGAACAGCAGATACCCCCCCGGATCGGCGGTGTTCATCAAGAGCTGCGCCGTGATGATGCCCAGCATCTGCACGATCATATAGGCCGACAGCGCCTGTCCCCGCGTCTCGTTCGTGGCCGAGGCGTTCAGCCAGCTTTCCGCAGTGATATAGACGCCCGAGAAGCAGAACCCGATCAGCACCCGCAGCAGCGTCCACGCGACCCAGTTCGGCGCCATCGCATAGGCGATCAGCACCGCCGAGATCAGCGAGCCGAGCGCCGCGAAAACCCGCACATGGCCCACGCTGCGGATCATCCCCGGCACCATCACGCTGCCAAGGAGGAAGCCGCCGAAATAGCCGGCCATCACGATGGACATCAGCCCGGTCGGGATATGCTCGATCCCGCCGCGAATCCCCAGCAGCGTGCCCTGCATCCCGTTGCCGATCATCAGCAGCATGATGCCCAGCAAAAGCGGCCAGGTCTGGCGGATCACGGCAAACATCACGAACCTTTCGGCAAAAGCAGCGACGCATCGCCGTAAGAGAAAAAGCGGTAGCCCCGCACTACAGCATGAGCGTAAATATTTCGTATATTTTCCCGCCCCATAAGCGCCGAGACAAGCATCAGAAGCGTCGATTTGGGAAGATGGAAATTGGTCATCAGCCCGTCTGCGATGCGGAAATCATAGCCGGGGTAGATGAAAATATCGGTCTCGCCGGTAAATGGCGCGATATGGCCGGGGCGATCGGCGGCCGATTCGATCAGCCGCAGGGCGGTCGTGCCGACCGGGATGATGCGCCCGCCCGAAGCGCGGGCGGCGTTGATCGCATCGGCGGCGCCCTGGCTGACCTCGCCCCATTCGGCGTGCATCTTGTGGTTTGTGACGTCCTCGACAGTGACCGGCAGAAACGTGCCCGCCCCGACATGGAGCGTCACATGAGCGGTCAGAACCCCCTTCTTTTCTAGCGCCTCGAGCAATTCGCGGTCGAAGTGAAGGCTCGCCGTTGGCGCTGCGACGGCGCCGGAATGGCGCGCCCATACGGTCTGGTAATCGGTCTTGTCGGCCTCGTCCGGCTTGCGGCGCGCGGCGATATAGGGGGGTAGCGGCATCGCCCCCGCCTCGGCCAGTGCCGCGTCGAAATCGCCGCCTTCCGCATCGAACGCAAGGCGCAGCGCGCCGCCTTCGACCCGCAGAACGCGCGCGCTCAGCCGATCCGAGAAGCGGATCAACTCGCCTGGCGCCAGCTTGCGGAGCGGTTTGGCAAGCGCGCGCCAGCCATCGGGGCTCGGCTCGAGTAGCGTGACCTCGATCTTTGCCGTCGCCTCGCCCTCAGGGGTCTGGCGCGTGCGCGTGCCGGTCAGCCGCGCGGGGATGACGCGCGTGTCGTTCAGCACCAGCAGATCGCCCGCGCGCAGCAGCTCCGGCAGATCGCTGACGATCAGATCCTCGGGCGCCGCCGACCCGCGCGCAACCAGCAACCGCGCGGATGAGCGCGGACGGGCGGGCCGGGTCGCAATCAGCGACTCGGGCAGGTCGAAATCGAAATCCTCAAGCTTCATGGGCGCCGTTGACCATGCCGCATCGCGCGGGGCAAGCCCTCATCCGCCGTTGCGCGAAGCTCGGCGCGGTTTTGCCCGATGCGGCGCGCCGGGGGCCAGCCCCCGGACCCCCGGGAGTATTTGGGCACAGAAGATGCCAGATTCAGCCGCCCAGCCATTCGCGCGCGAGGGCGGGCAGCTCGTCGAAATGATGCAGCAGCGCGTCGGGCGCGAGCCGGGATATCGCCTCGCCCTCGGGCCCGAACGAGACGAGCGCGACCTTGACGCCAGAGGCGCTTGCGGTCTTGCGGTCTGTCTCGGTGTCGCCAACGAGAAAACTCCGAGAGGTCTCGCCGCCCGCTTCCTCGACCGCGCGGCGATAGGGGCGCGGGTCGGGCTTGCGGACGGGCAGCGTGTCGGCGCCGATGAGGCTCGCGAAATGGCCTGCAATGCCGAGATCGCGCAGAAGCTGACGGGCCAGAGCCTCGGGTTTGTTGGTGCAGACGGCGAGGCGGTAGCCATCGTCGGCGAGCCTTTCCAGCGCTTCGGTCACGCCCGGGTAAAGGCGGGTATGGACCGCGATGGCGCTTCTATAGGCGTCGAGCAGATGGGGGAAGTCCTCGTCCTCGGCGCCGGGGGGCACCAGCATATCGCTCCCCGCGCGCCCATAGCCGGCGCGCAGCATCGCGCGCCCGCCCTGAAACGCGATCGCGGCATCCGCACGCGGGTCCAGCCCGGCCAGCCCGCGCCGCGCAAGCGCGACATTCGCCGCCGCGATCAGATCGCCCGAGGTGTCCGCGAGCGTGCCGTCCAGATCGAACACAACGCATCGTGTCATTTCGTCACCTTTCGCAATGATCCGTGAACGCCTGCCCCTTGCCCGCGCCCTTGCCCGAGGGGTAAACGATCCGCGACGCAAGATAAATACGGGTCCGGCAAGCGGGCCGGGGGGCAAGAATGCGCGCAGGAAACGATGCGATCGCCGTGGTGATTCTGGCAGCCGGTCAGGGCAGCCGGATGCTGTCGGAACTGCCGAAGGTGCTTCACAAGATCGGCGGCGTGCCGATGGTCGGCCACGCGATCGCCGCCGCGCGAACACTGGAACCCGAGCGGCTGATCGTCGTCGCAGGCCATGGCGCGGATGCGGTCCGCAAGGCGGTCGGCGCGCTGGACGCCGAGGCGCAGATCGCGCTTCAGGATCAGCAGCTTGGCACCGGCCACGCGGTCCGGCAGGCAATGCCAGCCTTGGAGGGGTTCGAGGGCCGCGTCATCGTGCTTTACGGCGACACGCCCTTCATCTCGCCCGAGACCCTGGCGGCGCTTCGCGATCACCCGGCGGATGTGGTCGTCCTTGGCTTCGACGCCGCCGATCCGGGGCGCTACGGGCGGCTTGTCACCGGGCCTCGGGGGCTCGAGCGGATCGTGGAATACAAGGACGCGGACGAGGCAACGCGGGCCATCACGCTCTGCAATTCGGGGGTTCTCGCGGCGGATGCGGCCATGCTGGGCGCGTTGCTGGGCCGGCTGACGAATGAGAACGCGGCGGGCGAGTATTACCTGACCGACATCCCCGCCCTTGCCCGCGGCGAAGGCGCCTCGGTCGATGTGGTGCGCTGCGATGAGGCCGAGACGCTGGGCATCAACACCCGCGCCGAGCTGGCCGGCGCCGAGGCGATCTTTCAGGCGAGCGCGCGCCGCGCCGCGCTTGATTCCGGCGTGACGCTGACCGCGCCCGAGACGGTTTATTTCGCGCTCGACACCGCCATCGGGCGCGATGCGGTAATCGGGCCAAGCGTCATTTTCGGGCCGGGCGTCAGCGTCGAATCGGGCGCCGAGATCGCCGGGTTCTGCCATCTCGAGGGCTGCCATATCGCGTCCGGCGCGACGGTCGGCCCGTTCGCGCGGCTGCGCCCCGGCGCCGAGATCGGCGGCGACGCGCATATCGGGAACTTCGTCGAGGTGAAGAACTCGGTGCTGGCCGAGGGCGTCAAGGTCGGCCATCTGACCTATCTCGGCGATGCCGATATCGGCGCGCACAGCAATATCGGGGCCGGCACCGTCACCTGCAATTACGACGGCGTGATGAAGCACCGCACCACGATCGGCGAGGCGGCGTTCATCGGCAGCGACACGATGCTGGTCGCGCCGGTGCGCATCGGGGCGCGGGCAATGACCGGCTCGGGCTCTGTCATCACGCAGGACGTGCCGGACGAGGCGCTTGGTCTCGGCCGCGCCAAACAGGTCAACAAGCCGGGGCTGGCGGCGCGGATCATGGCCGCGCTGCGCCAGACCAAGGCGCAGAAACACCAGAAAAAGGATCAGGGCTGATGTGCGGGATCGTCGGAATCTTGGGCGCACACGAGGTCGCGCCGCAACTGGTCGAGGCGCTCAAGCGGCTCGAATATCGCGGCTATGACAGCGCCGGGATCGCGACAATCGACGCTGGCGGCACGCTCGATCGGCGGCGGGCGGTGGGCAAGCTGGTGAACCTCTCGGACCGACTGGTTCACGCCCCGCTGAGCGGGCTTGCCGGGATCGGCCATACAAGATGGGCCACGCACGGCCCCGCGACCGAGGAAAACGCCCACCCCCACCGGCGCGGCCCGGTCGCGGTCGTCCATAACGGGATTATCGAGAATTTCCGCGAGCTGCGGGCCGAGCTGGAAGCGGCCGGGCTCGCCCCCGAGACGGCGACCGATACGGAAACCGTCGCGATGCTGACCGCGCGCAATATCGCGCAGGGGATGTCCCCGCTTGAGGCCGCGCGCGCCACGCTCGAGCGACTGCACGGCGCCTTCGCGCTTGCGTTCCTGTTCGAGGGCGAGGGCGATCTGATGATCGCGGCGCGCAAGGGCAGCCCGCTGGCGGTCGGTCATGGCGATGGCGAGATGTTCATCGGCTCGGACGCGATCGCGCTTGCGCCGTTCACCGACCGCATCACCTATCTCGAGGATGGCGATCACGCCGTGCTGACCCGCAAAGGCGTCCAGATCTACGACGCGGAGGGGCGCGAGGTCGCGCGCGAGATGACGACGGTCGATGTCGGCGCGGCGGTGATCGACAAGGGCGGCTATCGCCATTTCATGGCCAAGGAGATCGCCCAGCAGCCGACCGTGCTGGGCGATGTTCTGAACCACTACATCAAGGACGGGCGTATCGTTCTGCCCGAAGCGGTGGATTTCAGCCGCGCCGACCGGCTGACGCTTGTGGGTTGCGGGACCGCCTATCTGGCCGGCTACGTCGCGAAATACTGGTTCGAGCGGCTTGCCGGCCTGCCCTGCGATCTCGACGTCGCCTCCGAGTTCCGCTATCGCGAGCCGCCGCTTTCGCCCGAAAGCTGGGGCGTGTTCATCAGCCAGTCGGGCGAGACGGCGGACACGCTCGCCGCGCTCCATTACTGCAAGGGCCGGGTCGGGCAGACGATCGGGGTCGTGAATGTCGGAACCTCCGCCATCGCGCGCGAGACCGACATTGCGCTGCCGACACTGGCGGGGATCGAGGTTTGCGTGGCCTCGTCCAAGGCGTTCACCTGCCAGCTTGCGGTGCTTGCCGTGCTGGCGCTGAAGGCGGGGCAGGATCGCGGCACGCTGTCGCCGGAAGATCTGGCGCGGCATCTGGAGGATCTGCGCGCGATCCCCGCGCTCGTCAATCAGGCGCTTGCGCTTTCGGATGATTGCGCCCGGCTTGCCTCATGGCTGTCCGAGGCGCAGGATGTGCTGTTTCTGGGACGCGGCCCGCTTTACCCGGTCGCGCTTGAAGGCGCGCTCAAGCTCAAGGAGCTGAGCTATATCCACGCCGAGGGCTACGCCTCGGGCGAGCTGAAACACGGGCCCATCGCCCTGATCGACCGCCATATGCCGGTCGTCGTGGTGGCCCCGCGCGATGGGCTGTTCGAGAAAACCGTGTCGAACATGCAAGAGGTCATGGCGCGGCACGGGCAGGTTCTGCTGGTCTCGGACGCCGAGGGGATCGAGACCGCCGGCGAGGGGCTGCGCGCGAGCCTGACCATGCCCGAGGGAGGCGGCATCTTCGCGCCGATCGTCTATGCGGTGCCGATGCAATATCTCGCCTATCACACCGCCGTCGCGAAGGGCACCGATGTCGATCAGCCGCGCAATCTGGCGAAGTCGGTCACGGTGGAGTAGCGGGGCGGGGCTGGCAGTTGAAGCCCGCCCCGTGACTGACGGCATTGCGCCAATGCTCCGATCTATCGCGTGGCGCTTTTCTGGCAGGCCGCCTCAGGCCGAGCCGCAGAGCACCGCCGGGCAAGAGTTATCCAGCCCGGCGGCGGCGATCTCGTTCATATGCTGACCGCCCCGCGCGGCGAATGTGCCAGCGACAGATATGGCGCGTAGCACCGCCGGATCACTCTCGCCACGGCCTCCTCTGCCTCCCCCCGAACGGCTCGGCCCATCAGCCCGGGCAAACGGGCAGTCAGATCGTCAGCCGCACATAATGCCCCACATCGTCACCGACCGCGACCGGGCGCTGCGGCAATGCGCCGGCGATGACGTCCAAAGACGGCTCGATCTCGCTGCCCGTGACGGGGCGGGTCTGGAAGCGGGTCACATCGTTGTCGATCATCAGCGGGTAGATGTTCAGGCTGGGCGGCTCGGCGCTGTCCGCGCGAAAACGCAGCGCCGCCGCCGCTCCGTAAGGGGGCGCGCCGAGATGGCCGAAGCGGCCGGGCGTGTTCCAGATGAAATTGCCCAGATTGAACACCACGGTCTTGCCGCCGATGATCTCGACCGGCTGCGCGACATGAGCGCCATGCCCGATGATCAGGTCGATCCCGTTCCCGATCAGCCGCGCGGCCGTGGCGCGCTGCGCGTCGTTGATACCCTCGTAATCGACGCCCCAATGCGGAAAGGCGATGAAGATCGGATTGTCCAGAGCATCGCCGTTCTGGCGGATCCACTCGCCGATCCGCTCGGGCGAGATCACCCCCACCCCCGCCGCGACCGGCGTGGCATACCAGCGATAGCGCCGGTGATAGCGGCGGCGATACTCGAACCCGCCGAACACGACCAGAGTGCGCCGCTGCCCGCCGACCTCGAAGCGGTGCAGATAAGGCGCAATCGCGTCGCTGTCGCGCCCGCCTGCGCCGAAATGGTGGATGCCCGCCTCGCTTAGCTGCCGCATCGTCCCGGCCAACCCCTCGACCCCGCAATCGAGGATGTGGTTGTTCGCAAGACTCACCGCATCGAAGCCGGCCTTGCGCAAGGCCGAGACCGTCAGCGCGCCGTCGCACCAGCCGAGATAGTTCTTGCGCCCCTCAAGCGCCGGGGCGGGCCGGTCGGCCAGCGGCACTTCGAGATTGCCGATAATGTGGTCGGCGGTGCGCAAAAGCCCGGTCAGGTTGCTGATGCAGTAATCAGGCACCTGAACCGGCAATAGCTGCCGAAGCGGCTCGAGCCGGGGCGAGTGGAGATAGGAATCGCCGAAGCCGATATCGCCGGTGAACAGCACGGTGTAATTGTCCTGCGGCGTGACCGCTTCGCGCTTTGCAGGCTTGGCCTTGGCCCTCGCCTGAAGGGCAAGCGTTTCCGTGGGCAGCCCAAGCGCGGCGACAGCCTGCCGGGGCATATCCGCATCGTTCACGAACAGAACCGTGTCGCCGCTGATCTTCTTGAGGATCTCGCGCACGGCAGGGGTCTGGCGCCCGATATTTCGCGGCATGATCGCGGCGGCAACGCGCGGCAGGCCGAGCCCGTCCGCAAGCAGTTGCCCCGGCTCGGCGACGATCAGGGCCGCGTCGATATCGCCCGCGCGGAACAGGTCAGACACGCTTTTCAGCCGCCGGCTTGAGACGGCCAGATCATCGCCCCCGCCAGCGATCCCCAGACGGCGACCGGCGCGCTTGGCGGCGGCCTCGAATGTCTTGCGCAGCGGGTCTGTCACGGCGGGCTTGCCGACAAGCGCGAGGACCGGGAAATCGGCGCCCGCGCGCTTTCCGACCAGGGCATCGAACACATTGTCCAGAATGAACTTGCCGCGTTTTTGCCCGGCGGCCCAGATATGCATGTTCATGCCGGGGCGGCTGTTCACCTCGCAGATCGCGCCGCCGGTTTCCTTCCACGGGCGCGTCAGATCGGTGCTGATGAAATCGACGCCGCAGACATCGAGGCGCATCGCCGCCGCCGCCTGCTCGGCGGCACGGCGGACCGAGGGGTGAAGCTCGTCCGTGCAGTCCACCGGCGCCCCCCCGCGCGAGACGTTGGATTCGCGGCGCAGGAACACCACCTGCCCGGCCGAGGGGACGTCATCCACGCTCAGCCCCTGCTGCGCCAGCAGGGAACGGGCGTCCTTGTCCAGCACGATGGGCTTCATCACCGAATGCGCGCCGCGCAGAAACGCGTCGCGGATCGGGGATTTGTTTTCCGTCTTGACCAGCTCGGCAACGCTGTGCTCGCCGTCGCCCGTGACCTGAGCCGGGATGCGCCGGACAGCGGCCATGAACTTGCCGCCCGCGACAAGAATCCGCGTTTCCTCGCCCTGAATGAGGCTCTCGATCACCGCCTTGCCGGAGCGGGCGACGGCGCGGTCAAGGGCTCGGATCAACTCGCGCGAGTTGGTCACGCCAACCGTCACATCGCGGCCCATATTGCCGGTGAGCGGCTTGACGACCAGCGGATAGCCCAGCTCGGCCGCAGCGGCGAGCGCCTCTTTCTCGGTCCGGGCGACACGCTGGCGGGCGACCGGCAGGCCGGCCTCGGCCAGCAATTTATGCGCCATCGCCTTGTCGCGCGCGATCGCGACACCGATCGAGCTCATACGGGTCGATTCCGTGCCTTTCAGAATATGACCGTGCTGGCCAAGCCCGATCCGCACATAAGAGGAATTGCGCACCGCGCTCCACGGCAGGCCGCGCTCGGCCGCGCGCTTGGCGATGAAGAGAGCATCGGCGGCCGGGGTCGAGGGCTGCGTCGCGGCAATGAAATGATGCATTTCGCGCGCAATCACGCCCTGCAACCTGCGCAGCCGCAGGGCGTCCTCGACAAGGGACAGCACGATCGTAAAGGCGGCATCGGCGACCGGCTTGCCGATTTCGGGCATGGCGGTCTCGAAGATCGCCGTGCCGTGATCCTGCGGCATCTCGGCGCCGTCATCGGGCAGCCGGTAGGCGCAGAATTTCACCGGCCATCTGACATAGCGCTGCATCATGACCGCCACCACCTCGGCAGCGGCGGCCGCAGGCCACGGCGCGCGCGCACGGCGCATCCGCCGCCATGCGGCGCAATCGTTGTAATCGAACAGACCGAATTCCAGCGCGCGGGCCAGGCGTCGCAAACCCTCTGCGTCGACCATGACACCGGCGGCGCCGGGCGCGGTCGCGGTAAAGACCGCATTTCGTGCATACACGTTGCCGGGGTGAAAAAACCTGGTTTCCTCAATACGCATAGAATCCTCCGTCGCGTGTCGGTGTTTGAAATTGTCAGCCTTCTCTGAGACTTGTTCGCAGAAATTGAACAAGCGGGGTCGTCAGGTAATCCCATGTCGTGCGCTCGCCGGTGCTGATCAGCACCTCGGCGCTCATCCCGGCCTGAATGGGAACCTCATTGCCGGCGAGATCCGCGCTGCTCAGCTCGACGCGGGCCAGATAATAAGGCGCCCCGGTCTGCGGGTCGGTCAGGCGGTCGGGGGAGACGTGGGTGACGCGCCCCTCGACGGGCATCGCCGTGCGGCGGTTGAGCGCCGAAAGCCAGACCTGCGCGGGTAGATCGGGCTTGACCTGATCTATATCCAGCGGGTCGATGGTTGCGGAAACGACCAGACGGTCGCTGACCGGCACGATCTCCATCAGCGTTTGCCCCGCCCCGATCACGCCGCCGACCGTATGCACCGCGAGCCCCTTCACCACCCCCGCCACGGGCGAGCGGATCTCGCCGCGATTGAGCACGTCTTCGGCCGCGCGAAGCTGCTCGGTCAGCTCGAAATTCCGCGCGCGGACGGCGCGGAGCTGCTCGACGACCTCGTTCGCCTGCGTATTGCGCAGATCGGCAAGGCGCAGGGCTTCCTGCTCGATCCGCTGCTCGGCCGTGGCGATGCCGGCCTGATAGCTGGCGATGTCGCCATCGAGCGCGGCAATCGCGTTCTGGACCTCGCGCAAGCGCGATTGCGGCACGAGGTTCCGCTCGAGCAGGGTCCGCGTTGCGCCTTCCTCTTCACGCAGCAGCGCCAGACGGCGCTCGCTGGCGGAGATCTGGCCCTCGAGCCCGGTGATCTGGCTGTCGAGCTGGCTGCTCGTCCGCTCGACAATCGCAAGCCGTTCCGCCAGCAGGGCGCGGCGCGAGGCGAAGATCTCTTCCTGCCCCGCCATCGCACGCGCGACCGCGCGGTCACCGAAACGCTCGGTCAGCTCGGGCGGGAAGGTGATGCTGCCCGCGCCCGATTGCTCGGCCGCAAGACGCGCCTCGGTGGCGAGACCCTCGTAATGCTGGCCCAGAAGCTCGTTCCGGCTGGAGCTTGAACGCGTGTCGTCAAGGCGCAGAATGATCTGCCCGGCCTCGACGTGATCCCCCTCGCGGACCAGCAATTCCCTGAGAATGCCGCCCTCCAGATGCTGGATGGCCCTGACATTGGAATCGACATTGATCACGCCCGGCGCGATCACTGCCCCCGCGACAGGCGCGGTCGAGGCCCAGCCGTAAAGCGCCCCGCCGGCGGTCAGGATCACCGCGAAACCTGCGGCGGGCAGCCAGCCGCCGAACGGGCGGCGGTCATCCAGCTCGGGATTTTGCCAGGGTGGAATGCTGGCCGGATCGTCGCTCATTTGACCCTCCTGAGCCGGTTATTGCCGCGCTGAGCGCCGGCTTCGGACGGCTCGAGCTTGGTCAATTCGTGCTTGCCGTCGCCAACGCTCAGCGTGTAATCGCCGAACGCTTCCATCCGCTCCGAGCGGATCGACTGCGTGACCACGATCGTCGCGCCCTCCGCCTTACGCTGCGCAAGTGCGGCCTCGAAGACGCGGCGGGCGGGCCGGTCGAGATTGGCGATCGGCTCGTCCATCACGATCAGGCGCGGCTTGCCGTAAAACGCCCGCGCCAATGCGATCCGCTTGCGCTGACTGCCCGAAAGGCCGGAATAGCCGGGGCCGATCAGCGTGTCGTAACCCTGCGGCAGCGACACGATCAGATCGTGGATGCCGATCAGCCGCGCCGCGCCGACCACCTCGGTCAGCTTGCCGGTTTCCATCCGGGCGATGTTCTCGCGCACGGTGCCGTTGAAGATCTCGGTCTCCTGCGGCAGATAGCTGATGAGCCCGGCGCGCAGATCGGGCGGCAGGCGCGCGATCTCGATATCGCCCAGCCGAACCTGCCCGTCACGCGGCAGCAGCGTGCCGACAAAAAGCCGCGAAAGCGTCGATTTCCCCGCCCCGGCCGGGCCGTTGATCAGCAGCATCTCGCCCGGCCCGAGCCGCAGCGACAGGCGGCGATAAATGTCGCGCCACGCGTTCGGATAGCGGAAGCTGACCTGATCGAGGATCACATCCGCGGTTTCGACGCCCGGCAGGACCGAGACGCCCGACAGCTCTGTGATCGTCAGCCGCTGGCGGGTGTTGCGATAGGCCGTCATCGCCTCGCGCAGGTTCCGCCAGCGGCCGAGCGCCTTTTCGGCAAGGGTGAAGCCGAACCCAGCCAGAACGCGCCCGGCAAAGATCGCCCCCAGCGAAAGCGCGCCCTGAACGTAAAGCCACACCCCGACCGCCAGCATGGCGATGCGCAGCAATTGCGACATCCCGCGCTGGATCGAGGCGAACGTGACCTGACGCCCCCGCGCCGCGTTTCGCTCGTCCAGCCGCGCATCATTCGCCGCGCGCCACCTGCCGGCCAGCGCATTCGCCATCGAAAGCCCGCCGACGCTTTCTCGGTGGGAATCCGCGCTTGCCAGAATGGTGCCGGCATCGCGCCCCGCATCGCTCGAGGCCCGGCGCAGATCGCGCGTGCTCGCATCGGCCATGAACGACAGGATAAACAGCGGCACGAGCGAGCCAAGCGCGACCCAGCCCAGCAGCGGGTGGATCAGATAGACCGCCAGAAAGAACAGCGGCGCGAAGATGACGTCCATCCACGATGCCAGCGAATCGCCGGCAAATGCGCGCAGCCTGCCGACATCGTCCAGCCCGCGCCGCACCTCGCTTTGGTCCTTGCCCAGCTTTGCCTCGGCCAGCCCCTGATGGAGAATGCGGGGCGAAAGCTGCGCGTCGATCCAGTTCGACCAGCGAACGAGCATCCGCCGCCGGATCACGTCGAGCGCGATCCCGCAGATCACCGCGATCAGCACCGCAATGGTCAGCATGACCAGCGTCTCGATGCTCCGGCTGGCGGGAACGCGATCGAGCACCTGAAGAAGGTAAAGCGGCGTTGCGAATTTCAGCAGGTTGAAGACCGCAGTGAAGATCAGCGCCGCAAGCAGCCCGGGCCGCGATGCCGCCCAGACCGCACCGATGACCGTTCCCTTGCCAGGTTTCCGGCGAATTCTCATCTATGCGCTCCGTAATGCCCGGTTGAGGCGCGATGCGCCGCAGGGGGCAGGTGCCGGTTGCCGGTCACGCCCGCGCGCGGACGAGCTCTTCGACGATCAGATCGTCGTCGCTCATCTCTTCGGGCTGATACGCGGTGATCTCGTTCTCGACCGGCCGGAACTCGACGGGCCTGACCAGCGCCAGATGCTCGGGCCGGCCGGGTTCAGCGGCAGCGGCGATGCGGCTGCCGGCCTGTTCGGTCAGATGCCACAGACGCGCCGGGCTGACCGGGCTTGGCGACAGCGCGGCCAGCAGATCCTGCACCGCGAGGTGACGCGACGAGCTGTCGGCTGACAGCACCGCCTCGAGCCTTGGCAGGACCGGCTCTTGCGCAGTCAGAAAAGGCGGCGCGTATTTCGCGATCTTGAGGCGCGGCACTTTCAGCTCGACGGGGCCGAGCTCGGTCTCCCAGATCATCTGGTGCGAGCCGTTGCGCCAGTCGCAGCGCCGCCCCTTGCGCCCCGGCTCGACGCCGCAAAGCGCATCGGCATCGGACTGCATCACGCAATGGGCCGCCATCGACAGAATATCGCGCTCGAGCATCTTCGAAGACCAGCGCGGCATCGCGGCAGAAGCGCCGGGCCGGGCCAGATGGCCAAGAGCTTCGGGCATATCGGGCGGCAGCTCGGCATTGGCCAGAGCCCGCAGATATTTGTTCTCGCCCCCCTCGCGTTCCAGCTTCGCCGCCGCGCGTTCACGAACGGCGGGGACAAGCGCGCCGTTCTGCAACTCGAACGGCAGATAGACGCGGAGCCCCGAAGCGGCCTCGGCCTCGCGGACCCCCAGCGGCGCGCGGCCAAGCTGCCCGCTGAGCCCCAGAATGTCGTGCCCGGCCTCGCGCAGCTCCTTCACGCCCTGCACGGCGCCCATCGCATCATAGGAATTGAACAACGTGCCGACCGCCACGTCGCGGATTTCGGGCCGGCGGATCAACTGAGCCGTCTCGAGCTGGTGCAGCCCGTCCGCAATTTCGATCACAGCGATCTGAGCGCCATGTTTCGCGGCATAGTTCATCAGCCGGTAGGTCAGCCCGATAATGTCGGAAATCTCGGTGAGATAGGTGCTCGCATAGCCGCCATCGGTGAAATCATAGGACATGTCGGCGCCCGCATCGCGGACGATCCACATATCGCCCCCCGCCCCGGTCCCGGTGATCTTGAGCGCGACGACCTTCAGACCGGCGCGCTTGAAGCCCCGCACCATCGACGTCGCGGCCAGGGTCTTGCCCGCATTCATCGACGTTCCAAGCGACAGAATGGCCGGGATTTCGGGCTTGTGATCGGGTGCATCGACGCGGAAATCCAGCACGTTCACCCGCTCGCCCTCGGCATTGCCGATCAGCCCGACCGGCGTGATCCGGGTCGGCGGCTTCATGCGTTGATGGCGGACCAGCTCATGCGCGGCGATACCGCCAGCCGCGACCAGATCGCAGGTGGACATATCGGTCGGAACCAGCGCCTCGAACTGGTCGGGCGCATAGCGATTGCCGAAGCAAACGACGATCTCGTCGCCGGGAAACATCAGCGCCTTGCGGCCGTCGGTCAGCTCCAGCTTGGTGTGGTGAGAAATTTCGTCCACCCGCGCGAGGACGAGATCACCGGCGCGGGGCTGGCGCGCATCCGAGATGATGGTCTTCATCACGCTTGGCGGAACCCGGCGGGTGCTGAACGCGCGCTTGATCTTCCGCAGGCGATTTCTCTTCAAGGCTTCCAACGCAATCATGGCACTCACTCCTAACCCTGAAAAAAGAGACCGGACCCTGCGACACAATCCGGGCAGGTCTCGCGTTAAGTATGATTAATGATTGGTTAATTATGTCTGCGGTCATACAAACTTTTTACGACAGGCAGGATTCGGCCGTGGCGCGGCCGTGACCGCCGGCGTTTGGGCTTGTCCGAGGCGGTCTGTTACGCCGCGTCATATGTCTAATTATCCCGCGCAGCGTCTTGAAAACGAACGAGGAGTGCGGCCGGCGGTTATCGCGCCGGCCGGGTGGGGCCTGATGCTTTTAGGGGTCGGAATCTGTCGGCGAAAAACCGCTCATACGCGCCGGACATGATCCGGCCGAGCCGCCAGAGGCGGGCGATGAGTAACGAAATGTTGCGCCCCGCCGCCCAAAAGTGATTCGCGCGGAACTGTCTGATATTAAAGCTTCAAATATCGAATAATAAACCTGTCGGTTCGGTCAGGTCTCAGCGCAGCGCATCCAGCAGGTCATCCGATTGCAGCATCCCGCGCCCGGAATGGCCGACCTCTTGCGCGTGGATCAGCCGCCAGTTGAACGCCCAGCCGTTTTGCTCGGCGACCTCACGGGCCATCTCGAAAGTCCGCTGACCGCGATCCAGACGGTTCGCGCCCTGCCGGTCGGCCTGATCGTTGCGGGTGAGATCGACATCGCCGGTATCTTCGTCACCCAGATAGATCGTGATGGGCGCGGCAAGATATTCCTGCGTCAAACGCTGAGCGGCATCTGGCGGAAGCCCGTCATAGCCGTAGGGCATCGCCTCGTCGCCCGTGGGCAGCACATAGGTCGAGGGGTTGGCGATCACGACCCGCTCGACCCCTTCGGGCA
>JAUNRZ010000035.1 GCA_030539455.1 Paracoccus sp. (in: a-proteobacteria) | reverse complement strand
CACGCATCGCGGCAAGGTCCACGACCGCCGGAACGCCGGTGAAATCCTGCATCAGCACGCGCGCGGGGCGATAGGCAATCTCGCGCGGGTTCTTGCCGCCCTGATCGGCCCACTCGCCGAATGCCTTGATGTCCTCGACCGAGACGGTGCGCCCGTCATCCTCGAAGCGGAGCATGTTCTCGAGCACGACCTTCAGCGAGGCCGGCAGCTTCGAGAAATCGCCAAGGCCCGCTTCGCTCGCGGCCTTGATCGAGTAATAATCGACGCTTTGCGCGCCCGCTTTGAGCGTGCGGCGCGTCTTGGCGGTGTCGGTTCCGGTGACGATGGGCATAGGCGCCTCCCTGTCTGCAACATGGATGGGTCGGTGGTGAACCCGTTTAGCCTTACGAGGCCGTGATGACCGATATCGGGCGGCCTTTCAAGCCGGGCGGGGCCACGGTATGCGATTGCATACACTCATTCGCGCTGTGGCGCAAGGGCAACGGCGCACCATCTCGCGGCCCGTAACAGAGCATTGATTTGGGTTATCGGGGCCGAATGCGGTACGCAGTTTGCGGACAATGCTTGAGGAAATATGCGCGCGCTCCCCTTCGTCTGGGCTTTCATCTTCGTGCTTGGGGCGCAGATCGTGCCGGCTGGGCCGGCCTTGGCGCAGGCGGACGAGGCGGCCGAGTGGCAAGCGTCCGAGGATGCGCAGACCTATGAGGAGGACGCGTTCGAGGACGAGGCGGATTTCGCGCAGGATAATGACGGTGGCAGCGGCGGGGGCGAGCCGTCTTCGCGCCAGCCCTCCGCTCCGACCTCTCTTGCGCCGCCTTCGGCCGCCTCGGCGCCCGCCCCGCGCGCTGCGCCGGCAGCCGCGCAGCCGGCCATTCCAAGCTCGGGCGGCGGCCCGGGCCATCAGGGGCCGGTCATGCGCGCGCCCGTTCTGGTCGAGCTTTTTACCGCGCAAGGCTGCGCGAGCTGCCCCGCCGCCGATGCGGTTCTCGCCGACATGGCCGGGCGCGAGGATGTTCTGGTGCTGTCATGGCACGTCGATTATTGGGATTATCTCGGCTGGCCCGACCAGTTCGCGCGGCCCGAATTTACCGCGCGTCAACGCGATTACGCGCAGAATTTCGGTGAACGCTCGCTTGCGACGCCGCAGATGATCGTCGGCGGTAACCATCTTCTGCGCCATATCCGCCCGGCCGAGCTGAGCGGGCTGATCGGCCAGCAGCGCAGCGAAGCGGCGCTTGTCGAGATCTCCAAACGCGCCGATGGCCCGCGCCGAGAGATCGCGCTGACCCCGCGCAGCGCGCTGCCGGCCGAAAGCGCGGTGCAGCTTGTCCGCTACGCCCCGCAGCGGCGGATAGAGGTTGCCGGCGGCGAGAATAACGGGCGAAACCTTGCCTTTGTGAACGTGGTCGTCGCGGCCGAGACGATTGCCCGATGGGACGGCGCCGCGCCGCTGCGCCTGACGGTGACGCTTGGCGCGGGGGCGCATAGCGCCGCGCTGCCGCCCGACACGCGCCACGCGATCATCGTGCAGGCGCTGCGCGGCGGGCGGCCCGCGCAGGTTATCGCGACCGTGCGGCTCGACTAGGCGGCCGCGCCTGCGGCCCTTGCCCCCGCGCGCGGCTTGCGCGACAAGAGCCGCCGAGAAATCCGCTCCAGCCCGAAAGGACGCCTGATGGACCGCACCCCCCAACGCGCCCCGGATGCGAGGCCAGATCCCGCGCCGCAATCTGGCACTGCCCCGGATGACATCGCGCAGGCCGCGCCCAATCCGGCGCTGAAAGCGGCGCTGGAATATGGCCCGCTGCTGCTCTTTTTCGCGGTGTTCATGCTGATGGGCGATCGGACGGTCGACATTGGCGGGCAGGCTTACGGGCGCTTTATCGTCTCGACGATGGTGTTCGTGCCGGTCATGGCGGCGGCGACCCTTGCGCAATGGGCGATGTGGCGCACGCTGTCGGTGATGCAGATCGTGACGCTCGTTCTCGTCGTGGTGTTCGGCGGGCTGACGATCTGGCTCAACGATGAGCGGTTCTTCAAGATAAAACCGACCCTTATCTATCTGATGTTCGCCGCAATTCTCGGCGCGGGGCTGCTTGCCGGTCGCAGCCTGCTGAGCCTCGTTCTGGCCGAGGCGCTGCCGCTCAAGCCCGAGGGCTGGCGCATCCTGACGATCCGCATGACGGTGTTTTTCGTCGTCATGGCCGGGCTGAACGAGTTGGTCTGGCGGAATATGTCGGACACCGCCTGGGTGAACTTCAAGACTTTCGGGCTGCCGCTGCTGATGTTCGTGTTCATCATCTCGAATGCGCGCCTCTTTAGCCGCTACGCGCTGGAAAAACCGGGCGAATAGAGCGCGATCAGACCGCGCCCGCGCCGGGACGCAGGCCGATCTGGAGGCGCGGGAGCGCGGGCGGCGACAGCAGCCGCGACCAACGTGGCAAGGGGCGCTGCGGCAGATGCTGGCGCAGCAGGGCAAGCGGCAGCTCGGCCGGCCGGTGCAGCGCGGCGCGGTAAAGCGCGAATACACCCTCGCGCAGATAGGCGGACCAGTGGCAGGCGCGCTGCGCGCCCGGCGCGATCTCGTAGCCGAGCGCGGCAAGACCGCGGCGCGTCGCGGGATCGTCGATCTGGATATCGAGCCAGTTCGCGCGCGGGGTCGGCAGGCCCAGCCCAAGCGCGGGGCGGCGCATCCGCCCGATCATCAGCTCGAGCCCGAAATCGAATAGATCATTCTCGCGCGAGGTGACGTTGATGATCTCGGCCGCCGCGCTTGCCGGGGCGTCCAGGGCACGCTCGGCCCGGCCCCGAAGCTCGGCGGCCGAGAGAAGGATCAGCCGCCCGATCTCGCCCGGCGCGGCGCGGCGCATCGCCTCAAGCGCGACGCGCCCGCCCAGCGAATGGCCGATCAGGTGCACCGGCCGGCCGCTCGCATCCGAGAGCGCGCTTGCCAGCCGCGCCAGATCGCGCCCCGCAAGCCCCGCGCGCGCATACGCCTCGCGCAAGGGCCCGCGGGCGCGCCAGCCGAAAGCGACGCCCAGCCCCTCGGGTCCATGCGCGCTGAGCCCAAGCGCGGCGGGCCAGGACATCGCGCGGCGCGAGCGCGTGCCGGGCGTCAGCGACAGGATATGCTGGTGGGGGTCATGCGCGGGGCTCGCGGGGCAAAATCGGTAGCCGTGGATCATCACGATCACCGGCCGCCCGGGTTTCAGCCCGCGCGCCGCCGCCAGCAGATCGGGGGGCAAGTCGTTGCCGGAATTGACGATATGCAAAGCCATGACCGGGCCGCGCGATCTGTTTCGACACGCCCAAATGATAGCGCGGCAGCGCAACGCGAAGGTGACGGCGAGGCGACGTCTCGGTGACATTGGCGGCGCAGAGGGCGGGGCAGGGCGGGCAGCAAATGCTTGCCTCGGCCGGCGCTGCGGGCTAGTCGCGGGGGCAATATAGCAAGGATCAAACGGATGACCGACTCGCCCCGCCAGCATAAGCGCACCCGCGCCGTCCATTCGGGTATTCGCCGCAGCCAGTATGGCGAGATGGCCGAGGCGCTTTTCATGACGCAGGGCTTTGTCTACGACAGCGCGGCGCAGGCCGAGGCGCGATTCGAGAAGGTCGGCGCGGATGAGTTCATCTATGCCCGCTATGGCAACCCGACCAGCCGGATGTTCGAGGACCGTATCGCCGATCTCGAAGGCACCGAGGACGCGTTCGCGACTGCCTCGGGGATGGCGGCGGTGAATGGCGCGCTCATGTCGCTGGTCGCGCCGGGTGACAAGATCGTCGCCGCGCGCGCGATGTTTGGATCCTGCCTTTATGTTCTGGATATCCTCGCCCGGTTCGGGGTCGAGGTCGAGCTTGTCGACGGGCTGGATCTGGATGAGTGGGAGCGCGCGCTGAAGGGCGGCGCGAAAGCGGTGTTCTTCGAGTCGGTCTCGAACCCCGGTCTCGAGGTGATCGACATCGCGGCGGTCGCGCGGCTGGCCCATGCGGCGGGGGCGCTTGTGATCTGCGACAATGTCTTTGCCACGCCCGTCTTTTCGCGCGCGGTCGAGCTTGGCTGCGATGTGGTGATCTATTCCTCGACCAAGCATATCGACGGCGGCGGGCGGGCCTTGGGCGGCGTGATCTGCGGCACGCGCGAATTCGTGCGCGAGATTGCCGAGCCCTATCTGAAACACACCGGCGGCGCGATCAGCCCGTTCAATGCGTGGCTGATGCTGAACGGGCTGAACACGATGGAGCTGCGCGTGCGCGCGCAGGCCGACAGCGCGCTTGCCATCGCGCGCGCGCTCGGCCCCCATGATGCGATCAGCAAGCTGGTCTATCCGGGTCTGCCAAGCCATCCCCAGCACGATCTCGCGATGTCGCAGATGGGCAGCGGCGGCACGATGCTGGCGATCGAGCTGGAAGGCGGCAAAGACGCCGCCTTTGCGATGCTGGACCGGCTGGAGCTGATCTCGATCTCGAACAATCTGGGCGATGCGAAATCGATCATCACCCACCCCGCGACGACGACCCATCAGCGGCTCACGCCCGAGAACAAGGCGCTGCTTGGCATCACGCCCGGCCTTGTCCGCCTGTCGGTCGGGCTGGAGCATAGCGACGATCTGATCGCAGATATACGTCAGGCGCTGGAATAGCAGCGCCAGGATGGCAGCGAATCGCGTCATGGTGGTCCTTTCGGAACCAGCATGGCGCAAAACCCTTTATTTCCGGTAAACTCTGCCCATATCTGCCGTTCCGGTGAGGAGACGCACATGACCGAGAACCGCCCGCTGAACACCGCCTATCCGGCCCTGTCGCGAGAATACAAGGCGGATTTCACTGTCTCGCCCGACTACAAGGCCAGCCTGCCGGACCTGCAAAACGGGCCGGCGAGCCTCATTGTCGGCGCTCATGTCATGATCCAGCATGTCGGCATCCATAATTTCCGCCTCCCGATCCGCTATCGCACGCGCGAAGGGGGCGAGATTGCGCTTGAGACGAGCGTGACCGGCACGGTCAGCCTCGATGCGGATCGCAAGGGCATCAATATGAGCCGGATCATGCGATCGTTTTACGCGCACGCGGACGCGCAGTTCAGCCTCGAGGTGCTGCAAGCCGCGCTGGATGATTACAAGGGCGATCTGGACAGCATGGATGCGCGGATCCAGATGCGGTTTTCCTATCCGGTGCGGGTCGGCTCGCTCCGCTCGGGGCTCGAGGGCTGGCAGTATTACGATGTCGCGCTCGAGGTGATCGAGCAGGCCGGCAAGCGCCGGCGCATCATGCATTTCGACTATGTCTATTCCTCGACCTGCCCCTGTTCTCTGGAGCTGAGCGAGCACGCGCGCCAGACCCGTGCGCAGCTTGCGACGCCGCACTCGCAGCGCTCGGTCGCGCGGATCTCGGTCGAGATGGTCGGGCCGGACCGGCTTTGGGTCGAGGATGTGGTCGATCTGTGCCGCCGCGCTGTCCCGACCGAAACGCAGGTGATGGTCAAGCGCGAGGACGAGCAGGCCTTCGCCGAGCTGAACGCCGCGAACCCGATTTTCGTCGAGGACGCCGTGCGCGCATTTGCGCAGGAATTGCTGGCGGATCAGCGGGTCGGCGATTTCCGCGTGATGGCGAGCCATCAGGAATCGCTCCATTCGCATGATGCGGTCTCGATGCTGGTTAACGGCGATCTTTTCGCGCAGGGCAGCCTCGATCCGAACGCCTTTGCCTCACTGGCCCATGCGCGCTAGGGCGCAGGGTTACGGCGCGGAACGCAGCGTGAACATTGACTTTCCAAGCGGGCGCGGCGGCGCTATGCTGGCGCGATGAGTGATTCACGCGCGCCCAACCCCGAGGACAAGCCCAGCCTCTCGCAACGCGCCCTTGCCGCGCGGCCTGCGCCCTATCTCGACGGGCTGAACGACGCGCAGCGCGCGGCGGTCGAGGCGATGGACGGGCCGGTTCTGATGCTCGCCGGCGCGGGCACCGGCAAGACGCGCGCGCTGACGACCCGGATCGCGCATCTTCTGCATATGGGCCGAGCCCGCCCGTCCCAGATTCTGGCCGTCACCTTCACGAACAAAGCCGCCCGCGAGATGCGTGAGCGGATCGGGCGGCTCTTGGGCGAGGCGGTCGAGGGGATGCCGTGGCTCGGCACGTTCCACTCGGTCAGCGTGAAGATCCTGCGCCGCCATGCGGAGCTGATCGGCAATGCGACGGCGCATCTCAAGCCGTCCTTCACGATCCTCGACACGGACGATCAGATTCGTCTTTTGAAACAGTTGATTGCGGCCGAAAACCTCGACGAAAAGCGGTGGCCGGCGCGGCAGCTTGCCGGGCTGATCGACGGCTGGAAAAACCGGGCCCTGACACCCGACCGGGTGCCGAAAAACGAACAAGGCGCGTTCGAGGGGCTGGGCGTAGAGCTTTACCGCGCCTATCAGGACCGCCTGCTGACGCTGAACGCGACCGATTTCGGCGATCTGCTGCTGCATTGCGTGACGCTGTTTCAGGCCCATCCCGACATTCTGCGGCAGTGGCAGGACCGCTTTCACTATATCCTCGTGGACGAGTATCAGGACACGAATATCGCGCAATATCTGTGGCTTAGGCTGCTGGCGCAGGGGCGGCAGAATATCTGCTGCGTGGGCGATGACGACCAGTCGATCTATGGCTGGCGGGGCGCCGAGGTGGGCAATATCCTGCGCTTCGAGAGCGATTTTCCCGGCGCTCAGGTGATCCGGCTCGAGCAGAATTACCGCTCGAGCGCGCATATTCTCGGCGCGGCCTCGGGACTGATCGAGGCCAATCAGGGACGGCTGGGCAAGACGCTCTGGACCGAAGCCGAGGGCGGCGCGCCGGTGCGCCTGATCGGCCATTGGGACAGCGAGGCCGAAGCGCGCTGGATCGGCGAGGAAATCGAGGATTTCCACTCCGGCACGCGCCACAGCATCGGCCGGCACGATCTGAACGATGTCGCCATTCTGGTCCGCGCCAGCCACCAGATGCGCGCTTTCGAGGATCGTTTCATGACGATCGGCCTCGATTACCGCGTGATCGGCGGCCCGCGCTTTTACGAACGGGCCGAGATTCGCGACGCGATGGCCTATTTCCGCCTTGCCGTCTCGCCCGCCGACGATCTCGCGTTTGAACGGATCGTCAACACGCCCAAGCGCGGGCTGGGCGACAAGGCCGTGCAGAATATTCAGGCCGAGGCGCGCCGTCTGGGCGAGCCGCTTTTGATCGGCGCGCAGTCTCTGGTCGCGCAGGGCGCGCTTGGCGGGCGGGGCGGCGCCAATCTGCGCGAATTCGTGACGCAGATGGGCCGGTTCCATGCCGATATCCTTGACGGCCATCTGAGCCATATCGAACTGGCCGAGCGTATTCTGGACGAATCGGGCTACACCGCGATGTGGCAGAACGACAAATCGCCCGACGCGCCGGGCCGGCTCGACAACCTTAAAGAGCTTGTGAAGGCTTTGGAATCGTTCGACAATCTGCAAGGCTTTCTCGAACATGTCGCGCTTGTCATGGACCGCGATGAAAGCGAATCGCAGGACGCGGTCAGCATCATGACGCTCCATGCCGCAAAGGGGCTGGAATACCCGATCGTGTTCCTGCCCGGCTGGGAAGAGGGGTTGTTCCCCAGCCAGCGAAGCATGGACGAAAGCGGCCAGAAGGGCCTCGAGGAAGAGCGCAGGCTCGCCTATGTCGGCATCACGCGGGCCGAGAAGCTGGCCACGATCAGCTTTGCCGGAAACCGGCGGATGTATGGGCAATGGCAAAGCTCGCTCCCCTCGCGCTTTGTGGACGAATTGCCCGAGGCGCATGTCGAGGTGCTGACCGCGCCCGGTCTTTACGGCGGCGGTTATGGCGCAGCGGCGATGGCGGCGGCGACGAATTTCGGCGATGCGATGCAGGAACGTGCGGCGCGGGCGGATGTGTATAACTCGCCCGGCTGGAAGCGCCTGCAAGATCGCGGCCCCGCCCGCGCCGCGCCGCGCAAGGTGGTGACGATCGACGCGGTCGGCTTTGCGGTCGGCGACAGCGTGAGCCACGCGAAATTCGGCGAGGGCGTCATTCGCGGCATCGCCGAGGACACGCTGACGATCGAGTTCGAATCGGGGTTCCGCAATCTGAAAGCGGGCTACGTGCAAAAAGCGGCGGCCGAGAACGACGTGCCGTTCTGATGCGCGGCGCTTAGCCCGCCTCGTTTGCGATCTCGATCAGGTTGAGGTCGGGATCGCGAATATATACCGAAATGATCGGCCCGCGCGCGCCGGTCCGCGGGACGGGGCCAAGCTCGACCGCTACGCCGTGCGATTCCAGATGCGCGATCACATCGGGCAGCGGCGTTGAGGCGATCAGGCAGATATCGGCCGTGCCGGGCAGGGCGCGCTGCGCCTTCGGCTCGCGCTCGGCGCCGCTTTTGTGGAGGTTGATCTTCTGCGTGCCGAAATGGATCGCGTGCCGATCATCGTCAAAGCGCTCGATCCGGCAGCCGAGCACGCTTTCATAAAACGCGCAGCTCGCCTCGATATCGGCGACGGTCAGCACAAGATGGTCGAGCCCGAGGATCTTCACCGCATCGCCCTGAACATCTCGCCCAGCCGCGCGGCCTCATCCGCCAGCCCGTAAGGCGGGTTGATGACGAACATGCCCGATCCGCTCATGCCATGCCCCTTGCGCGCCGGCCGAAAACCAACTTCCGAGCGCAGCGCATCCGGGAAATCCTGCATGAGGCTCGTCAGCATCTTCTCGTGCCGCGCATCCTCCAGCAACGGATACCACAGCGCGATCACGCCGACATTCCACTTCCGCGCGATCTTTGCGATGGCGCCGGGGACGGTCTCGTAGTCGCGCTTGACCTCGTAGCTGGGGTCGATCAGCAGCAGCCCGCGCCGCGGCTCGGGCGGGCAAAGCGCGTTGGCCATCTCGAACCCGTCCCGGTGATGCAGATGCGCGAACGGGCCGAGGCTTTCGAGCGCCGCGAACTCGGCCGGGTGCAGCTCGGCCAGATGCGCGTTGTCCTCGGGGCGCAGGAAATGCCGCGCGATCAGGGGCGATCCGGGATAGGCGGCCGGGCCGTGGAGCGCCCGCGTCTCGGCCAGGGCGCCCGCAAGCGGGTGGTCCTGCGACAAAAGCCCGTCCGCTTCAGCCCGCAGGACGCCCTGCGCGGCCTCGCCGGTCCGGCGCGCCTCGGCGCTGTCCAGCGCGTAAAGCCCGCGCCCGGCATGGGTTTCCAGATAGCTGAGCGGCTTTGGCTTGGCCGTCATGTAATCCAGCATCCACGCCAGCAGAGCGTGCTTGTGCAGATCGGCCGCGTTCCCGGCATGATAGGCGTGTTGATAGGACAGCATCCGCCCTTATCGCGCCTTGGCTTTGAAATGAAAAGCGGCGGCGCCAAGGGAGGAGGAGGGGCGCCGCCGCGTCAACGCTGGCCCAGGGAGGAGGAGGGGCCGCGTATAGCTGCGATGCGAGGCCGGGAGGAGGTGGCCCGCATCGCGAACGCCGGCAGGGAGGAGGAGAGCCGGCGTATTCTGTGGGCGGCGACCCCAGGGAGGAGGAGAGGGGCCGCCGCCATACCGCCATGTTCCGGGAGGAGGTGGAACATCGCGTATCGAAGCGGCGGCGTCCTCAAGGGAGGAGGAGGGAGGACGCCGCCTGAACCCGGACCCAAGGGAGGAGGAGGGTCGGGTATTTCTATTTTACTGCCCCCAGGCGGCCTTGCTGGCCACGCGGGTGATCATCGAACGGTGCAGCCCCAGATCGTTCAACTCGCGATCATTGAGCTGCCGCAACTCGGCCACCGTGCGCCGGTACAATGCGCGGCGCGCCAGATAGTCCCGAAGCCGCCCGAAAAGACCCAGCGTGCCCAAGCGCGGTTGCGCGTTGGTTGCCAGATTTTGAAAGTCGGTGACGGCCATTTGGTCTTCTGTCTTTCCAGAGTTGCGTTCGTCTCGAACCGACATTGGCGCAGGTCCGCTGCCGGTGAGAACAATCTGGGGCGATTGCTGCGGTTGCACAATGAACAATAGTTCAATTCAGCTATGCGCCGCGCGCAACACCTTAACAACTATGACAGTTTCGTGTCTGTATTTGTTGCGTAAAATTGTCGCAATTCACGCGAGTGGCGGGCTGAGAATATAAAGCAATGATAAAGCAAATTTGCAGTTGCAGCATAAAACCGGGGGCTTCATCCACGCTTTGCCCGCGTTCGCGGCAGTCTGCCGCAGCATTCAGCCCTGCGGTTGCTTGTGACGCTGCGTTACGGCATTGAGTGTGGAACTTAACCAAGAAGGGGCTCTCATGCCGATCACCGAGGACCGGATTCGCGCCGCGCTGTCGGAAATCGCCACGCCGGGCGGGGGCGATCTGATCTCGCGGGATCTGATTCGTGCGCTCGCCATCGAGGATGGGGCGGTCCGATTCGTGATCGAGCTGCCCTCGGCGGACGAGGCGCGCGGCTTTGCCGAGGTTGAACAGGCGGCGCGGGCGCGGCTGTCCGAGCTCGAGGGGGTGCGCTCGGTCTCGATCGTGACGACCGCGCCGGCCAAGGCGCCGCCCGGCCTCAAGATCGGGCGTCATCCGACACCGCAAGCCGGACCGCAGCCCGTGCCGGGCGTGCGTCATATCGTGGCGGTCGGCTCGGGCAAGGGCGGGGTCGGCAAATCGACGCTGACGACCAATCTCGCCGTCGCGATGGCGCGGGCGGGCTACCGCGTCGGCGTGCTCGACGCCGATATTTACGGCCCCTCGCAGCCGCGGATGCTGGGCGTTTCAGGCCGCCCCGCCAGTCAGGGCCAGCGGATTACGCCTATGGAGGCGCATGGGGTCAAGATGATGTCGCTCGGCCTGATGGTCGATGACGGGCAGGCCATCGTGTGGCGCGGGCCGATGCTGATGGGCGCGCTTCAGCAGATGCTGGGGCAGGTGGATTGGGGCGATCTGGACCTTCTGCTGATCGACCTGCCGCCCGGCACCGGCGATGTGCAGCTGACCCTGTCGCAGAAAACCGCGCTCAGCGGCGCGGTGATCGTCTCGACCCCTCAGGATGTGGCACTGATCGACGCGCGCCGGGCGCTCGATATGTTCGCGAAGGTCAAGACGCCGGTGCTGGGGCTGGTCGAGAACATGTCCGCTTATATCTGCCCCAATTGCGGGCACGAGGCGCATCTCTTCGGTCATGGCGGCGTGCGCGCCGAGGCTGACCGGCTGGGCGTGCCCTATCTGGGCGAGATCCCGCTGGAGCTGGAGATCAGACTTTCGGGCGATGCCGGCGCGCCCGCCGCGTCGGGCGATGGCAAGACCGCCGAGGCGTTCGCGACTTTGGCCGCGAAGCTTGCCGCTCAGATCGGCCTCTAACGCGTCTGGGAATTCGCGGGAACGCGCCCGCCAAATCCGTTAACAATTCGAATCACCTCGCCGTGACGCGCTGTGAGTCGGCGGCGTTTTCCGCGATTCCGCCGCGCTGCCGGCGCCTGTCTGGACGCGTTCGGGAAAAAAATGGGAAATCGCGGGATATAGTATCCTGAATGTCACTCACACCATATGTAGTGGCTGCACGCGCAGAAAATCCGATACCTGCCCCGCCTCCGAGCGGCTCACAGAGATGTTCCTGTCGCGTTCCCGCGCGGTGATCGCGGCTTGCCGGCCCATGCCCAAAGTTTTCCATTGCTTCCCATGAATTCCCATGTCACACCCAAATCACGGAAACGGAGTTAAGGGCATCAAGACCCGTTAAGGCGAAGGCAGCTTCATACAGGCATCCGCTTTCCGTGACGACGCCGGTTCAATGTGCGGGCAGCACCTCCCCCAAGGTGGCACAGGACCGGCCCCGCCAACGATGCGGGACCCATGTTTGGGAACGAGGGCGGCGGATCGGGCAGTGGCAGCAGCCCGGTCCGCCTTTCCTTTTCCGCCCGCGCGGAAAAGGGGGTAGGGATCGAAGGAGTGGCTTGCCCGTGGCGCGCAAGTTCAGAGGCTCGGAAGAGGTGAATATCGACGCGAAGGGCCGGCTTTCGGTTCCCGCCCGGTTTCGCCGCGTGTTCGAGCAAGGCGATCCCAACTGGAAATCGGGCGAAAGGGCGCAGATCGTGCTCGTTTACGGCCCGGAAAGCTGGCGCAAGCTTGAACTTTACACCGTCGAGGCCGCCGACCGGATCGACGAGGAAATCGACCGGCTCGAGCGCGGCTCGCCCGAGCGTGCCTGGCTCGAGACGTTGATGAACGGGCAGGCGACCGAGCTGGAAATCGACACCGAGGGCCGGCTTGTCCTGCCGCAGAAACTGCGCGCCAAGATCGGGCTCGACAAGGCTGCGGTGTTCACCGCCAAGGGCGATCTGCTGGAAGTCTGGCGCCCCGACGAGTTCGAGGAGGCCGATGCGCGGCTTCAGCAATTCATGGCCGAGCGCGGCGAGGATTTCGACCCTCGCATCTTCCTTGGCGGCACGCGCGGCGCTCGGGCGGAGGGCTAGGCCGTGGCCGCCCCGAAAAACCCCCATCTTCCCGTTCTGCTGACCCCGCTTCTGGCGGCTGTCGCGCCGGTTTCGGGTGTCTGGGTGGACGGCACGTTCGGCGCGGGCGGCTATACGCGCGCGCTGCTGGACGCGGGCGCGGAGCGCGTGATCGCCATCGACCGCGACCCGGCGGTGTTCGAGATGGCGCGGGCATGGGCGGGCGATTATGGCGCGCGGCTGCAACTTGAACGCGGGGAGTTCGCTGATCTCGACCGGATCGCGGGGGGGCAGGTGGACGGGGTGGTGCTGGATCTTGGCGTCAGCTCGATGCAGCTCGATCAGGCGCAGCGCGGGTTTTCCTTCCTGCGCGACGGCCCGCTGGATATGCGCATGGCGCAGGACGGCCCGTCCGCTGCCGATCTGCTGAACGAGGCCGATGAGGCGACGCTGGCGGATGTGCTTTACCATTACGGCGAGGAACGCGCCGCCCGCCGCATTGCGCGCGCGATCATCGCGGCACGTCCGCTGAGCCGCACGCTCGAGCTGGCCGAGATCGTCGCGGCAGTCCTGCCGCGCCCCAAGCCCGGCCAGAGCCATCCCGCGACGCGCAGCTTTCAGGCGATCCGCATCTGGGTGAACGACGAATTCGGCCAGCTTCTGGCCGGGCTCGAGTCCGCCGAACGCGCCCTGCGCCCGGGCGGGAAGCTCGCCGTAGTCAGCTTTCACTCGCTCGAGGACCGGATCGTCAAGCGGTTCCTGCAATCACGCTCGGGGCGGATGGGCGGCGGCTCGCGCCATGCGCCGGCTGCCGATTGCCCCGAGCCGTCTTTCACCGTCCCGACCCGCCGTGCCATCGCCGCCGGCGAGGACGAGCTGGCCGAAAACCCCCGCGCCCGCAGCGCGTTCCTGCGCGTCGGGATCCGCACCGAAGCCCCGCCCGGCGCCGCCGATGCAGGCGCGCTTGGCCTGCCCCGCCTGCCCGAAAAGAAGCGGGGGCGGCGATGAGATCGGTCCTGTTCGTTTTCAGCGCGATCGTGGTGATGATGCTGGCCGTCTGGGCCTACCGCGAGAATTACCGCACGCAGGCCGCGATGAACGAGATGGTCGCGGTGCAGCGCGAGATGTCCTCGCTGCGCGACGATCTGACCGCGCTCCGCGCCGAATGGGCCTATCTCAACCGCCCCGAGCGGCTGCGCGAGCTGGTCAATCTCAATTTCGAGCGCCTGCAACTGGTCGCGATCAACGCCGATCAGTTCATCGATATCGACAAGATAGCCTTTCCGCCGCCCCGCCCGGTCAGCCCGCCGCGTCGCCCCGAAGGCTTCGTGCCGCCCGGCGAGGCGCAGATCACCGATGATGATCTGACCGGGCAGGACGCATCGGAACAATCTGCCGCCCCATCTGCCGACGACGAGGAGAACGCGCCATGATCCGCACCCCGCTCCGCCCGCTTGCCCGCATACTGCGCGCGCGCGAAGCCGGCCAGAACCCCGACGAAATCGAGGCCGAGAACATCGCCCGGCGCGAGGCCGAAATGCAGATCCGCGCCCATCGCACCGGCGAGCAGCGCCTTGCGATCACCGCCAGCGTCTTCGTGATCGCCTTCGCCGCGGTCGCGATCAAGATGGGGATGCTGGCCTCTGCCGCGCCCGCCGAGCCGCGCGTCGAGGGCACGCGTCAGGCGATCTATTCGCAGCGCGCCGATATCACCGACCGGCATGGGCGGATTCTGGCGACGAATATGCAGACCCATGCGCTTTACGCCCATCCCGACCAGATGGTCGATCCGGCCCGCGCTGCCAATGAGCTGGCCCGCATCTTCCCCGATCTGCGCGCCGATGAGCTGCTGCGTCAGTTCACCGTGCCGGGCCGCCGCTTCACCTGGGTCAAGCCGCGCCTCAGCCCCGAGCAGATGCAGGCCGTCCACGATATCGGCGAGCCGGGCCTGCTGTTCGGCCCGCGCGAGATGCGGCTTTACCCGAACGGCTCGGTCGCGAGTCATATCCTTGGCGGCGCGACCTTCGGGCATCAGGGCGTTCACAGCGCCGAGGTGGTGGGCGTGGCCGGCGTCGAGCTCTTTTTCGACGAGCGGCTGCGCGATCCTGCGGCGGATGGCTCGGTGCGGCTCTCGATTGATCTGACCGCGCAGGCGGCGATGGAGGAGGTGCTCTCGAACGGGATGCGGGTGATGAATGCGCGCGGCGCGGCGGGCGTTCTGATGGACGTGCACACGGGCGAGGTGCTGGCGATGGCGAGCCTGCCCGATTTCGACCCGAATGATCGCCCCAGGCGCGCGACCGGCAATGACCCGTCCTCCAGCCCGCTCTTCAACCGCGCGCTTCAGGGGCAGTATGAGCTTGGCTCGACCTTCAAGATCTTCCCGGTCGCGCAGGCGCTTGATCTGGGGCTGATCAACCCGAACACGCATATCAACACCACGACCCCGATGCGGATCGGCAGCCATACGGTCGGCGATTACGCCAATTACGGACCCTCGCTGTCGGTGACCGACATCATCGCGCGCTCGTCCAACGTGGGCACGGTGCGCATCGCGCAGATGGTGGGCGTCGAGCGGCAGCAGGCATTCCTGCGCAGTCTCGGCTTTTTCGAGCCGACCGCGCTCGAGATGTCCGAGGCGGCGACCGGCCGGCCCATCGTGCCGCAGCGCTGGCCTGCGATCACGGCGGCGACGGTCAGCTTCGGGCATGGTCTGGCGGCGAGCCCGCTTCATCTCGCGGCGGCGTATTCGACGATCGCGAATGGCGGCACGCGCGTGACGCCGACGCTGATGGCGGGCGCCGCGCCCGACCGGGGCGAGCGGGTGATGTCGGACGCGGCCTCTGGCCACGCGGTGCGGATGCTGCGGCAGGTGGTCACGCGCGGGACGGCGCGCTCGGCCGAAGTGGCGGGCTACGAGGTCGCGGGCAAGACCGGCACCGCCGACAAGCCGCGCCCCGGCGGCGGTTATTACCAGAACCGGGTGGTCGCGAATTTCGCGGCGGCCTTCCCGGCCTCGGACCCGCAATATGTGCTGATCGTCACGCTGGACGAGCCTTCGGTCAATCGCGGCGGCGGGGAATCGCGCACGGCCGGGGCAACCGCCGTGCCGGTCGCGGCCGAGCTTGTGCGCCGGCTCTCGCCCATTCTCGGGCTGCGCCCCGTCGATCAGGACGCGCTGCCCGACATTGCGGCGCCCGCCGATCTTGCGCTATTGCTGGCGCGCAACGATTAAGCGAGGCACGCGTGAGCGAGACGGAAAAGCGGCTGTCCCGACTGGGGCTGAAAGGGCGGGGCGGGCGTGATCCGCAGATCACGGGCATTTCGCTCGACAGCCGGCAGGTCAAGCCCGGCCATCTGTTCGCCGCCTTGCCCGGCAGCACGATCCACGGCGCCGAGTTCATCACCTACGCGCTGCGCCAGAAGGCGGCGGCGATCCTGACCGACCCCGCCGGCGCCGCCCTCGCGGCGCGCGAGCTCGATGGCAGCGATGCGGCCGTGGTCATCGTCGAAGACCCGCGCGCCGCGCTTGCAGGCGCCGCCTCGCTTTGGTTCGGCGCGCAGCCCGAACGCATGGTCGGCGTGACCGGCACCTCGGGCAAGACCTCGGTTGCCAGCTTCACAAGGCAGATCTGGCAGGCACTTGGCCACAAGGCGATCAGCCTTGGCACGATGGGCGTTCAGGGCGATTACGAGGCGAAGCTCGCGCACACGACGCCCGATCAGGTGACGCTCCACCGCGTTCTGGCCGAGGCGGCGGCAGCGGGCGTGACCCATGCCGCGATGGAGGCATCAAGCCACGGTCTGGATCAACGCCGGCTGGACGGCGTTCAGCTTATGGCGGCCGGGTTCACGAATTTCAGCCAGGATCACCTCGACTACCACGCCGGGTTTGACGAATATTTCGCCGCCAAGGCACTGCTTTTCAACCATATTCTCGATGAGGGCGCGACGGCGGTCATCAATGCGGGCGATGAGCGCGGCCGCCAGATGGTCGGCATCGCCGAAGAGGCCGGGCTCGAGCTGATCGAGATCGGCCGGACCGAGCGCGCCGCGATGCAGATCCTCGCCCAGCGTTTCGATGCGACCGGGCAAGAGCTGCGCTTTGCCTATGGCGGCAAGCCCCATCTGGTGCGGCTGAACCTGATCGGCGGGTTTCAGGCGGAAAATGTGCTGATGGCGGCGGCGCTTGCGATTGCCTCGGGCGACGGGCCCGATCAGGTGATCGGCGCGCTGCCGGGGCTCCAGACCGTCCACGGGCGGATGGAGCTGGTCGCGCGGCGCGAGAATGGCGCGGCGGTGTTCGTCGATTACGCCCACAAACCGGGCGCCCTGATCGCCGCGCTGCAATCGCTGCGGCCCCATGTGATCGGGCGGATCATCACCGTGTTCGGCGCAGGCGGCGATCGCGACCGCGGCAAGCGGCGCCTGATGGGCGAGGCGGCGCGCGATCATGCCGATGTGGTCTATGTGACCGACGACAATCCGCGCACCGAAGACCCGGCCGCGATCCGAGCCGAGGTGATGGCTGGCGCGGGCCCCGACGCGGTCGAGATCGGCGACCGGGCCGAGGCGATCTTGCGCGGTGTCGACGCGCTCCAACCCGGCGACGCGCTGCTGATCGCGGGCAAGGGGCACGAGACCGGGCAGATCGTCGGGCAGGACGTCTACCCGTTCGATGACGCGGAACAAGCCTCGGTCGCGGTCGCGGCGCTGGATGGCAAGATATGACGCTTTGGACCTCGGATGACGCCGCCGCTGCGACGGGTGGGCGCGCGACGCGCAGCTTCGCGGCCAGCGGGATTTCCATCGACACGCGAAGCATCGCGCCGGGCGATCTCTTCGTTGCGCTGAAAGCCGCGCGGGACGGGCATGATTTCGTCGCCGCCGCGCTTGCGGCCGGGGCGCGCGCGGCCCTGGTCTCGCGCGTCCCCGAAGGCGTGCCGGACGATGCGCCGCTGCTGATCGTGGACGATGTGTTCAAGGCGCTCGAGGCGCTTGGCCGCGCCGGCCGCGCCCGGACAAGCGCGCGCGTTCTGGCGATCACCGGCTCGGTCGGCAAGACCTCGACCAAGGATATGGCTGTCGCGGCGCTTGCCGGGCAGGGGCGCACTCACGCCGCCGAGGCGAGCCTCAACAACCATTGGGGTGTGCCGCTGACCCTCGCGCGGATGCCGGCTGGCACCGATTACGCGGTGCTGGAGATCGGCATGAACCACCCGGGCGAGATCGAGCCGCTCGCCCGCATGGCCCGGCCGCATGTCGCGATGATCACCACCGTCGCGGCGGTCCATCTGGAAGCGTTCGAGAATGTCGCCGGTATCGCCCGCGAGAAAGCTGCGATCTTCGCGGGGCTCGAGCCGGCAGGGGTCGCGATCATCCCCGAGGATCTGGAGGTGAGCGATGTGCTGCGTGAAGGCGCCGACGCTGCCGGCGCGATCATCGCGGGGTTCGGCAAGACCGGCATGGCGCGCCCGCTGAAGATCGCGGCCCATGAAGGGAAAACCACGCTCGATGCGCGTATTTTCGGGCAGGATGTGCGGGCGGTGCTGGCAAGCGCCGGGACGCATTTCGCGATGAACGCGGTCGGCGTTCTGGCCGCGATCGCGCGGCTGGGCGCCGATCTGCCGCGCGCGGCCGAGGCTCTGTCCGATTGGCGCCCCTATGCCGGGCGCGGCGGGGTCGAGCGGGTTGGCCAGATCACGCTGATCGACGACAGCTATAACGCGAACCCGACGAGCCTGCGCGCCGGCCTGACCACGCTGGCCGGGATGGACGGGCGGCGCGTTGCGATCCTTGGCGATATGCTGGAGCTTGGCCCGGACGAGGCGCAGCTTCACCGCGATATCGCCGCCTATCCCCAGCTTGAGGGCGTCGCCAAAGTCCACACTGCCGGCCCCCTGATGCGCCATCTCCACGACGCACTCCCCGAGGCGCAGCGCGGCATCTGGGCGAATTCCGCCGACGAGCTGAGCGCGCGGCTTTCAGAGCTTGCAAGCCCCGGAGATATTGTCTTTGTCAAAGGCTCCAAATCCTCGCGCGTGGCCGGTATCGTCGAGGCGTTCCGGCAGGCCGCGCGGGCGCAAGAACAACAGGGATCGTGAATGCTGTATTGGCTGGCCGAGCTGTCGGACGGAACGGGGATCTTCAACCTCTTTCGCTACATCACCTTCCGCGCGGGCGGCGCTTTTTTCACCGCACTGATCTTCGCCTTCCTGTTCGGCCCGCGCCTGATCGCCTATCTGCGGCAGATGCAAAAGAAGGGCCAGCCGATCCGCGATGACGGGCCCGAGACGCATTTCGTCAAGGCCGGCACGCCGACGATGGGCGGGATCCTGATCCT
>JAUNRZ010000182.1 GCA_030539455.1 Paracoccus sp. (in: a-proteobacteria) | reverse complement strand
GCCTCGATAAAGGCGGTGCGCTCGGCTTCGGCGCGCTCGGCCAGGGCGCGCAGCGCCTCGGCGCGGTCGCGGCGCACATCCTGCGCGCGGGTGTCGAACGCCTCGGCGCGGCGGCGGAACTCGGCCGGCGCGAGGGCGGCGCGCGCGGCGGTCAGGGCCTGCTCTTCCTCGGTGAATTGCCGCTCGAGCCGTTCATTCTCGGCCGCGATCTCGTCGCCCAGCTCGGCCAGCAGCGCCTGCGCGCGCTGCCCCCAGGCGGACGCCGCGAAAAGACGGTCCGGGTCGATCGCCAGCACCTGCACCTGCGCCAGATCCGGCAGCGCAAGATCAATCGCCGCGCTATCCTCGGCGGGGGGCGCGATGATCGCCTCGGGCGGCGGCTCGACGCTCAGCGGCAGGGGCGGCTGAGCGGGCGGCGGCAGCTGCGCCCACGCCCCCAGCGGAAGCAAAGCGCACGAAACCGCCGCCCAAAAGCGCGCCATCAGAATTGCGTCGAGATGGTCAGATCGAAGCGCTGCTCGCGGTCGCCCTCGACCTTGCGCACCGGCACCGCGTAGTTGAAGCGCAGGGGCCCAAGCGGCGTTGTCCAGAACATCGAGGCCCCGACCGAGGCGCGCACATTCATGCTGTCATCGACGATCCCGCCCGGAAGGTTATGGGGCGGCTCGCCGGTCTGGACCGGGTGGCCCTGCACATTGTCGAGCCCCCAGACCGAGCCGACATCGGCGAACAGCCCGCCCATCACGCCGTATTCCTCGGGGATGCCGATCGGGAATTGCGCCTCGGCGCGTGCGACCCAGAAATAATTGCCGCCAAGCGCATCCTCGTTCGGGGCGTTCAGATCGCGCGGCCCGTAGCCATTGGCGCCAAAGCCGCGCACGCGCGAGCCGGTGAAGCGGTCGGTCACGCGGCTCACCTGCCCGTCGAGCATATGGACCGCGCCCGCCTCGAACTCGAAGCGCAGCGTCACCTCGTCGCGCCAGGCGGTGCTTTCCATCCCGGCAAAGACGGTGGTGCGGATCATGTTCCGATCGCCGCCCAGCCCTGCATATTCCTGCCCGAGCCGGAAGCGATAGGCGTTCTGCGGATCGAGCCCGAGCCGGCGGCTGTCGTAATTATACGCATAGCCAAGCGCCGAGGTCCAAAGCCCGCCCTGCTCCTCGACAAGGATCGGGGACGAGCCGATGTCACGCCCCTCGTCGTCCACGCCGATCGCGGTCACGTCGAAAATACTGTCCTTCGAGAGCCGATAGGTCAGCTCCAGCCGGCCATTCTCGGAGACGGGAAACTCCACCCCGGTCGAGAACCCGGCCGAGCGCGTGTTATAGCGCGCGTTGAACTGGTTGGTCTCGCGATACCAGCCCGAGAGGCGCGCGCGCAGATCGCGGCCGAGGAAATGCGGCTCGACGAAGTTGAAGCTGGAATCGCGGTTGCCCTTGGCGGTCGCGATGTTCAGCCCGACCTGCTGGCCGCGCCCGAGGAAGTTGCGCTCTTCGAGGCCGATATTCAGCCCCGGCCCGGTCTCGACCCCGTAGCTGACGCCGAAAGTAAGCGAGCCGGTCGGCTGCTCCTCGACATTGACGTCAACGATCACCTGCTGCGGCGAAGAGCCTTCGCGCGTGCCGACCTGCGCATCCGCGAAGAAGCCGAGCGCGCGGATCCGCTCGGCCGAGTTGCGGATCTCGCGCGGGTTGAAGGGGTCGCCCTCGACGGTGCGGAACTGGCGGCGGATCACCTCGTCGAGCGTGGTGGTGTTGCCCTCGATATCGATCCGCTCGACAAAGACGCGCGGCCCGCGCGTCAGGGCGAAGGTCAGATCGAGCGTCTGGTTGCGCATGTTGCGGGTGATGCGCGGCTCGATATTGATGAAATCGCGGCCCTCGCGCAGCGCGACCGTCTCCATCCGGCGGATCGTGTTGTCGATCACGGCGGGGTTATAGACCTCGCCCGGCCGGACCCGGTTTTCGGCCGCGAAAGCCGCCGCATCGACGCCCGGAATCTCGGAAATCGTGTCGATCCGTCCCATCGTGAAGCGCGGGCCTTCCTCGATCGCGAAGGTGATGAAGAACGCGTCCCGCTCGCGCGCAATCTCGGGGGCGATGGCGCGCACGCGCATATCGGCATAGCCGCGCGAGCGGTAGAAATCGGTCAAAAGCCGCTCATCCAGTTCCAGACGGTCGGGGTTGAACGTGTCGCGGCGGATGAAGGTGCGCAGCAGGCCGGCCTGTTTGGTGTCCAGCACGTTGCGCAGCCGCCGGTCGGAAAAGGCGCGGTTGCCGGTGAAGCCGATGCGTTCGATCTCGGTGACATTGCCCTCGCGGATCTCGAACACGAGGTCGACGCGGTTGCCGTCACGCTCGATGATGCGGGGGGTGACGCGCGCGGCCAGCCGGCCCTGCGAGGAATAAAGCTGCGCGATATTGGCCGCGTCACGCTCGGCCTGCGCGGGCGAATAGACCCGGCGCGAGGCGCTTTGGATCACCTCGGACAATTGCGCGTTCTGGATGCGCCGGTTGCCCTCGAAATTGATGATGTTGATGGTCGGATATTCGCGCACCCGGATCAGCAGCGTGCCGCCCTGCGGGATGATCTCGACCGTCTCGAAAAGGCCCGAGCCTTGCAGCCGTTGCAATGCGTCATTCAGCTGGCCGGGCGTGACCGGCTGGCCCCGCTGCACATTGGCGTAGCTCAGGATGGTTTCGGGCTCGATCCGCTGATTGCCCTCGATCCGAACCTGCGTAAAGCTGTAAGCCGCCTGCGCGAGCGCCGGGGCCGCGCCCACCGGGACCGTCACCGCAAGCGCCGTCATAAGGGCCAATGCCCGCGTGCCAAGTCTCCGTTTCATGCCTGCCCCTTTCCGGTTATGCCCCGCAGGCGGTTGCCCCGCCCGCATTTTGCTCAAAGATTTACCCTTTCAGGGGGCTTGCTGTCAAAACAAGATGCGGCCCGGCGCGAAGTTTTTCGCCCCGTCGGCGCGGCGCCGCCGGAAGCGCCGACTAGCGGCAGCGCAGATCGTTGCTTAGCCCGAACAGCATCAGCCCGACCACGGCCATCAGCCCGATCGTGGTCAGAAGGTTTAGCGCGCGGTCCGAGGGGCGCCGTCCGGTCACCGCCTCGTAGGCGTAGAACGCCAGATGCCCGCCATCGAGCACCGGGATCGGCAGCAGATTGATAAAGCCGATCGCGACCGAGAGGATCGCGATCCACCACAAAAAGCTCTGCCCGCCCGCGCTTGCCGCCTGCCCGGTGCTTTCGGCAATGGTGATCGCGCCGCCGAGATTGCAACTGTCGATCTGCCCCGTGATCATCGCCCACATCCCCGAGAGCGAGGCAGAGATCACCGACCACACCTGCCCGACCCCAAGCGAGATCGCGCGCCACAGGCCGACCGGCTCGGTCGCGGGCTCGAGATAGCTCATCCCGCCGGTGATGCCGATCAGCCAGCGGCGCTCGAACCCGCCGCCCTCGCGCGGCAGATCCTGCTGGCGGGGGGTGATCGTGTAGGTCAGCGGCGCGGACTGGCCGGCGCGCCAGATCTCGAAATCCATCGCGGCGCCCTCGGCTGCCTCGACCGCCGTGCGGATATCGTCAAAGCGCAGCACCGGCGCGCCGTCGATCGCGGTGATCACATCGCCCGCCGCGAGCCCCGCC
>JAUNRZ010000034.1 GCA_030539455.1 Paracoccus sp. (in: a-proteobacteria) | reverse complement strand
GCTTGCGCCCGACGAGATCGAGCGCCTGCACGCCGTTCGCGCCCTCGTAGATCATCGTGATCCGGGCATCGCGGACGAACTGGCTCATGCCGTGTTCCTCGATATAGCCGTGCCCGCCATAGACCTGCTGCGCGAGAACCGTCGTCTCGAAGCCCTTGTCGGTCAGGAAGCCCTTGATCACCGGCGTCAGCAGCGAGATCAGCCCCTCGGCCTCCGCGTCCGCCGCGCGGTGCGAGCGGTCGATCAGATGCGCGCCCCAGAAGGCCAGCATCCGCGCGCCTTCGAGAAAGCTCTTCTGATCCATCAGGCTGCGGCGGATATCGGGGTGGACGATCAGCGGATCGGCCGGCCCGGAGGGATTCTCGGCCCCCGTCACCGCGCGGCCTTGCAGCCGGTCTTTCGCGTAGGCAGCCGCGTTCTGATAGGCCGGCACGGCGACCGCGTAGCCTTGCAGCCCGACCCCCATCCGCGCCTCGTTCATCATCGTGAACATCGCCCGCATCCCCTTGTGGAGATCGCCGAGCAGCCAGCCCTTCGCGCCGTCGAAATTCATCACGCAGGTCGAATTGCCGTGAATGCCCATCTTGTGCTCGATATTGCCGACCGAGACGCCATTGCGATCGCCGAGCGAGCCGTCCTCGTTCACCAGATATTTCGGCACGATGAAAAGGCTGATCCCGCGCGTGCCCTCGCCGCCGCCCGGCGCCTTGGCGAGCACCAGATGGATCACGTTCTCGGCCAGATCGTGATCGCCGGCCGAGATGAAGATCTTCTGGCCGGTGATGGCGTAGCTGCCATCGTCCTGCGGCTCGGCGCGCGTGCGCAAAAGGCCCAGATCGGTGCCGCAATGGGGCTCGGTCAGGTTCATCGTGCCGGTCCAGTCGCACGAGACCATCTTCGGAAGATAGGTCGCTTTCTGCTCGGCCGTGCCGTGGGCGTGGATCGCGGAATAGGCGCCGTGGGTCAGCCCCTGATACATGTTGAACGCCATATTGGCCGAGACGAACATCTCACCCGTGGCCAGCCCAAGGATATAGGGCATCCCCTGACCGCCATATTCCGGATCGCAATCGAGCGCGGTCCAGCCGCCCTCTTTCACGGCCTCGAATGCCGCGCCAAAGCCCTTGGGCGTGCGCACAACGCCGTTTTCCAGCGTGCAGCCCTCGCGGTCACCGACGACGTTCAGCGGCGCCAGCACCTCGGCGGCAAGCTTGCCGGCCGCGTCCAGCACCGCCTCGGTGAAGTCACGCTCGAGATCCTCATGGCCCTCGAGCCCGGTTTCCGAGATCGCCAGCACGTCATGGAGGATGAACTGCATATCCGCGACGGGAGGGGAGTAGATCGGCATGGTGTTTCCCTATTCAGAACTGCTTGAAAAGAATGGCTTATCGGCGCGCGGCAAGCGGGCTATCCCGCTGCCCGCTTGTGGAGGCCGGCAAGGATATGCTCGGCCTGCGCGATCTGGCGCTCCATATCGGTGATCGCATCGCCGAGCTCCTGATGCTGGCGGATCATCCCGTCCAGCCGTGCCTTCGAGGCGGTGATCGTGGCGTCGATCTGGGTGATGTTCCGCTCACCCGGATCGTAAAGATCGAGCAACTCGCCGATTTCGTCGAGGCTGAAGCCAAAGCGCTTGCCGCGCAGGATCAGCGTCAGCCGCGCGCGGTCCGAGCGCCCGTAATAGCGGTGCTGCCCGTCGCGGCGCGGGGCGAGCAGGCCGCGCGATTCGTAAAAGCGCAGCGTGCGCGGTGTGACCTCGAACTGGTCGCACATCCGGCGGATCGTCAGGAACTCATCACTCATCGGCGCCATCACCTCCCGTCTCGGGCCGGCCGGGCCTTGCCGCGTGCCGACGAGATGGAGGATAGGGGAGCGTTGACGCGAACGTAAGCGAGACGCTGCGTCACGGCGCGGGCGGGCGGCCGAACAGGCGCGGCGCGCCGGTCAGACCATCTTGCGCAGGATCTCGGTCGCCTCGTCGCGGGTGTTCTTGAGATCCTCGATCGCGCGGGTCAACTCGTCGCGCTGTTCTTCAAGGGCCGCAAGCTGGCGATTGGCGCGGCCGATCCACACCTCATATTGCTCACGCGAGCCTTTTTCGTCGTAAAGCTCCAGCCATTGGCGGATCTCTTCGAGGCCGAAGCCAAAGCGCCGCCCGCGCAGGATCAGCGTCATCCGGGCAATCTCGCGCGCGCCGTAGAACCGCGCGCGGCCCTCGCGCTTGGGGGCGAGAAGCTCGATATATTCGTAATAACGCAGCGTGCGCGGGGTCACGTCAAACCGGGCACACATATCCTTGAAGCTTAGCAGAGCATTGTCTTGCATAAGGGCGGGCCTTCCGCGGGCTGAGATTGCCCTTAACGTAAACCGTAAGGCGCGCAGCGGCAACATACAACCGGCGGCAGATTGACGCCGGGGCAGGGCGCGGGGCTTATGGAACAGGGACTTGTCTGAGACGTTCAGTGCGACTAGGCACGAGACGCGCGCAGGATCGCGGCGGTGAAAAACCCCGCCGCGTTAAGGGAAACCGCAGGACAGGGGGCGCAGGATGACCGACTCGCCGGACCAGAAGGGCGCAGGCGATAGCGATGCGCAAGCCGGGCGCGAGAAGATCGCGCGGCTGCTGCTGGAGGGTATGCCCCATACGCTCGCGCTTGGGATGGAGCTCGATTTCGTGGCCGATGGCGAGGCCGGGATCAGCATGGCGTGGAGCGAGGATTTCGTCGGCGATCCCGAGAGCGGCGTGATCCACGGCGGCGTTGTCTCGGCGCTGCTGGACACGTGCAGCGGAACGGCGGTGCTGACGCGCGCGGATGGCCCGCCGGTGACGGCGACGCTGGATCTGCGGATCGACTATATGCGCGCGGCGAAACCCGGCCAGCGGCTGCGGGCGCGGGCGAAATGCTATCACATCACCCGCTCGGTCGCGTTTGTGCGCGCATGGGCCAGCGATGACGACGAGGACAAGCCGGTCGCGATGGCCGCCGGCGCATTTACGGCAGAGCGATAACATGGCGGACCGCAACGAGCCCCTGCACCAGATCAAGCTGCGCCGCGATACGGCGCTTCGCGCGCTTGTCGAGAGGGTGCCCTACAGCCGCTGGCTGGGTGTCCGGTTCGACCGGCGCGGCGATGAGCTGACCGCGATCCTGCCCTATGCGGAAAAGCTGATCGGGAACCCGCATCTGCCCGCGCTTCATGGCGGGGCGACGGCGGCGTTTCTGGAAATCGCCGCGATGATCGAGCTGTCATGGACGGCGATGTGGGAAGACCTCGAGGAGGGCCGCATCGCGCCGGATGCGTCCGTGCCCGATTCGCTGCCGCGCCTGCCCAAGACGATTGATTTCACGGTGGATTATCTGCGCTCGGGTCTGCCGCGTGATGCTTATGCGCGGGCGCGGGTGGTCCGCTCGGGCCGGCGCTATTCGTCGGTCCATGTCGAGGCGTGGCAGGATAATCGCGACCGGCCCTTCGCGCAGGCGAGTGCGCATTTCCTGATGCCGGGCGGCTGAGCGCTAGGCGCTGCGCGGATAGCTGATCCGACCGCCGCAGACCGGGCCGGGCGCGCCTGTCGTGGACGGGCCCGATGTCGGCAGCCCGCGCAACACCCGCGCCGCGAGCCAGCCGAACGCCTGCGCCTCGAGCATATCTCCGTCCAGCCCCGCCGCCTCGACGGGCTTGACGGGGCAGGGCAGCGCGGCCTCAAGCGCGGCCATCATCGCGCGGTTATGACGCCCGCCGCCGCAAACCAGAACCCGGCCGGGCGCGCCCGGCAAATGGGCAAGGCCCGCCGCGACCGCGCCCGCAGCGGCGGCAACAAGCGTCGCTGCGGCGTCGGCAAGATCCAGCGGCTTGACCGCATCCGCGAGCGCGGCGAACGCGTCCCGGTCCAGCGATTTCGGCGGCTTGCGGCTGAAATAGGGATGGCGCAGGAAATCAGCCACGATCCCCGCATCCGCGCGGCCTGATGCGGCCAAAGCGCCGCCCTCGTCCCGCGCGCCACGGCCGGCTGCGCGGACAAGATCGTTGATCGGCGCATTGGCCGGTCCGGTGTCGAACGCAAGGCACGCGCCCGGCGCTTCGGGTGCGGGTGCGCTTGGGTCAACCCAGGTCAGATTGCCGACCCCGCCGAGATTGAGAAACACCGCCGGCCCGGTCTCCAACCGCCCCGCGCGGCGGGCCCAATCGGCGCAGGCCCAATGGAAAAACGGCGCGAGCGGGGCACCCTCGCCGCCCTGCCGGACATCCTCGCTGCGAAAATCCCACACCACCGGACGGCCCGTCTTTTGCGCCAGATCGGCGCCCGAGCCGGCCTGATATGTCCCGCGCCCGCCCGGATCATGAGAAAGCGTCTGCCCGTGATAGCCGATCAGCTCGGCCTCGGGGAAACCCGCCGCGAGCGCGGCATGGGCCGCGACCGACAGCGCGGCGGCCTCGGCGGTCCCCGCCTCGCCGGGCCAGCGGCCGAGCGCTGCGTGAAACGCCCCGGCCTCGTTCGCGGAATAGGCCTTGTAGGCGCTGCGCCCGAACCCGCCGATCCGTCCGCCGTCCGTCTCGATCAGAGCCGCGTCCACCCCGTCGAGCGACGTGCCCGACATCATCCCCAAAACGCGGATCATCCTGCATTCCCTTTGCTGACCGCCCGGTTTATATGGCCGGCGGGGAAAGAAGGAAATATTCGATGAATTACCACGCCAAATCCGACTTCATGCGCATCGTGATCGAGCGCGGCTTTCTGGCCGATTGCACCGATTATCAGGCGCTTGACGAGGCTCTGACGCAGGGTCCGGTGACGGCGTATATCGGCTATGACGCGACCGCCGCTTCGCTTCATGTCGGGCATTTGCTGAACATCATGCTGCTGCGGTGGTTCCAGAAAACAGGCAACCGCCCGGTGACGCTGATGGGCGGCGGGACGACGAAGGTGGGCGATCCGTCCTTTCGCAGCGATGAGCGCCCGCTCCTTGATGATGCCGCCATCGCGAAGAATATCGACGGGATGCAGCAGGTCTTTGCCCGCTATCTCGATTACGGGCCGGGCGGCGCGCTTATGCTCAACAATGCCGATTGGCTGGTCGGGCTGAATTATCTCGAGTTCCTGCGCGATATCGGCCGCCATTTCAGCGTGAACCGGATGCTGAGCTTCGATTCCGTGAAATCGCGCCTTGACCGCGAGCAATCGCTGTCCTTCCTCGAATTCAACTATATGATCCTCCAAGCCTATGATTTTCTTGAGCTTAATCGTCGCCACGGCGTCGCGCTCCAGATGGGCGGGTCGGACCAGTGGGGCAATATCGTCAACGGGGTCGATCTGACGCGGCGCGTGCTGGAGCGTGAGGTGTTCGGGCTGACAACGCCGCTTTTGACGACCTCGGACGGGCGCAAGATGGGCAAATCCGCCTCGGGCGCGACGTGGCTCAATGGCGAGATGCTCTCGCCCTATGAATTCTGGCAGTTCTGGCGCAACACGACCGATGCCGATGTGGGGCGGTTCCTGAAGCTTTACACCGAGCTGCCGGTAGATGAGTGCGACCGGCTGGGCGCGCTTGGCGGGGCCGAGATCAACGCGGCGAAGATCATCCTTGCGAACGAGGTCACGACGCTGCTGCACGGCGCGGAGGCCGCCGCGTCAGCCGAGGCAACCGCGCGCGAGGTGTTCGAGCAGGGCGGCGCGGGCGGTGATCTCGAGGTCGTCACGATTGCGGCCGCCGCGCTGCCGCTGTCGGTCGTGCAGGCCCTGGCGCAAAGCGGGATGACCGCGTCGGGGAAAGAGGCCAAGCGCCTTGTCGCCGAGGGCGGGCTTCGGCTGAACAACGAGCCGGTGAGCGATCCGCAATTGCAGCTCGATCAGGCGATGATCGGCGAGGGGCTGAAAATCTCGGTCGGCAAGAAAAAGCACGTGATGCTTCGCGCAGTCTGACGCGGGTTTTCCTGAGTATTTATACGCAGAAGAATGGGGCAGGTTCTTTCGCCTGCCCCTTCTGGTTTTTCTTTGTCCGCGATCAGTCCTGAACGGTCACGCGCGCCATGTAGTCAGGGTTCTCGACCGCGCCGTTTGCGGCCTCATCGCCCGTCTTGATGGATTGCAGCACGTCCATGCCCTCGATCAGTTGCCCGACGGCGGTATATTGCCCGTCAAGGAAGGTCGCGGGGGCGAGGTCGATGAAGAACTGGCTGTTCGCGCTGTCCGGGTGCTGGCTGCGCGCCATCCCGACCGTGCCGGCCTGAAACGAGACATCGTTGAACTCGGCCTGAAGATCGGGAAGGTCCGACCCGCCCGTCCCGGCCAAGGCCGTGTCGCCATCGCGGCGGCCATGTTCGACATCGCCGGTCTGCGCCATGAAGCCCGCGATCACGCGGTGGAACACCACGCCATCATAAGCGCCGTCGCGGGCCAGAGTGGTCAGGCGCTCGACATGGTTCGGGGCCTTGTCGGCAAACAGGTCCAGAACGATCGTCCCTTTGGGCGTGCCGTCATGGGCGGCAACCTCGATCACCAGATTCGGGCCCGGCCCGTCAGCCTGCGCGAGGACGGGGCCGGCCGCCAGCAGCGCGGCGGGGAGGGCGGCGGAGAGAAAGAACTTATTAAACATCAGACGCAACCTTCACTGAAATCATCCGGTCCGGGCTGGCCGGCGGCTCGCCTCGGGCGATCTTGTCGACATGCTCCATCCCCTCGATGACGCGGCCATAGACCGTATACTGACCGTTCAGGAAATGGTTGTCGTTGAAATTGATGAAGAACTGGCTGTTCGCGCTGTTGGGGTTGGACGAGCGCGCGGCACCGAGCGTTCCGCGATCATGCGGCAGTTTCGAGAACTCGGCCGGCAGATCCGGCAGGTCAGAGCCGCCCGTCCCCGCGCGCGAGGGCTGGTAGTCCTTTTCCATATTCGCGTTCTGGACATCGCCGGTCTGCGCCATGAAACCCTCGATCACGCGGTGAAAGGCGACGTTGTCATAGGCGCCGCGCCGCGCGAGCTCTTTCATCCGCTCGGTATGCTTGGGCGCAACGTCGCTCAGCAGCTCGATGACGACCGGGCCATCCTTGAGCTCGATGATGACCGTGTTCTCGGGGTCTTTGATCTCGGCCATGATGGGCCTCCTTTTTCGGTTTGTGGATGATTGCTACCGCGCGGGCGTTCTCAACGCAACGCATGAGGCAGGCGCGTGTTCAGCCCAAGCTGCGCATTGACGATCTCGTGAACATCGCCCAAAAGCAGCCTTAACCCACAAAAAGGAGCCGCAGCATGGCCGTTTTCAACCGTATCGAGGACATGGATCTGGACGGCAAGACCGTGCTCACGCGCGTCGATATCAATGTGCCGGTGGAAAACGGGCAGGTCTCGGACGCGACACGGATCGAGAAGATCGTGCCGACCGTTCAGGCGATCCGGGACGCGGGCGGGATCGTGCTGCTGCTGGCGCATTTCGACCGCCCCAAGGGGCAGCGCGTTGATGCGATGAGCCTGCGTCAGGTGTTGCCGGCACTGGAGGCCGCGCTTGGAACCAGGGTGAGCTTTATCGAGGAAGCCATTGGCGGCGTTGCAAAACGTGCCGTCGCGGCGCTTCAGCCCGGCGATGTGGCCCTGATCGAGAACACGCGGTTTTATCCCGGCGAGGAAGAGAATGATCCGACTTTCGCGGCCTCGCTCGCCGCGCTTGGGCAGGTCTTTGTCAGCGACGCGTTCTCGGCCGCGCACCGGGCCCATGCATCGACGACGGGCCTCGCGCGGCTGCTGCCTTCGGCGGCGGGCAAGCTGATGGAGGCGGAACTCGACGCGCTCGACGCGGCGCTTGGCGATCCGGCGCGGCCGGTGGTCGCGGTGGTCGGCGGCGCGAAAGTCTCGACCAAGCTCGAGCTGCTCTCGAACCTGATCGAAAAGGTCGATCATCTGGTGATCGGCGGCGGGATGGCCAACACGTTCCTGCTGGCGCAGGGCGCGCAGATCGGCAAATCGCTGGCGGAACGCGACATGACCGGCACCGCGCAAGAGATCATGGCGAAGGCCGAGGGCGCGGGCTGCAAGATCCATCTGCCGGTCGATGTGGTCGTTGCGCGCGAATTCCGCGAAGGCGCGCCGCATGAGACCGTGCCGGCCAGCGAATGCCCCGAGGATGCGATGATCCTCGATGCCGGCCCTGAGACCGTCGAGGCGATCGCGGCGCTTTTCGCGCGCTGCCGCACGCTGATCTGGAACGGCCCGCTTGGCGCGTTCGAGATCGCGCCCTTCGATGCCGCAACCAACGCAGCCGCGCAGGCGGCGGCGGATCTGACCGCGAAGGGGGCTTTGGTATCGGTCGCGGGCGGCGGCGATACGGTCGCGGCGCTGAACCGCGCGGGGGCTGCCGATCGCTTTACCTTCATCTCGACGGCGGGCGGCGCGTTTCTTGAATGGATGGAGGGCAAGGAGCTGCCCGGCGTGGCCGCGCTTGCCGATTCGCGCCGCTAGGCGTATCGTGCCGGTCTTGGCCAGGCGGAGGCAGCAATGGACGGCGCGCAGCAGGCGGATATGACGGCGATGATCGAGGCGATGGCGCGCGAGGCGCGCGAGGCCGCCTCGGTGCTGGCGCTTGCCACGGCCGAGCGTAAGCACGCCGCCCTGATCGCCGCCGCCGATGCGGTGCGGCTCGGCGAGGCGGAGATCCTTGAGGCCAATGCGCGCGATGTCGAGGCGGGCCGCGCCTCGGGGCTCAGCGATGCGATGATCGACCGGCTGGTTCTGAACCCGGACCGGCTGCGCGGCATTGTGGACGGGCTGCGCAGCGTGGCCGAGCAGCCCGATCCGGTCGGCCGCGTTCTGGCCGAATGGGACCGCCCGAACGGGCTTCACATCAAGCGCGTCGCAACGCCCCTCGGCGTGATCGGGGTGATCTATGAAAGCCGGCCGAATGTGACGGCGGATGCTGGCGCGCTCGCGCTGAAATCGGGCAATGCGGTGATCTTGCGGGGCGGGAGCGACAGTTTTTACTCCTCGCGCGCGATCCATGCCGCGATGCTGAGCGGGCTTCGCGCCGCGCGCCTGCCGGACGCTGCGATCCAGCTTGTCGAGACGCAGGACCGCGCCGCGGTCGGCGCGATGCTGCGCGCGTCGGGGCTGATCGATGTCATCATCCCGCGCGGCGGCAAGGGGCTGGTCGGGCTGGTGCAGCGCGAGGCGCGGGTGCCGGTCTTTTCGCATCTCGAGGGGATCTGCCACGTCTATGCCGACGGCGATGCCGATCTCGAGAAGGCCCGCCGCGTGGTGCTGAACGCCAAGACGCGGCGCACCGGCGTCTGCGGCGCGGCCGAGTGCCTGCTGATCGACCGCGCCTTCTTCGCCCGTCACGGCGATGTGCTGATCCGCGATCTGCTCGCCGCCGGGGTCGAGGTGCGGGCGACGGGCGAACTGGCGGACACGCAAGGTACGATCCCCGCGACGGACGAGGATTTCGGGCGCGAGTTCCTGTCGATGACGATCGCGGCAAAGCTGGTTGACGGGGTCGAGGGCGCGATCGCCCATATTCGCCGCCACGGCAGCCAGCACACGGAATCGATCCTGACCGAGAACGCCCGCACCGCCGCCGCCTTCATGGACGGGATCGACGCGGCGATCGTGATGCAGAACGCCTCGACCCAGTTTGCCGATGGGGGCGAATTCGGCATGGGCGCCGAAATCGGGATTGCGACCGGCAAGATGCACGCGCGCGGGCCCGTCGGCGCCGAGCAGTTGACCAGCTTCAAATATCTGGTCACCGGCGACGGCACCGTCAGGCCCTGAAGCCGGGCTAGAAACGCAGCGTCACCTCGGTCTCCGAGACCGCCCATGCGGGGCGCCGCCCGGACTGCCGCGCGGTGCTGCCGAAGATCGCGAAATGAACGTCTGCGGCGGCCGGCAACTCGGACTGATCGGCGTCCAGCCAGGACCACAAAGCGGGCTCGGGGCGGGTGCGGTCGGCCTCGGCGCGCAGGGTCCAGAACCGCTCCTCCTTGGCGATGCGCACGGCGCCGCCCCAGGGCAACGCGCTCGTCAGGCACATGAGCGCGAGCATCAGCAGCTTGATCTCGCCGCGCGGCTGATCCTGCCCGATCTCGGCTGTGATGCGCAGGCGCGAATTGCCGGTCAGATCGGTGATCAGGCTCGAGATTTCGGCGGGCGCCACGCGCTGCATCTCGCCCGCAACGCCGAACGCCATGCGAAACGCCCTGATGCGCGCGCGCGCCGCCTCGACGCTTTCGCGGATCAGGCCCATCTCGGGGCAGTCGCCAAGCTGCGGCAGATCGGGCATCATCCCCAAAAGCTCGACCCCGTTGCCGATGGCGCCAAGCGGCGAGATGAGGTCATGACAAAGGCGCGAGCCGATCAGATCGGCCAAAGCCGCCGCATCTGGATGGGCCGGAACAGAATGTTTCATGCTAAGACTGGCTTGATAAAAGGAGTGATGAAATGAATGACATTCTCGAGCCGGGCATGTTGGTCCGCCATCCCGGCGCGCCCGAATGGGGCACCGGGCAGGTGCAATCGCGCATCGGCGATCGCATTACGGTGAATTTCGCTGATGCCGGCAAGCGCGTCATCGACGCGCGGCGGATCGGGCTGGAAATCGTCACAAATGGCGCAGCAGGCTGAGAACATGGGCTGAAATTTGACGCAACCTATGCGAGAGTCAACGAAGATGTCGCACGCGTGACGTGTGGTCAGTTTTGTTGCAAAGCGCCATGTTGCGCCCTAAACACAGCCGTGCCCAACCGCGCCGGAGCCATATGAGCCAGCCTGACCCCATCTCTGCCAGCAGCCCGCTAAGCGTCCGCCTCGCCGCCTCCGAGGCCGAGATCGAGGCCGCGCAGCGCCTGCGCTACCGGGTGTTCGTCAAGGAACTCGGCGGCGATGGCGAGATGGTCGATCACGCGCGCGGGCTGGAACGGGACGCGTTCGATCCGGTGGTCGATCATCTGCTGCTGCTCGATTCGCGGCGCTCGCCGGGGGATGAGGTGGTCGGCGTTTACCGGCTGATGACCGGCGAGAAGGCGCGGGCGTTCGGGCGGTTTTACTGCGACGCCGAGTATGATCTCGACGTTCTCCGCGCCTCGGGGCGCTCGCTGCTCGAGCTTGGGCGGTCCTGCGTCGATGCGGATTATCGCGGCGGGACGGGGATGTTCCTGATGTGGAACGGGCTCGCCGAGTATGTGCTGTCGCGCGATATCGAGATCATGTTCGGGGTCGCCTCGTTTCACGGCCTCGACATCCCCGCGCTTGCCCCCGCGCTGTCATGGCTGCACCACCACCACCTCGCCCCCGAGGCGCTGCGCCCGCGCGCCCGCCCCGAGGGGTTTCAGCGCATGGACCTGACCCCTCCCGGCGAGATCGATCGGCGGGAGGCGATGGCCGCGATGCCGGCGCTTATCAAAGCCTATCTGCGCCTTGGCGGGACGGTGGGCGAGGGCGCCTATCTCGACCGCGAATTCAACACGACGGATGTGTTCCTGCTGATGGACACGGCGGCGATGTCGGCCAAGCATCGCGGGTTTTACACGCGCCAGCATGAGGCGGGCGCGCCGCCGCCGCGTGGCTGAGCCCGCGACATGGCGCGGCGGCACCCCGCCCGCCTTGCCAGAGCCCGGCGCGCTTGGCTGGCTTCTCGCGCTGCTGCGGGCAGGGGGGCTGACGGTTTTGCTGCTGGCGGGGGTGGTCTTGTTGGTCCCGCTCCGCCTCATCGAGCGCATATTCGCCGGCCCGCGCCGCCCGCTTAGCGGGCCGTTCGTGCAAGGGGTCTGCCGCGTCTCGCTGGCGATTATCGGCATCGGGTGGGAACGCGTCGGCCGCCCCATTACCGGTCCGGGCGCGGTCGTCGCCAATCACGCAAGCTGGCTTGACATTTTCGCGCTGAACGCCGCGCTCCCGGTGTTTTTTGTCGCGAAATCAGAGGTTTCAAGCTGGCCGGGGATCAATATCCTGACCCGCGTGACGGACACGCATTTCGTCAAGCGCGACCCGAAACTCGCGCGTGCGCAGGCCGAGGCGTTCGCCGCGCGCGTCAATGCCGGCCACCGCCTGCTGTTCTTCCCCGAGGGCACCTCCACCGACGGGCGGCGCGTGCTGCCGTTCAAACCGACGCTGTTTCAGGGCTTTCTGGGCCCGGAGCTGCCCGAGGGGCTGCATATCCAGCCGGTGAGCGTGCTCTACGAGGCGCCGCCCGGCCGTGATCCGCGCTTTTACGGCTGGTGGGGCGATATGGCGCTTGGCCCGCATCTTCTGGCGGTGCTTGCCGTACGCCGTCATGGGAGGGTGCGCGTCGTCCTCCACCCCCCGATCCCCGTCGCAGGCGAGAGCCGCAAGACCCTCGCCCTCAAGGCCGAGGATGCGGTGCGGGCGCCCTTCGCGGGGATGGTTGAGGCTTGAGGGTGAGCAGCGTGCCGGTGAGTGATGGCGGGTGGCAAAAGGCGGCGCAATGCTGGCGCGAAATTGGGCCGACCAAATGCGCCGCGCGATGCGGGCGCGGCTTATGAGAGCGCGGTGCTGGGGTGTAGTGAAGCCGGCCAACCACGTCGCTCAATTCGGGCAGGCTTAAAGCGCGCCCCTTGAGGTCGAGCCTCAAGGGGGCGCAATGGCGGCCCACCGTGAAGCACGGCCATAAAGCTTGGCGATGAAGCAGCACCATTAATCCCAACAGTGAAGTCCGGGGGGTAAGGCAGCGCAATGAGCGCCGGTCATCACGCCGTTTGAAGTGCGGCAAATGCAGCCTGACCGGGCGATGATCGCGCAGCCTCGTGCTGCCCTCACCCTCACCGAAAAACGCCCCCGCAACCGCAGGGGCGTTCCGTTTCGGCGGCTTATCAGACGCTGTAATACATCTGATATTCAACCGGGTGCGGCGTGTGTTCGTAGGCGTAGACCTCTTCCCATTTCAGCGCGACATAGCCCTCGATCTGATCGCGCGTGAACACGTCTCCGGCGAGCAGGAAGTCGTGGTCCTTTTCCAGCTCATCGAGCGCCTCGCGCAGGCTGCCGCAGACGGTGGGGATCTCGGCAAGCTCTTCGGGCGGCAGATCATAGAGATCCTTGTCCGAGGCCGGGCCGGGGTCGATCTTGTTCCTGATCCCGTCGATCCCGGCCATCAGCAGCGCCGCGAAGGCGAGATAGGGGTTCGCGGCGGGGTCGGGGAAGCGCGCCTCGACCCGCTTTGCCTTCGGGCTTTCGGTCCACGGGATCCGCACGCAGCCCGAGCGGTTGCGCGCGGAATAGGCGCGCAGAACCGGCGCCTCGAAGCCCGGAATCAGCCGCTTGTAGCTGTTCGTCGTGGGGTTCGTGAACGCGTTGAGCGCCTTGGCGTGCTTGAGGATGCCGCCGATGAACCACAGCGCCTCTTGGCTCAGATCGGCATATTTATCGCCCGCAAACAAAGGCTTGCCGTCTTTCCAGATCGACATGTTGACATGCATCCCCGAGCCGTTGTCGCCCTTGATGGGCTTGGGCATGAAGGTCGCCGTCTTGCCGTAGGCGTGGGCGACGTTGTGGATGATATACTTGTACTTCTGGATATTATCCGCCTGCTCGACCAGCCCGCCGAAGATCAGGCCCAGCTCGTGCTGGCCGGTCGCGACCTCGTGGTGGTGCTTGTCGACCTTCATCCCCATCTGCTTCATCGTGGTCAGCATCTCGCCGCGGATATCCTGCGAGGCGTCAATCGGGTTGACCGGGAAATACCCGCCCTTGAGCGGGGCGCGATGGGCCTGGTTGCCCATCTCGTATTCGGTGTCGGTGTTCCACGCCGCATCGACCGCATCGATCTGGAACGAGACTTTCTGCGGGGTGACGGCATAGCGCACATCGTCAAACAGGAAAAACTCGGCCTCCGGCCCCCAGAACGAGGTATCCCCGATGCCGGTCGATTTGAGATAGGCCTCGGCTTTCGCGGCGGTGCCGCGCGGGTCGCGCGGATAGGGCTCGCCCGTGTCAGGCTCGACCACATTGCAATGAACGCAAAGCGTTTTTTCCGCATAGAACGGGTCGATATAGACTGACGCCGGGTCGAGAATCAGCTTCATGTCGGATTGTTCGATCGACTTCCAGCCGGCGATCGAGCTGCCGTCGAACATGAACCCTTCCTCGAAGAAATCCTCATCGACAAGATCGACATCCAGCGTCACGTGCTGGAGCTTGCCCTTGGGGTCTGTGAAGCGGACATCGACATAGGCGATTTCCTCATCCGCGATCATTTGCAGGACGTCCTGGACTTTCATGTCTTCCTTTCCCGGCCCTTTGGCCTCGTTAGCATCATTGTCTGAATAAATCGTTAGCTCACACCGCGTCGTCGCCGGTCTCGCCGGTGCGGATGCGGATCGCCTGCTCGACGGGCGAGACGAAGATCTTGCCATCGCCGATCTTCTCGGTCCGCGCGGCCGAGATGATCGCCTCGATCGCCGGCTCGATCTGATCGTCGGGCAATACCATCTCGAGCTTTATTTTCGGCAGGAAATCAACGACATATTCGGCGCCGCGATAAAGCTCGGTATGGCCCTTCTGGCGGCCGAAGCCTTTGACTTCGGTGACCGAGAGCCCTTGGACGCCGACCTCTTGCAGTGCCTCTTTCACATCATCGAGCTTGAAGGGTTTGATGATGGCTTCGATCTTCTTCATGGCGTGTGCCCCCGGTTGTTGCCCTTGGCTTGCCCAATTCCTGCCCGTTTCGGCGCGAATGGTCCATGTCGGCGCGGCGCGGGTTCTCGGCCTCGCGGCAAAAACCGCGAAACTGCCTGCAATTTAGGCAGTGGGCCTATAAATCGGGCAGGCGCCGAAGGGCGGGGCCGAAAAGAAAACGCCGCGGCGCAGGGGCCGCGGCGTTCTCCGAATCAAGCCGAAAACCCGATCAAAGCTCGTCCAGAGCCTCGACCGCCTTTTCCAGATCTTCCTTGCTGACGGTCTTGTCCTTGACCTTCGCCTGTTCGGCGATCAGGTCGATCACCTTGTCCTCGAAGATCGGCGCGCGCAGTTGCTGCTGGGCTTGCGCGTTCTGCTGGATGAACTGGAAGAACTCGCGCTCCTGACCGGGATAGTTGCGGGCCTGCATCATGACGGCCTGCGTCATCTCCTGATCGGTCACCTGCACATCCGCCTTACGGCCGATCTCGGCCAGCAGAAGGCCCAGACGCACGCGGCGCTCGGCCAGCTTGCGATGCTCGTCCGTGGGCTCGATCTTGCCGTGGTCGTGGCCGTGATGGTCCGGGTTTTCCTCGTGCCAGAGCTGATGGGCGATCTGGTCGGCCTCGGCATCGACCAGCACCGCCGGCAGATCGAACTTAACCGCATCGTCAAGTTGATCGAGCAGCGAGCGTTTCATCACGGCGCGCGAGGCGCCCTTATACTCGGCCTCGAGCCGCTCGGTGATCTGCTCTTTCAGCTTGTCGAGGCTGTCGGCGCCGAAACGCTTGGCTAGATCGTCATCAAGCTCGGCCGCTTTGGGCGATTTCACCGCTTTCACCGTGGTCGCGAAAACCGCGTCCTTGCCGGCAAGCGCCTTGTGGCCGTAATCCTCGGGGAAGGTCACGTTGACCTCGACCTCATCGCCCGCTTTCGCGCCGGTGAGCTGATCCTCGAAGCCCGGGATGAAGCTGCCCGAGCCGAGCACGAGCGGGTAATCCTCGGCCGAGCCGCCCTCGAAGAACTCGCCATCGACCGAGCCCTTGAAGTCGATCACGATCTGATCGTCCTTGGCGGCCTTCGCACCTTTCTTCTTGTCCTCATACGAGACGGCGTTCTTGGCCAGATTGTCCAGCGCCTCTTTCACCGCGCCGTCCTCGGCCTTGACGACCAGACGTTCCAGCTTGACGCCGGCCAGATCGACCTCGGGGATCTCGGGCAGGACTTCATAGGACACGTTGACGACGACATCGTCGCCCTCTTTCCAGTCCTCGCCGCCTTCCATCTCGACCTTCGGCTGCACGGCCGGGCGCTCGCCCGATTTTTCCAGATGCTCGCGCAGGCCGGTGTCGATGGCCTCTTGCATGGCGTCACCCATCACGCGCGGCCCGAACTGCTTTTTCAGCATCGCCATCGGGACTTTCCCCTTGCGAAAGCCCTTCAGCTCGACTTCGGGCTGGGCCTCTTTCAGCTTGGCTTCGACCGTGGCCGCCAGATCGGCAGCGGGGAGCGTCATCTGATAGCCGCGTTTGAGGCCTTCGTTCTGGGTCTCTTTGACCTGCATCTTCGTTCCTTTACATCCGTTTGGTGCGGGTGGAGGGACTTGAACCCCCACGCCTTGCGGCGCCAGAACCTAAATCTGGTGCGTCTGCCAATTTCGCCACACCCGCATAAAGCTGCGGCCGCGCAAGGCGCGCCGCCGCCAATTCCGCGTTCTTCTATCAAAGCGCGCGATGGGGTGCGAGAGGAAAAACGCCGCCCCGATGCGCGCCCGGCGGGTGTTTTTCATTGAGAACGCGGCCCCTTCGCGTGGGAAGGGGCCGCGCAAACGCTCGTCTCAGTGGTCAGGCCGTCGCGGGACGGTCCGGCTTGCCGCGCAGGGCGCGAAGCTGGCGGTCGACTTCCGAGTTCAGCTCGGCCCCGACCAGCACCACGATCGCCGCGATCCACAGCCACATCATCAAGGCAACCGCCGCACCGATCGAGCCGTAAGTGGCGTTGTAATCGGTGAAGTTCGAGGCGTAGAACGAGAAGCCGTAGCTCGCCAGAACCAGCCCGACCGCCGCCAGCACCGCGCCGGGGCTGAGAAAATCAAGCTGCGTGTCGTCCTTGTTCGGCCCCCACCGATAAAGCGTTGCAAGCGCAACGATCAGGGCGCCGAACATGATCGGCCAGCGGATCGTGCTGACCAGTGTGGCAACGCTATCGGGCATCGGGACAAGCGCGATAATGGCCGGGATGACGGCGATCACCGTCAGCATCAGCACGATCATCAGCATCGCGCCGAGCGTGAAGGCAAGCGCGACGAGGTTGAGCTTGATGAAACCGCGCGTTTCCTCGCGGAACCACGCGACGTTCAGCGCGTCGATGATCGCCTTCATCCCGCCGTTTGCCGACCAAAGCGCGAGCAACAGACCGATGATCCCCGCAAGTGAAAGGGCGGATTTGGGCGATGAGGCGATGGCCTCGACCTGCCCGCCGATGATCTCGATCGCGCCGTCCGGCATGAATGCCGAGAGCCGGCTGAGATGGTCGTTGATCATCGCGGGATCGGCGAAATAGCCGTAGATCGACACGAAAGCAGTGATCGCCGGGAACAAGGCGAGCAGCCCGAAAAACGTCACGCCCCCCGCAACCGAGGTCACCCGGTCGCGCCCGATCTCGCGCACGGTGCGCTTGCCGACCTGTTTCCAGTCGGAAAAGCGCAGCCCCCAGGCCTGCGTCGGCGGATCGCTCCGCGGCGCGGGAAGGTCTTCGCCCGCGTCGTCATCGCCCAGCTTGCCGAGCCGGCGGCCGCCCTGCGGCGCGCTGCTGCGCCCGGTTTGACCCGTGCGCGCATTCGCATCATCCCCGCGCCCCGCGCCGGTTTCATCGTTCCGCTTCTCGCCGTCCTCCTCCGGCGCGTAAGGGCCGATCTGATAGCGGCGATTCACCGCATCGGGAAGCGGCGCCAGAAGCGCATCCGAAATCGAAGCTGCGCGGGGCAGGGGGCGGTCGTCGGCGTGGCTCATGAGCAGTCCCGCGCGTTCAGAGACGATGCGCGCGGCGCTCTTCAGCGTCCTGCGCCGAGCGATGAGCCGCATCATCGCGCCGCCGAGCAGCCTGATCCGAGGCGCGAAAGGGGCGCTCATTGGCAGCCCTCGCATCGCCGCCGCCGAGAATATTGCGCACCGTATCAACAGCCTGGTTGAATTCGTTGATGATCCCGCCGGTCTGGCCGGCGACCGAGCGGAACCCGCCCACAGCCGTCGTCAGCGACGCCATCAGCCCGCCGATCCCGTCCGTGAAGCGGTTGGCGCTATTGGTGATGTTGTCGATCATGTTGCCCGACTTCTCATCCCGGCGGCTACGCTCGGCGCGGGCGCGCAGCTCGGCCACCCGGCGGCGCTCGGCCCGGCGGCGCGCGTCGATGCGCGATTGCATATCCGCGCGCTCGTCATCGCCCATCGCGGCATAGCGGGGCGCGCTCGATGAATGCGGGCGGGTTCCGGGATAGGGCGGCATGAAGGGCGCGTGGCGGGGGCGGTCGCCCCGGTCGCGGCGCGCGTGGCTTTCATCGTCGCCGTCGCCACTGATCGCCTCGACGATCTTGCGTCCGGCAAGCAGCGTGCCGGCGGTCAAAGCGACCGCAACGAGGCTCGCCCCGCCCAGCACCAGAATTTTCGAGCCCGTCGACGGCGCGGGCTTGCGCCGCCCGTCAGCATCCAGATCGCCATGCGGGATGGTGCGGCGCGGCTCGATGCGCTCATGCGTGGAAATATGACCTGCGGGCACGCGGCGCGGGCCGTGAGGGGTGTCGCTGTCAACATCGGCAAAACGGGTCATGGTCGGTCCAATCGGTTGAATTCTGTCAGACAACCAACCGGCGGGCTTAATGTTCCGATGTTTTGCAAAGGCTAAGCGGGATTGGGGCGATCTGCGGCGCAGACCGGCAGGCGGCCATTGATGCTGGCGCGCGGGCGGCCCTGGCGGGGGCGGCAGGGTGCCGGGCCGCCTCGATGTCCGAAAAGAAAAAGCCGCGCAGGCGATGCCGCGCGGCTTTGCGTAGATTTAGAGCAGGCGCGATCAGGCGCGGTCTTCGGCCGGCGCGTCGTCGTCGTCCTGCGTCGCGGCGCCCAGATCGTCGAACAGCTCGGCGATCTCGAACTCGGCGGCGGCTTCTTCCTCGGCGGCGA
>JAUNRZ010000033.1:16798-18820 GCA_030539455.1 Paracoccus sp. (in: a-proteobacteria) | reverse complement strand
TCGCCGATTTCGGTCATCCGCCGCTCGAAATTCACCGAGGACGCGAACGCGCTGCTCAAGATCGCGGCGGATCGGGGGCTTGCGGGCTTCGTTCTGGGCCTGCCGCGCAACATGGATGGCAGCGAGGGACCGCGCGCGCAGTCAACCCGCGCTTTCGCCCGCAATCTCTCGCGGCTGACCGAGCTGCCGATCACATTCTGGGACGAGCGCCTCTCGACCGTCGCGGCCGAGCGCGCGCTGCTGGAGGCCGACACCTCGCGCCGCCGCCGCGCCGAGGTGATCGACCAGGTCGCCGCGGGATATATCCTGCAAGGCGCGCTTGACCGGCTGCGTTATCTGGCGGGGTGATTGGGCAAGGGAGTTCGGCGCCCGCAGATCGCGCCGGCGGTGCGCGCCACGCCGAGCGTGTGTCAGGCTGGCAGACCGGTTCACGCTGTCAGATCTCTTCACACCCCGCACTAAGCTGCCAAACTACCCATTAAACCGATCATAAATCGCCTGCGCCAACGCCTCGCTAATCCCCTCGACCGCCATCAGGTCCGCGACGCCCGCGCGGCTGACCGCCTTGGCCGAGCCGAAATGCGCCAGAAGCGCTCGCTTGCGGGCCGCGCCGACGCCCGGCACCTCGTCCAGCGGGGTCGCGCTGACCGCCTTCGCGCGGCGGGCGCGGTGGGCGCCGATGGCCCAGCGATGCGCCTCGTCGCGCAGGCGCTGGATGAAATAAAGCACCGGATCATTCATGCGCAGCGCGAAGGGGCGCGCGCCGGGGCGGTGGAACTCTTCCTTGCCGTGGTCGCGGTCAACGCCCTTCGCGACCCCCACCACTGGCACATCATCCAGCCCCAGATCGGCCATGATCCCGGCCACGGCCGAGACCTGCCCCGCCCCGCCGTCGATCACCAGCAGATCGGGCCATGTCTCGCCCTGACGGTCCGGGTCTTCCTTCAGCAGACGGGTAAAGCGCCTTGTCAGCACCTCTTTCATCATGCCGAAATCGTCGCCGGGCGTGATCTCGGTGCCCTTGATGTTGAACTTGCGATACTGGCTTTTGACGAACCCCTCGGGGCCGGCCACGATCATCCCGCCAACCGCGTTCGCGCCCTGAATATGGCTGTTGTCATAAACCTCGATCCGGCGCGGCGGGCCGGGCAGATCGAACGCATCGGCAAGCCCCTCGAGCAGCCGCGCCTGCGCCGCGCTTTCCGACATCCTCCGGGCGAGCGATTCGCGCGCGTTTCGCAGCGCGTTCGCGACGAGATCGGCCTTTTCGCCGCGCTGCGGGACCGAGAGCGTGACCCGGCGCCCCGCCCTTTCGGACAGCAATTCGACCAGGGGCGCGTCATCTTCGACGCCGTGGCTCAGCAGGATGAGCGGAGGCGGCACCTTGTTGTCGTAGAACTGGGCGAGAAACGCCTCCATCACCTCATCGGGCGATTCCGCGCCGCCGAGACGCGGGTAGAAATCGCGGTTCCCCCAGCTCTGATTGCCGCGAATGAAGAAGACCTGAACGCAGGCCTGCCCGTTTTCCATGTGGAGCGCCACGATATCCGCCTCGGGCACGGCGCGCGGGTTCACGGATTGCACCGACTGCACCGACGTCAGAGCGGCGATGCGGTCGCGCAGGGCGGCGGCGCGCTCATACTCCATCGCTTCGGCGGCCGCGCCCATCTCGGCGGCGAGCGAGGCCTGAATAGCGGTCGTCTTGCCGCGCAGGAATTGCTCGGCATCGGCGACGAGGGCGCCGTAATCCTCGGCACTGATCCGCCCGACGCAGGGCGCGCTGCACCGCTTGATCTGGTAAAGCAGGCACGGCCGCGTGCGCGATTCGAACACCGCATCGGTGCAGTTGCGCAGCAGGAACACCCGTTGAAGCTGGGTCAGCGTGCGGTTCACCGCGCCCGCGCTTGCGAAAGGCCCGTAATAATCGCCCTTCTCGCTGCGCGCGCCGCGATGCTTCTTGATCTGCGCGAAGGGGTGCGATTTCGCCACCAGAATATTCGGCAGCGATTTGTCGTCGCGCAG
>JAUNRZ010000033.1:4803-16698 GCA_030539455.1 Paracoccus sp. (in: a-proteobacteria) | reverse complement strand
CCCGAGATCACATCGCGGCCCGGCCTCGGGCGCGGCGGCGGCGGCGGTTGAGCGGTGTTGTCGTCCATCATCATGATCAGGTGATTCTCGGCAGCGGCTGCAAATTTCGCGGCCCGAGATCAAGTCTTAACCTATCCCCGTTTTTTGTGGATAACTCTGTGGGCGAGTTTCGGCAATAACGGCTTCGCCCAATCTGGCATGAGCGAAACACGCCCTGCCTAAATTTTAGGCACATTTTTACCACTTTGTTTTCGCTGAATATTTTATCATTTTGCAACAAGCCTATGAAAACCTTGCCAGAATCGTAACGGTTTTGTTAACTTCTCGAAAAAGGTGGACAAAGTGCCGCAAGCTGCCGGGTTAGGGCCGGTTTGCGGCCTATTCGAGCCCCAATATGTCGGGCGTGCGCCAGGCCAGATGCTGGCCGCCATCGACGCAGATCAGTTGCCCCGTCACCGCCCGCGCGCCCAGCAGATAGCGCAGCGCGTCGCAGATGTCAGCGGCGTCCGCGCCCCGCTCGAGGATCGTCGCTTCGCGCTGCGCGGCGAAATGCGCCTCGCTTTGCCGGACACCCTTCACGGTCGGGCCGGGGCCGATCGCGTTGACGCGGATATCGGGCGCAAGCGCCTGCGCCATCGTGCGCGTCAGGTGCCAAAGCGCGGCCTTGGCAAGCGAGTAGGTCATGAACTCCGGCGTCGGCTTCAGCACACGCTGATCACACATATTGACGATCAGCCCGGCCGCGACCGGCTCGGGCCCGCTGCGGTCGGCCCTGGGGGCCTGAAGCGCGAAGGCTTGCGACAGAACGAAGGGCGCGCGCAGGTTCGATCCGATATGGCGGTCCCAGCTTTCACGGGTCGCCGAGGCGATATCGTCATGTTCAAAGATCGAAGCGTTGTTGACCAGCACCGACACCTGCCCGAGCTGGTCCACCACGCGCGCCATCAGCATCTCGGTCTGGTCCAGATCAAGCAGATCGGCGTTGAATATCTCGGCCCTCACGCCCTTTTCGCGGCAGGCGGCGGCGGTCTCCTCGGCCTCGGATTTCGAGCCGTGATAATGGACCGCGAGATCATATCCCTGCCCGGCGAGTTCCAGCGCCATCGCGCGGCCGAGGCGCTTGGCGGCGCCGGTGACGAGTGCAACGCTCATATGAGAAGCCACCCCGCATAGGCCGCGTAAAGCGCCAGCAGCCCCGCCCCGGTGCGCCGCCCCATCCGCCAGCCGCCCAGCAGGAACGGGCCGATCAGCAGCGCGCAGCCGAGCATCACCCACAGATCGACGCGCAGCATCTGCTCGGGGATGACGAGCGGGCCGAAGAACGATGTGACGCCGATGATCGCGAGAATGTTGAAGATGTTCGAGCCGATGATATTGCCAAGCGCCATCCCGGACTCGCCCCGGCGGGCCGACATGACAGAGGCCGCGAGCTCGGGCAGCGAGGTGCCGACCGCAACCAGTGTGAGCCCGATCACCGCCTCGGACAGACCCGCCAGCCGCGCGATATCGACCGCGCCATCGACCAGAAGCCGCGCGCCGACCGGCAGCAGGACCAGCCCGCCGGCCAGCAGCGCGCCGATCATCCAGCCGGGCTGCGGGCGCTTTGGCGCGCCTTCGAGGTCGGTCGCCGCCGGCGCCTCCATCCGGCGCGCCTGCGCGATCTGAAGCGACAGCACGATACCAAGCCCGGCCAGCAGCACCAGACCGTGGCCCGCGCGCATTGGGCCAAGCATCGCCAGCACGATCAGCAGCGCCGAGGCCGCGATCATGTAATAAAAACTGGCAAGCAGCCCCGAGCCGCGCGTGAAAACCGGGCTGATAAGCGCGGTGGCGCCCAAGATGATCAGCACATTCGCGATGTTCGAGCCGACCACATTGCCAAGCGCGATCCCCGGCAGCCCGCGCCATGCCGCATCAAGCGAGACGATCATCTCGGGCGCCGAGGTGCCGAACGCAACCACGGTCAGCCCCACGATCACCGGCGCGATGCCAAGCCGCAGCGCAAGCGAGACCGCCCCGCGCACCAGAAGATCGCCGCCGATAACGAGCAGAACCAGCCCGGCGGCCACGAGAGCCAGATCAAAAAGCACTGCCCGCTCCTATCGCTTGCGGCCCGGCCAGCCGAGCAGCCGCGCCATCACAGCGCGGAATTTCGGGCCGGCGAGAAAGGCGATGAAGCAGATCAGAATGATGATGAAAATGACGGTCTTGATCATCTGCTCGCTCCGAATCTCGCGAAGGCGGCGGCCTCTTCGGCGGCGTCGATGACCGACTCGGCGGAAAATCCGATCCGCCGCAGGAAGGGCTGGCGCGCGCCGTATTGGAGAAAGCGGACATCATCGCCGTAAAGCGCGCGCATTTTCGGTTGCAGATGCGCGAGCCCGTCCGCCAGCCCCATATCGACCGCGCCCTGCCCCAGCCACACCTCGCCGGTGAACAGATCGCGCCCCTCGGCCAGCTTCGCGCCGCGGCGGCTGCGGACCTGTTCCTTGAAGATCTCGTGCATCGGCTCGAGAATCGCATTGAGCCGCGCGACATCCTCGGGCTTTTCGGGGCGGAACGGGTCGAGCCAGCTTTTCGAGCCGCCGGCGGTGTGCACGCGCCGCTCGATCCCGTGGCGCGCGATCAGCTCCTGAAAGCCGAAACTGGCCGAGATGACCCCGATCGAGCCGAGAATCGACGCCGCATCGGCCCAGATCTGGTCGGCCGCTGTCGCCAGCCAATAGCCGCCCGAGGCCGCCACATCCTCGACGAAGGCGTGGACCGGCACCTCGCGCTCGTCCGCGAGGCGGCGGATGCGCGCGGCGATCAGCCCGGACTGCACCGGCGAGCCGCCGGGCGAGTTGATCGACAGCGCCACCGCGACGGGGCGGCGGCGGCGAAAGGCGCGCTCGATCGTGGCGGCAAGCGCGGCATCGGACAGCGCGCCGCGCCCATGTGCGGCGATCTGCCCATGAAGGCGGATCACGGCGACGCTCGGCGCGGGATTGATCAGTGGAAATCTCATGGCGCGAAGATAGGTGCTGGCTTGCCGCGTTGCAATCGCGCCCTGCCGCGCGCATATAGGGTCCGAACCGACGGAGGCCCTGCGATGAACTATCTCGAGTTTGAAAAGCCGCTTGCCGATATCGAGGGCAAGGCGGCCGAACTGCGGGCGATGGCGCAAAAGGGAGAGGGCGTCGATGTCGAATCCGAGGCCGCGCAGCTTGACCAGAAAGCCGGCCAGCTTCTGCGCGATCTTTACGCGAATCTCGATCCGTGGCGGAAAACTCTGGTCGCGCGGCACCCGCAGCGCCCGCATTGCCGCGACTATATCGAGACGCTGTTTACCGAATATACGCCGCTGGCGGGCGATCGCGCCTTTGGTGACGATCACGCGATCATGGCCGGGCTCGCGCGGTTCAACGATCGCCCCTGCGTCGTAATCGGCCACGAGAAGGGCCATGACACGAAATCGCGCATTGCCCATAATTTCGGCATGGCGCGCCCGGAAGGCTATCGAAAGGCGATCCGGCTGATGGACATGGCCGACCGCTTTCGCCTGCCGGTGATCACGCTGGTCGACACACCCGGCGCCTATCCCGGCAAGGGCGCCGAGGAACGCGGCCAATCCGAGGCGATCGCCCGCGCGACCGAGAAATGCCTTCAGATCGGCGTGCCGCTTGTGTCGGTCATCATCGGCGAGGGCGGCTCGGGCGGGGCGGTGGCGTTTGCGACCGCGAACCGCGTCGCGATGCTGGAACACTCGATCTACTCGGTGATCTCGCCCGAGGGCTGCGCGTCGATCCTGTGGAAAGACGCCGAGAAAATGCGCGAGGCGGCCGAGGCGCTGCGCCTGACCGCGCAGGATCTCTCGCAGCTTGGGGTGATCGACCGGATCATCCCCGAGCCGGTCGGCGGCGCGCAGCGCGATGCGCGCTCGGCGATGGAGGCGGTTGGCCGCGCGATCGAGGATATGCTGGCCGAGCTTTCGGGCAAGGACGCGGCCACGCTGATCCGCACGCGGCGCGAGAAATTCCTCAACATGGGCGACCGCGCGCTGCACTAGGGGCGCGCGCTGACCTGACCGTTTGTGCGGGTTGCCCTCGCAGCGCCCGCTGGCTATCGTCCGGTGTGACACCTTGGCGCAGAGCGCCCGAGCGTGACAGAACACGATAGAAAACGGGGAGAATAATCAATGATTTCAATGCGCAAACTGGCCGCGATGTCCGCGGTGGCCGTTCTGGCCGCGCCGATCGCCTCGGCGCAGGCCGAAGAGCTGTCGATCGCGACCGGCGGCACGGGCGGGGTCTATTTCCCGCTGGGCGGCGGTCTGGCCGAGCTGATCAACCGCCATGTCGAGGGCTATTCGGCCTCGGCCGAAGTCACCGGCGCGTCGGTGGAAAACGTCGCTCTTGTCGCGCGCGACAATTCCGACATCGCCTTCGCGCTCGCCGATACGGTCTATCAGGCCTATCACGGCGAGAATGATTTCGAGGGCCGTCCCGAGGACAATATCCGCGCGCTCGCCTCGGTTTACCCGAACGTGGTGCAGATCGTGACCGTCGAGGGCTCGGGCATCAACAGCCTCGAGGATCTGCGCGGCAAGCGCATTTCGGTCGGCGCTCCGGGCTCGGGGACCGAAGTCAGCGCGCGCCAGATCCTGGAAGCCAGCGGGATCACCTATGACGACATCTCGGCCGAGCGGCTGAACTTCAACGAGACCGCCGACGCGCTGCGCGACGGCGATATCGTCGCGGGTTTCTGGAGCGTGGGCCCGCCCACCTCGTCAATCATGAACCTCGCCGCGACGCGCACCATCTCGTTCGTGCCGATGACGGATGAGCAGATCAACGCCGCGCTCGAGGTCGAGCCGACCTTCGCCGCGTTCACCCTCGCCGGCGGCACCTATGACGGTGTGTCCGACGATGTGAGCACGATCGCGACCCCGAACGTTCTGATCGTGAACGCGGATATGCCCGATGATCTGGCCTATGAGATCGTCAAGACGCTGTACGAAAACACCGAGTTCATGATCGGCACCCATCCCGCCGCGAAGGATATGACGGTGGAGTTCTCGGTCGAATCGACGCCGATTCCGTTCCATCCGGGCGCGCTGCGCTATCTGGAAGAGGTGGGCGCGGAAATTCAGGACCATCAGCGTCCCTGATCGCGGCCTGCCATGCGGTTTACCAACCAAAGCCGCGCCTTTTGGGGCGCGGCTTTTTTCATGCTCTCAGGCGCGGCGCTTGGCGATCCCCTGCCGGCCGAGCGGCTGGAGGTGCAGGTCGGGGACGCCCCTCGTGCGGCGCTTTCTATGCCCGAAGGCGCCGAGATCTGCCTGCGCTGGAACCATTCGGTCACCGGCGGGGCGGTGGCTGATTGCTTTGCCCATCGCGGCGGCGATCTGCTGCTGGTTTCGAGCTATCTGCATGATTACGCCGCAGGGCTCGGCGATCTGCCGGGGCGCGGGACAATCGCGCCCGCGCCGGGCGGGGGCTATCTTATCACCGGGATCGACGAGGTGATGGCAGATCGGCGCGTCGTGCTTCGCGTCGGCTCGGCGCGGGTCGATCAGCGGCTTGAGGCCGCGTCGGGCTGGATTTCCCTGCCAGCACTCGCCGCGCGGGGTGAGCGGGTTGTTTTGCAGCTTGTCGTCGAAAATGATGGACAGCCAGCAGAGCAGAAACGATAACAAGCCAAGACCAAAAACCCGCGTCAAAGCGGCTTCACCGACAGGGGGAATCATGTCCGAACGCCACCGCAGCGATATGGAGATCGCGCGCGAAGAGGCCGAGGCCCGCGCCGCGCAGCTTGCCAAGGACGCGCAGGCGGCCGATGCGATCCAGCCCAGAGCCGTTCTGTGGATCATCTCGATCCTCGCGGTCAGCCTGTCGCTGTTCCAGCTTTACGGCGCGGGGGTGCGCCCGCTCGGGCTCTTCTATCAACGCTCGATCCATCTGGGCTTCGTTCTGGCGCTGATTTTCCTGCTCTTCCCGATGACGGGCGCGCGGGCGCGCACGCCGATCGCATGGATCGTCGATATCGCCCTTCTGGTCGCGGGGGTGGCGAGCGCGGCCTATATCGTTCTGAACCTCGATGCCATCGTCGCGCGGGCCGGGCGGTGGTCCACGACCGACATCACGATGGGCATTGTCTGCATTATCGTGCTGCTTGAAGCCAGCCGCCGGGCGGTCGGCAATGCGATGACCATCATCGCGGCGGTCATGATCGCCTACGCGCTTGCCGGCCCGCGCGGTGCGCTGCCGTGGCTGGGCGAGTGGATGCCCGGTATCCTGAGCCATCGCGGCGCCAGCGTCGAGCGTCTGGTGGGCCTGCAATATCTGGGGCAAGAGGGCATATTCGGCCTGCCGCTGGGCGTTGCGGCAACCTTCGTGTTCATGTTCGTGCTGTTCGGCGCGTTTCTCGAAAAGACCGGCGCGGGCAAGTTCTTCATCGACATCGCCTTCGCGCTGACCGGGCGCAAGCCGGGCGGGCCGGCGAAAGCGGCGGTGATCGCGTCGGCGGGGATGGGCTCGATCTCGGGCTCGGCCATCGCGAACGTTGTGACAACCGGCGCGCTGACCATCCCGCTGATGAAGCGGCTTGGCTACCGGCCCGAGCAGGCCGGCGGGATCGAGGCCGCCGCCTCGACCGGCGGGCAGATCACGCCGCCGCTGATGGGGGCGGGCGCGTTCCTGATCTCGCAATACACCAACGTGCCCTATGTCGAGATCGTCAAGGTCTCGATCTTCCCCGCGATCCTCTATCTCGGCACGGTTTATCTCTTCGTCCACATCGCGGCGATGAAGTCGGGCATGTCCGGCCTTCCCGCGAAAGACCTGCCGCAGATCCGCCAGGTCATGAGAACCGGCTGGCAGTTCCTTTTGCCGCTTGGCGTGCTGCTGTTCCTGCTGATCCAGAACATCTCGCCCATGCGGGTCGGGTTCTGGGCGATCATCTCGGTCATCGCGGTCGCGGCTTTGCGCGGCATCTGGCATCTGGTCGCGGACGGCCCCCTTACGGGCGAGAGGATCAAGCAATCGCTGATGCGCGGCTTTCTCGTCATCTGGGAATCGCTCGAGCTGGGCGCGCGCAACGCGGTCTCGGTCTCGGTCGCCTGCGCGGTCGCGGGGATTATCGTGGGCGTCGTCGGGCTGACCGGGCTGGGGCTGAAATTCTCGTCGCTGATGCTGTCTCTGTCGGGCGGCAACCTCGTTCTGGCCTTGCTGCTGATCCTCATCGCCTCGCTGATCATCGGGCTGGGGCTGCCGGTCACGGCGTCCTATATCGTGCTGATCGTGCTGGTCGGCCCCGCGCTAGAGGCCGAGTTCGGCGTGCCGCTGCTGATCGCGCATCTGGTCGTGTTCTGGTATTCGCAGGACAGTAACGTGACACCGCCCATTGCGCTTGCCGCATTCGCGGGGGCGGCCCTTGCGAATGCGGACCCGATGAAGACGAGCTTTCAGGCGTGGAAATACGCCAAGGGGCTTTATCTCATCCCGTGCTTCTTCGTGTTCAACCCCGAGATCATCTATGGCGGGCCGCTGCCTTATGTGCTGTTCACGGGCTTCATCGCGATACTGGGGCTGGTCGCCTTCGCGGCGGTGCTTGATGGCTGGCTCTTCGGGCCGTTGGCGTGGATCTGGCGGCTGATCGCGATCCCGCTGATCGTGTGCCTTTTCTGGCCGGACCTCACGGTCGAGATCATCGGCACGATCGGGCTGCTGGGCATTTTGGGGCTCAACTGGGCGCAGAACCGGCACCGAAAAGCCCCGCCCGAAGCGGTGGCCTGAGCCGGCCGCATAGCCAGACCCGGAAGGCGGCGTTCGCGCCGCCTTTTTCTTTGCCCCCCGGCCCGCCTCGTCGGCGCGAATCTGCCGAGCCAAAGCGCGCCGCCGCCCACCCGCCCGCTTGCCGGGAATAAACGGCGCGCCTGCGGCGTAGTCCTCTCATGGTCGCGGATAACCGGGCCAGACAACCACATCGAGGACAAGAAAATGAACGATAACGACAACAATGATACGCCGCAGATTTCGCGCCGTGGACTTTTGGCGAAGATCGGCCTTGCCGCCGGTGCCGCCTATGTCGTCCCGGCCCTGATCGGCGTCGATACCGCCGAAGCCGCCCCGCGCCGCCGGCGCCGTGTCTCGCGCCCGTCGCGGCCCTCGCGCCCGCGCCGCCGCGCGCCGCAGCGCCGCGCTCCGGTGCAGCGCCGGCGGAAAATCTCGCGCCCGTCGCGCCCGTCGCGTCCGCGGCGCCGCTAAGCACAAGGCGGGGGACCACCAGATGCAGAGCCTTGCGATGACGAAAAAGACGCAGCTTCTCCAGTTTCCGGGCCTGCCCGGCCCGGTTCGGCTGGACGACGCCTATCCTGTCGGCAAGGGGCTGCGCGCGGTTCTCAACGGCTGGTCCCCCAGCGATCTGACCGGCGCGAAAGGCGCGCCGGTCAGCGCCGTCTCGCACGAGGCGGGCGGCTACCGGGTCGATTCGCCCTATCTCGACGAGCCGCTGGAGCGGCTGCCGCTGGCAAGCGCGGTGTGCGGCGTTCTGGCCGATATGTCCGAGGCATTCTTCGAGGGAAGGCGCGGTGCGGCGACGCTCCATTGCGGCGCGTTCGAGACGGGCGGGCGGCTGATCGCCCTGACCGGCCACGCCCACGCGGGCAAGTCGACGCTGATGGCGCGGCTGAGCGCCGAGCCGGACCTCGTGATCTATTGCGATGACATCCTGCCGCTGGGCGAGGATGGAAGCGGCATCGCGCTTGGCGCCGCCCCGCGTCTGCGCCTGCCGCTGCCCAAGGCGGCGAGTGCCGCCTTTTGCGATCACGTCGCCCGCCATGCCGGGCCAAGCGACGATGAATATTGCTATGTCTGCGCGCCGAATATCGCGGCTCATGGCCGGAGCGCGCCGCTATCGGTGCTGATCGTGCTTGACCGCCGTCAGGAGGGGCAGGCCGCGCTCCACCAGCTTGGCCGGCACGAGGCGATCCATCATCTGCTGACCCAGAACATGACCGATTTCGCCTCGGCCGAGGACGGTTTCGAGAAGGCGAACGCGCTTGCCGCGAATCTGCTGACGCTGCGCCTTGTCTATAGCGATCTGGAGGACGCGGCCGCGCTGCTGCGCCGCGCCTTTGTCGGCCACGCGCGCATCAACCCGGCGGTGTCCATCGGCAAGCCCCTTCCGCCACTCGAGCCTGAAGGCGAGGCCGCGCCGCCGGCCGATCCCGACACAAGCTTCAAGCGCGCGCCGAACACCGCCCTGCGCGCGCATGGCGAGGCGGCGTTTCTGTGGCGCAAGCGCGGGCAGACGCTGTTCCAGCTCAACGCGGTCGGCGCGGCGATCTGGGCGCTTCTGGAAATACCGGGCAGCGCGCATGACCTCGTTCTGGTGCTGGCCGAGGCGTTTCCCGACGTCAATTACGACCAGTTGACGCGCGATTGCTGCGCGCTGCTGGGCGAGCTTCACGCCGACGGGCTGATCCGCCCGGCCTAGCCCGCGCCTGCCGCAACGCGCGCGGCGGCGCGGTCCAGCCGCTGGACGGCCTCGTCTATCTCGGCCTCGGTGATGTTCAGGGGCGGCAGCAGGCGCACCGTGTTGTCGGCAGCCGGGATGGTCAGCAGATGCTCGGCATAGCCGGCCGTGACCAGCTCGGCGGGCGCGATCTTGCATTTGAGCCCCAGCATCAGCCCCTGCCCGCGCACCTCCTCGAAGATCGCGGGATGCGCGGCAACCAAAGCCTCGAGCTTCTGACGCAGCGCGCCGGCCTTGCGGTTCACCTCATCGAGGAAACCCGGCGCGGTCACGATCTCCATCACCGCCGTGCCCACCGCCGAGGCAAGCGGGTTGCCGCCATAGGTCGAGCCATGCGAGCCTGCGACCATCCCGGCCGCCGCGCGCTCGCTCGCCAGCACGGCGCCCAGCGGAAAGCCGCCGCCGATGCCCTTGGCGATCATCATGATATCGGGAGCGATGCCGGCATATTCATGCGCAAAAAGCCGCCCCGTCCGCCCGATGCCCGATTGCACCTCGTCCAGCACCAGAAGCGCGCCGGTCTTGTCGCACAGCGCCCTTATCTCGCGCAGATCGGCGTCCGGCAGAACGCGAATGCCGCCCTCGCCCTGAATCGGCTCGATCATCACGGCAGCGGTCTTGTCGCTGATCGCGGCGCGCAGCGCGTCCAGATCGCCAAACGGCACATGCCGGAAGCCGGGCATGAGCGGGCCGAAGCCCTTGACCATCTTCTCGGACCCCGCCGCCGCGATGGCCCCGGTCGAGCGGCCATGAAACGCGCCGTCGAAGGTGATGATCTCGATCCGGTCAGGCTCCCCCGCGTGATCGAAATATTTGCGCACCATCTTGATCGCAAGCTCGGCCGCCTCGGTGCCGGAATTGGTGAAAAACACCGTATCGGCAAAGCTGTGCGCGACCAGCAGATCGGCCAGAGCCTCTTGCTCGGGGATGCGGTAGAGGTTCGAGACGTGCCAGATCCGCCCGGCCTGCGCCGTCAACGCGGCGACCAGTTCGGGATGCGCGTGGCCCAGCACGTTCACCGCGATCCCCGCGCCCAGATCGAGATATCGCGTCCCGTCCGCCGTAATCGCCCAGGCGCCCTCACCGCGTTCAAACTCGAGCGGGGCGCGATTATAGGTCGGCAAGACATGAGGGATCATGGCAAATCTCCGGTTCACGATGTCAGGGATCAGAAAACAAAAACGCGCGGCAAAGCCAAGCCCGAACGAACGGACTTGCTTAGCGTCGGAGGAGGCGGGCGCGATTTGAGCTCATCCCGCAGTGATGGCGCGCGGCGCGCGTTTGCGCAAGGGGAAAAGCGCGGGGCAGAGGCGCTTGACCGGGACGGGCTGCGAGACCATGGTCGCGCGGTGGAAACCGAGCCGCGATATCACCCCGACCGGCGCGTCACGGCGGCCTTCATGCTGGCCGCGACGGCGCTTTTCGCCGCGACGACGCTGCTGGCCAAGGCGATCGGCAGCGGAACGCTGGGCGCGCCGATCCATCCGCTGATGCTGACCTTCGGGCGGTTCGTCTTTGCGGCGCTTGCGGTGGCACTGACCGCCGCCGCGCTGCGCCCGCGCCTGACGCGGCCCGCCTACGGCACCCATCTGGCGCGCACGCTTTGCGGGTGGGGCGGGATCACGCTGATGTTCGCGGCGGTCGCGCAGATGCCGCTTCCCGATGCGACCGCGATCAGCTTTCTCAGCCCGGTCTTTACGATGATCCTCGCCATCCCGCTTCTGGGCGAGCGCGTCGGCCCGGTCCGGTGGAGCGCCGCCGCCATCGCCCTGACCGGAGCCCTGATCCTTCTGCGCCCCGGCGATGCGATCCAGCCCGCCGCGCTGCTGGCGCTTGGCGCGGCGATGGCGATGGGGACCGAGGCGATCTTCATCAAGCGCCTCACCGGCCGCGAATCGCCGGTGCAGATCCTGCTCGTCAACAACGCGATGGGCGCGGGGATCGCGGCCATCGCCGTCCTCGCCTTCTGGAGCCAGCCGAGCGGGGCGCAATGGCTCGCCCTGATCGCCATCGGCGTGCTGATGGCGGGCGGGCAGGCGTTGAACCTTCTGGCGATGCGCCGCGACGATGCGAGCTTCGTGGTGCCGTTCTTTTATGTCACGCTCATCTGGGCGGCGCTGTTTGATCTGTGGGTGTTTGGCGTCCTGCCCGACCGGGTCAGCTTCATCGGCGCCGGGGTCGTTCTGGCCGGCGCGCTCTTGCTGGTCTGGCGCGACCGGCAGCGCGGCTCGGTCACGGCTTCATCCGGTATCCCGTCCGCAGCCACTGCCAAGCCAGAGCGGCGACCGCGAAAGCCGTAACCGCGCAAACCGCGAGCCCCAGCCAGGGCGAGGCGTCGCTGACCCCGGTAAACCCGTAGCGCGCCCCGTCGATCAGGTA
>JAUNRZ010000033.1:0-4703 GCA_030539455.1 Paracoccus sp. (in: a-proteobacteria) | reverse complement strand
AGGGCGAGGCGTCGCTGACCCCGGTAAACCCGTAGCGCGCCCCGTCGATCAGGTAAAAGATCGGGTTCGCGTGGCTGATCGCGTAAAACAGCGGCGGCAGCGCCTCGATCGAATAGAACGTCCCCGACAGGAACGACAGCGGCGTCACGACGAAATTCGTGATGACCGCCATCTGATCGAACTTTTGCGCGACGATCCCGGCCAGAAGCCCGAGCCCCCCCATGATGATCGCGCCAAGAACGACAAAGCACAGCGCCCAAAGCGGATGCGCGATCCCCTGCCCCAGCACAAGCGCCATCGCCGCCCCGATCACGACCGCGACGATAAGCGCGCGGCAGAGCGCGCCGAGCAGATAGCCGGCCAGTATCTCGCCCGCCGACAGCGGCGGCATGAGCGTGTCGACGATATTCCCCTGCATCTTCGCCGAAATCATGCTCGACGAGGTGTTCGCAAAGGCGTTCTGGATCACCGTCATCATCAAGATGCCGGGCGCCAGAAAGGCGAGATAAGGAAGGCCCATCACCTGCGCGCGCTCGCGACCCAAGGCGACGGCAAAGACCACGATGAAGAGGCCCGCCGTCATCAGCGGGGCGAACAGGGTCTGCTGCCAGACGGCCATGAAGCGGCGGATCTCGCGCTCGGTCAGGGTGCGCAGCCCCAGCCAGTTGACGCTGCCAAAGCGGCGCGTGCCAAGCGGGCGGGGCGATGTGACCTTGGGGCTTGTCGGCATGGCTCGTCCTTGAAAATCCGCGCCGGACGGGATATTTCCGGCAAACCGGGTTAGAACGGGCTTTGGCTGAATTTGCAAGATGCGGGCGCGATGCGCCGGAAAGGCTGCGATGTCGTGGACGGATGAACGCGTGGAAACGCTCAAGCGGATGTGGGCCGAGGGCCAGTCCGCCAGCCAGATCGCGAAAGAGCTGGGCGATGTCACGCGCAACGCGGTGATCGGCAAGGTGCACCGGCTTGGCCTCTCGAACCGCAATGACGACGCGGCCGAGCCGGCGGCGGCGCAGCCCGCCCCGGCGCCCGAACCCGCGCCCGAGCCGAAGCCGCGCGCGGCCAAGGGCAAGGCCGCGAAAGCCGCCAAGGCCGAGGCTCCGCCCGCCCCGCCGGCCGAAGAACAGCCCGCCGAGCAAGCGGCCGAGCCTGCACCCGCGACGCCAACCTATGTCGGCCGCCGCCCGATCGTGCCCGCCGGCCAGCCGCTGCCGCCCCAGCCCTCGGCTAACGAGATCAGCCCCGAGGCCCTGGCATCGGTGCGCGAGGTCGAGAAGAAATCGCGCAAGCTGACCCTGATGGAGCTGACCGAGCGCACCTGCAAATGGCCGATCGGCGATCCGGCCACCGACAAGTTCTGGTTCTGCGGCCTGCCGAGCCAACCCGGCAAGCCTTATTGCGAGGCGCATGTCAGCGTCGCGTTCCAGCCGATGAGCTCGCGCCGCGACCGCCGCCGCTGACGCCGGAGCCCCGAGCGTTTGGAACAGCCCCGCCAGATGCGGGGCTTTTCCTTACCGCATCGCGCGGATATGACAGGCGCCGACAGTTAAAGGACGCGGAAAATGGCCCGGCATCTCATCACCTCGGCAATTCCTTATATCAACGGCATCAAGCATCTGGGCAATCTTGTCGGCAGCCAGCTTCCCGCCGATCTTTATGCGCGCTACCTGCGCGCGCGCGGTCACGAGGTGATGTTCATCTGCGCCACGGACGAACACGGCACACCGGCCGAGCTTGCCGCCAAGAAAGCGGGCCTGCCCGTCGCCGAATATTGCGCGCAGATGCACGCCACTCAGGCCAGGCTGGCCGAGGGTTTCGGGCTATCCTTCGACCATTACGGGCGCTCATCCAGCCCGCAGAACCACCGGCTGACGCAGCATTTCGCCGGCCGGCTCGCCGATGCCGGGCTGATCCGGGAGGTCACGGAGAAGCAGATCTACTCGAACGCCGACGGGCGCTTTCTGCCCGACCGCTATATCGAGGGCACCTGCCCCAATTGCGGCTATGACAAGGCGCGGGGCGATCAGTGCGAGAACTGCACCAAGCAGCTTGACCCGACCGACCTGATCGAGCCGCGCAGCGCCATCTCGGGCAGCACCGATCTTGAGGTGCGCGAGACGAAGCATCTGTACCTGCGTCAATCCGCGCTGAAGGACCAGATCGCGGAATGGATCGACAGCAAGACCGACTGGCCGCTGCTGACCACCTCGATCGCGCGGAAATGGCTGAACGATGGCGACGGGCTGCAAGATCGCGGGATCACCCGCGATCTCGACTGGGGTATCCCGGTCAAGCGCGGCGATGCGGAATGGCCGGGCATGGAGGGCAAGGTCTTTTACGTGTGGTTCGACGCGCCGATCGAATATATCGCCGCGACCGCCGAATGGGCCGATGCGACCGGCGGCGACTGGCAGCGTTGGTGGCGCACCGACAAGGGCGCCGAGGATGTCACCTACACCCAGTTCATGGGCAAGGATAACGTGCCATTCCACACGCTGTCCTTCCCCGCGACGATCATGGGCTCGGGCGAGCCCTGGAAGTTGGTCGATTATATCAAGTCTTTCAACTACCTGACCTATGATGGCGGGCAGTTTTCGACCTCTCAGGGGCGGGGCGTGTTCATGGACCACGCTCTGGAAATCCTGCCGGCCGATTACTGGCGGTGGTGGCTTTTGTCCCACGCGCCGGAATCGGGGGACAGCGAGTTCACATGGGAGAATTTCCAGCAATCGGTGAACAAGGATCTCGCCGATGTGCTGGGCAATTTCGTCAGCCGGATCACCAAGTTCTGCCGCAGCAAATTCGGCGAGACGGTCCCCGAAGCGGGCGAGCCGGGCGCTGCCGAGGCCGAGCTTGAGGCCGCGCTGCAAGCCCGGCTGACCGCTTACGAGCAGTTCATGGACGCGATGGAAATCCGCAAGGCGGCGGGCGAATTGCGGGCCATCTGGGTTCTGGGCAACGAGTATTTGCAGGCCGCCGCGCCCTGGGCCACGTTCAAAGAGGACGAGGCTCGCGCGGCCATGCAGGTGCGCACCGGGCTGAACCTCATCGCGCTTTATGCGGTGATCTCGGCGCCGTTCATCCCGTTCGCGGCAAAGACGATGCGCGAGGCGATGGATGCGCCCGGCGAATGGCCATCCTCGGCCGCCGATGCGCTGCGCGCGCTGCCGCCGGGCCACGGCTTCACGGTGCCGGACAATCTCTTCACCAAGATCACGGACGAGCAGCGCGAAAGCTGGGCCGAGCGGTTCAAAGGCGTCCGCGCCTGAGCGTGTTGGCCTGAAGGCCCGTCGCGATTTTCCTGCGGGGCTGATGGGCGGCGCGGCTGGGCCGTTCAATGCCGCTGGCGGTGCCTGATAGATGCAATCGCCCGCGCCTCCGCGTCGGCGAAGCCCCGCAGTGAGACCTTCTGCCGCGAAGGGTGGATTTCCGCCCCCTGATCGGGCTTTATCGGCGCAGCGAAAAAAGGGAGATCTCATGACCAGATGTATCCTGATCGGCGCCCCGGTTGACGAGGGGCAGCGCCGCCCCGGCTGTCTGATGGGCCCGGCGGCTTACCGCGTCGCGGGGCTCGGCGCGACGCTTGGCGCGCTCGGCCACCAGATCGAGGATCGCGGCGATGTCCGCCCGACTGTGGCCAGCCCGGCCGAGCATCCCAACCCCGCCGTCCACCACCTCGCCGAAACGCTCGCCTGGACCGAGGCGCTGTCTGCGGCGGCCGAGGCCGCGATGGCGGACGGGCTGCCGATTTTCATGGGCGGGGACCATTCGCTGACGCTCGGCACGCTCTCGGGCGTTGCGGCTTATGCAAAGAAGGAGGGCCGCCCGCTTTTCGTGCTCTGGCTCGATGCGCATAGCGACTTTCATTCGCCGCTGAGCACGGTGAGCGGGAATTTACACGGAACCCCAATGGCTTACGCGCATGGCGAGGCGGGGTTCGACCCGTTCCCGCCCTTCCCGGCGCCGGTGCCGGGCGCGCATATCTGCATGTTCGGCATCCGCAGCGTCGATGAGGCCGAGCACGCCGCGCTCGCGCAGACCGACATCACGGTCAACGATATGCGCGTGCTGGACGAGCTTGGCATCGTCGCCCCGCTCCGCGATTTTCTGGACCGGGTGCGCGCGGCGGGCGGCTTGCTGCATGTCTCGCTCGACGTCGATTTCCTCGATCCGGCCATTGCGCCGGCGGTCGGGACCACCGTGCCGGGCGGGGCCACCTTCCGCGAGGCGCATCTCGTGTGCGAATTGCTCCACGAATCCGGGCTGATGAGCAGCCTCGATCTGGTCGAGCTCAACCCCTTCCTCGACGAGCGCGGCCGGACCGCGAAGCTGATGGTCGATCTGGTCGGCTCGCTGTTCGGGCGCAAGGTGTTCGACCGCCCGACGCGCAGCTTCTGAGCCACTGGTCATTGCGGGCGCGTGCCGGATCACGCTAAAAGCGGCAGGCTGGGCCCATACCCCAATCGGTAGAGGGAGAGGTCTTAAACATCTTTCAGTCCGGGTTCGAGTCCCGGTGGGCCTAGCGTTTTGAGTGCTCACCCGCGCCGTCCGCCCCGGCGCGATCGGCCACCAATCGGCCCCGCCTCGCGCCGCAACGCTGATGGCCGCACCCTATCGGCTGTCATAGGGCCGCGCGCTGGCTGCTTTGCGACCCTGATCTCGCCGTCCAAGGGGCCTATTGGCTTCGGCTTCGGCTTCGGCTT
>JAUNRZ010000181.1 GCA_030539455.1 Paracoccus sp. (in: a-proteobacteria) | reverse complement strand
CCGCGACCTGCTGGAAATAGGTGAACTGGCTGACCTCCATCCCGTCGCACCAGACCTCCCAGCCGAGCCCCCACGCGCCCAGCGTCGGGCTTTCCCAGTCATCCTCGACAAAGCGAACATCATGCAGCGTCGGGTCCAGCCCGATGGCGCGCAGGCTGCCCAGATACAGCTCTTGCAGATCGGGGGGGCTCGGCTTGATGATCACCTGATATTGATAATAATGCTGAAGCCGGTTCGGGTTCTCGCCATAGCGCCCGTCCGTGGGCCGGCGCGAGGGCTGGACATAGGCCGCAGCCCAGGGCCGCGCGCCGAGGCTGCGCAGGGTCGTTGCGGGGTGAAACGTGCCCGCGCCGACCTCCATATCATAGGGCTGGAGGATCGCGCAGCCGGTCTTTGCCCAGTAATCTTGCAGCCGAAGGATCACCTCCTGAAACGAGCGGGGCCGCGCGTCGCGGTTTGGGCTGGTCATGGGGGCATCCTTTTTCGTATGTCTGCCGGAATATCCAAGCCGCCTTCTAGGGCTGGCGCGGGCAAGGGTCAATCACGAGGCAGGAACGGGGACAGGATGAAGATAACGAGTTTGACGCGGATTTCGGCGCTCGCGCTCGGTGCGGCGATGATCGGGCCGATGCCGGGTTTTGCCGAGGATGTTTTCATTCGGATCGAGGCGCGCCGCGATGCGGGCGCGGCTGCGACCGGCGCGGCCGAGCTGGCGCGCGATGTCGGCACCGATGCGGGCGCGGTCGTCAGCTATCCGCTGCCCGGCGGGCAGTGGCACGCGATCGCGATCGGCCCTTTGCCGCGCGATGAGGCGCAGGAGACGCTGGGCCGGCTCCGCAGCGCGGGGCAGATCCCGGCGGATGCGTTTCTCTCGCCCGCCGAAGGGGTCAGCGCGATCCCGGCCGGCGAGACGGTTGATGCGCCTTTAGCCGATGGAGAGCCGTCCGAGGCACCCGCCGAGCCCGAGGCCGCGCCCGAAGCCGCGCCAGAGCCCGAGGCGCCACCGCCCGAAGATCACGTGATCCGCCTCGCCGCTCATGAGGACCGCGCCGCCGCCGAGCGGGATCTGGCCGAGCTGCGCGCCGATTTCCCCGATGCGAGCCTTTGGGCCGAGGGCGAGGACAGCTTCGTCATCACCACCGGCCCGATGACCGAGGCCGCCGCCACCGCCTGGCTCCGCGCCCTTGCCGCCTCAGAGGCCGCCGAGCCGGACGGCACCCTGCCCGAGGCCGATCTTGGCGATCTGCTCGACGCCGGTGAGCCCGGTGACTGGCCCGCCCCGCCCGAGACTCCCGCGCCGATGCCGCCGCTGGAGGATGTGCAGCGCGCGCTCCAATGGGCCGGCTTCTACGAGGGCGAGATCGACGGGCTGGACGGGCCGCAAACGCAGGCCGCCATCGCCGCCGAGATCGCCACATGGCGCGATTCGACCGACCCCGGCACCGCGATGATCGCGCTCGAGGATCGCCGCGAGGCATGGCGCGGCGAGATGGGGCTGACCACGCTCACCGACGATCACACCGGCCTTTCCATCACCGCCCCGACCGGCCGCATCACGCATGAGCGGACCGAACGCGGCCTGTCGGTTTACGGCCCGAAGGATGGCTCGGGCGCGGCGCTTATCCTTTTTGCGCAGCCGGGCGGGCAGCAGGAGATGCTGGACATGACCGGGCTGATCACCGCGCTCGGCTGGGTGCCCGCGCCCTCGCGGCAGGTCTCGCGCGGCGCGGTGCGGCTCGCGGGCGAGGACGGGCGCCATATCGGTCAGGCCCGCGCGCGCGTTCAGGGCGATATGGTCGAAGGCTGGGTGCTGATCTGGCCCGCCTCGGACCCGCTCAACGCAACGCGCATCGCAGCCGAGATGGCAGACACGCTGGAACGCGTCGCCCCCACCCGCGCCGAGCGTGAGGAGGCGGAGGCGGAGGCAGCAGAAGCATCGGAGCCGGCAGAGGCTGACGCAGCGGAGGCGGGCGAAGCCGAGACCTCGCAAGCGGGCGAAAGCGAGGCGGCTGCGGACGACGCCGGGGATCTTGCGGAGCCGGACTCGGACGAGACCGCCGCAGACCAGTAGGCAGCCCCATCGGCCCCAATCGACGCGCCGCCGCTACCCCTGCCCCGCAGACGCGCCGGCGGGACAGGCTCGTGATTGCGGTGTGCTTCAGCGGCGGGCTGTCGGCGGGCGCTTACTGACGGCCTCGGCGAGCGATGCGATGCGGTCAGGAAGGTGGTCGGGCGAAGATGGTCATCTCTATCACCCCATCACAGCCCTCGCGCCAGCATCAGGGCGCCGTCAAGCGCGGTGCCAACCGGCGCTCGTATGGGCACGCGCCCAGCCAGGCGCGCCGCCATGACGCCGCCGAGGCCGCCCAGAAACACCACGGGCAGATCGCGGCCGCCGCGCAGGATCTCGATCGCGGCAAGGATCTCTGCCTCCGCATCGGCGAGAATACTTGCCGCCGCCGGATCGTCCGCCGCCGCCAGCAGCCCCGGCATAAGCGCCGCGAAATCGGCGGGCGTTGCCCGGCGGGCGAACGCGATCACGCCCACCCCGCCGCCATGCGCCTCGATCAGGCCGGCGAGATAGGGCGTCATCGCGCCATGCCCATCCTCGGCCCGCAGCGCGCGGGCAAGCGCGAGCCGGCCCATCCACGCGCCCGAGCCCTCATCGCCCAGCACAAGTCCGCGCCCGCCGATCTGTCGAAACCCGGCGCCCTCGCGCAGCCCGAATACCGAGCCGGTCCCGATGGCCGCCACCACCCCGTCAGCGGGGCCGAGCGCGCCAAGCGTCGCGGTCATCGCATCCGTCTCGATCCGCATCGCGCCCGCCGGCAGCGCCAGATCGAGGTCAAGCGCCGCAACCGCGCCCGCCGCGTTCGCGCCGGCAAGCCCCAGCCCGGCCGCATCGACCCGGCTCAGCCCCGTCGCGCGCATCGCCTCCGTCGCCGCCGCGATGATGCTGGCGCGCGCGCCCTCGGGATCGGTCAGAATATTGGCCGGCCCGCCCGAGCCGGTGCCCAGCAGCGCCCCCGATGCGTCCGCAACCACCGCGCGGCAGCCCGAGCCTCCGCCGTCGATCCCAAGATAATGCGCCATCCGATTCCCCCCCGCGCCCATGAAAGCGGCTCATTGAAATCATGCCAATACAACAGGTTTCGCAAAGCGCCACCCCCTGCACCAAGGGGTTTACAATTGGTGCGACCTTGGCACTCTGCCAGACGAGGGGGAATCGGATGACGAGACGCCAAGCCGCGCGCCCGGCCCCAAGCGGCGGCGGCGCGCGCGCCCTGCGACTGATAACCGAAGATCCGGCAAAGACCGGCGCAACTGGGAGAACAAGATGATGAAACGCAAGACAACGCTCGCCCTGCTGGCCAGCACGATGCTGGCCGGCGCGGCTTATGGCGAGACCACGCTGACCATCGAAAGCTGGCGCAATGACGATCTGACGATCTGGCAGAACACGATCATTCCCGCCTTCGAGGCCGCCAATCCCGGCATTCGGGTGAATTTCGCGCCCTCGGCGCCGGCGGAGTACAATGCCGTTCTGAACTCGAAACTCGCGGCCGGCTCGGCGGGCGATCTGATCACCTGCCGGCCGTTCGACGCCTCGCTCGAGCTGTTTGAAGAGGGCCAGCTTGCCGATCTGAGCGATCTGGACGCGATGGGCAATTTCGCCGATGTCGCGAAGGCCGC
>JAUNRZ010000032.1:6726-18989 GCA_030539455.1 Paracoccus sp. (in: a-proteobacteria) | reverse complement strand
CGATCATCGGGCTTTATCCGCAGACAAAGCCAGAGTTCGCGACAGAGTTCGAGGAATGGAGGAAGGGGCGATGAGGGAGGGCGTGAGTTAAATCGGGGGCGATCGCGCCTCAATTCTTTGGCGCGAAGAGGCGAATTGGCACGATCCATTGAAGGATAAAGCGATTGTCTCTTTGAGGGCGCCTTTGACATATCAATTGGCACCGATGGCGTTAGTCGGTTAGCGCAGAAAAATCGCTATTTCCTTCGGTTCCGAAATGGCGGCGCGAATGCGCGTCAAATCACCGCAAATAACCTGCTCATTGCTCAGCATGATCGGCGCTCATTCGGCTTCGCTCGGCGCACCCCGGCGAGCACGTCCGCTCCAGATCAGAATCCCTTGCCAAGCCCATGTTTTTGAAACATCGTTCCGCTCGGCGGTTGCCATAGCCAAGTTTGCTCGCCTATAGTCCCCAAAGTTAACGAGCGCCTCCGGCGCGGGACGCCGAAACCGGCGCCGCGCATTAACCACAAACCCGCAATTCGGGATGCGGCGTCTTTGCCGCGACGGGCGCCATAGCGACAGGGAGAATGACAAGATGAAAACCAGATTTATCAGCCCGATACTGCTATGCGCAGTGATGGGCGCGCCGGCCATTGCTAGCGCTCAAGAGGCGGTGCCGTCGATCGAGATCCTGACCACGACCGAAGCCTATGATCCGATCCGTTATGAGGGCGCCTATATCATCGCCGATGCGTGGCGCGATCTGGGGCTTGAGGTCACGGTCACGCCGACGGAATTTTCCACCCTGCTCAATACGTTCTACGATCAGCAGGATTTCACCGTCGTCATTGCCGGCTGGTCGGGCCGCGTAGATCGTCTGGACCCGCAATTCTTCCTCGGCACGCTCTATAGCGAAAATGCCGTGATGGGCGCGAATAACCCCGGCGGCTATTCCAACCCCGAATATGACGAGCTGTTCGAGCAGCAATCGCGCGAATTCGATCCCGAAGCCCGGCAAGAGCTTGTCCACCAGCTTCAGGAAATCGCCGCGCCCGACGCGCCGCTTGTGGTGCTGTTCCACCGCGACGAGGTGGTCGCCTACAACAAGAACAATTTCGACAATCTCGAGGCGATGGCCGGCGAGGCGCTTTATTCGGAATGGGTGCCGATGGAGGCGCAGCCGCTGACCGAGCGCACCACGCTGCGCTATGGCGGGCCGCAATCGCCCGACAATATCAACCCGATGCTGGCGAACACCGTCTGGGCGTGGAAATGGATGCGCCTTTACTATGACCGTCTTGTGCGCTTGACCCCCGAGGTCGAGACCCGCAACTGGATGGCCGAGTCGGTCGATCCGATCGATGAGACCACGATCGAGGTCACGCTGCGCGAAGGGCTGACCTTCCATGACGGCGAGCCGGTGACGGCCGAGGACGTCAAGTTCTCGTTCGATTATCTGATGGAATCCGATTACGGCTATTTCAACTCGTATCTGACCGCGATCGACAATGTCGAGGTGGTGGACGATCTGACCGTGCGCTTCCATCTGAGCGAGCCTTCGGCGCCGTTCGCGTCGATCACGCTCAGCCAGATCTCGATCCTGCCCAAACATATCTGGGAAGATATCGAGAACCCGATGGAGCTGGCGCCCTCGGACGTGCCGACGGTCGGCTCGGGTCCGTTCAAGTTCAACCAGTATACCGCCGGCGAGTTCATGAAGCTCGACAAGTTCGAGGATCACTTCCATGCGGACGAGATCGCGGTCGACTCGATCGAGTTCCAGATCTTCGCCGATAGCGAGGGCGTGTTCACCGCGATCCAGACCGGCCAGATCGACGTGACGGCATGGCGGATGGAGGCGGGGCAGATCCCGCTGGCCGAGCAGAACGACGATCTCGAAGTCGTCTCGGTGCCCGATTTCGGCTATTATCACCTGACCTATAACCTGCGCGAGCCGCATTTCGACGACACCGCCTTCCGCCGCGCCCTGACCATGGCGATCGACCGCGAGCGGATCGTGAACGTGCTGCTGGACGGGCGCGGCGAGGTCGGATCGAGCGTGATCGCGCCGGTCAACGCCTTCTGGCACAACCCCTTCACCGAGCGGTTCGACTACGACATGGACGCCGCCCGCGAAGAGCTGGAAGAGGCCGGCTATAGCTGGGCCGAGAACGGCCGGCTGCAAAAATAGCCCTCTGACACAGTGAAAACGCCGCTGCGGCCACGACCGGCCGCGGCGGCTCTCTTTCCCCCGAAGGCCCGATCATGCGGAATTACGCCTATCTGATCCGTCGCTTCTTGCAGGCGCTGCTGGCGCTTTTCATCATCGCGACGCTGCTTTTCTTCCTGTTCCGCATGGGCCTGCCGGACCCGACCACGGCGCTCGTCTCGGAAGGGCTGAACCCCGAGCAACGCGCGCTTGTGCGCCAGCAATTCGGGCTCGATCTGCCGCTGTGGCAGCAATATCTGATCTTCCTCCAAAACGCCGTAACCGGCGATTTCGGGATGTCGTTTCATTACCGCGCGCCGGTCGCCGACATCATCTGGGAACGCCTCGGCAATACTCTGGTTCTGATGCTGGCCGCGATCGCCCTCGCCTACGGGGTGGGCGTGCCGCTGGGCGCGTGGCTGTCATGGCGGCGCGGAACGCCGGCGGACTCGGCGGGGATCTTCTTTGGCCTCATGTTCCGCTCGGCGCCGATGTTCTGGACCGGGATGATCGCCATTCTGGTGTTCGGGGTCTGGCTCGATCTCGTGCCGACCTCGGGGATGCGCACGCTGCCCTATGAGGCGTCGGGGTTCTGGGACAAGATCTTCACGCTCGATTTCCTCCATCACCTGATCTTGCCGGCCCTGATCGTCGCGCTGTTCTATCTTGGCTCGCCGCTTTTGATCATGCGCAACACGATGCTCGAGGTGTACGGCGAGGATTTCATCGAGATGGCCCGCGCGAAGGGCCTGCCCGAGCGGCAGGTGCTGTATAAGCACGCCGCGCGCAACGCGCTTTTGCCGGTGGTCACGCAGCTTGCCGTCACCATCGGGCTGGCTGCGGGCGGGCAGGTCGTGGTCGAGGTGGTGTTCTCGTGGCCCGGCCTTGGCCGCGAGATCCTGAACGCGGTGCGGACGTCGGATTTCCCTCTGGCGCAGGCGTGTTTTCTGATCATGGCGGCGTTCGTGATCTTCCTCAACCTGCTTGTTGACGTTCTTTATTCCACGCTTGATCCACGGGTGCGGCTGTCATGATACCTCAGGCTTTCAAGGATGCGTTCGGGGTGCTTCGGCTGATGACGCAGGACCGGCTGGCGGTGATCGGGATGATCGTGCTGTCGGCTATCATCGCGATGGCGCTGTTCGCGCCGCTGCTGGCCCCGCAAGACCCGTTCGCGATCAACGAGGACGAGGACGGCTCGGTTCTGCTGCGCAGCGATGAGGGCTGGATGCTGCAACCCTCGCTGGGCGATGTCGCGCTGAACGATACCGCATCGCTGGACGGCGAGGATCTGATCGCGGGGCGCGAGGGCGGGCTTTGGGCACGATCTGGCGGCGGCGAATGGGCTGCGGTCGATCTTGGCACCGAGGCCGATCTTTTCGGCGTCGATATCGGGCCGGGCGGGGCGGCGATCGTGGTCGGCGCCGATGGGACGGTGCTTTTGCGCGAGGGCGGCGGCGCGTGGCAGGCGGTGCCGGTGCCCACGCCCGCGATGCTGCGCTCGGTCGCGTTCGTCGACGGGACCGAGGCGCTTATCGTGGGCGATGGCGAGACGATCTGGCGGTTTGATACCGCCAGCCACGAGATCACCCCCCTGACCAGCCCGGTCAATCGCGGCATGGCCCTGCGCGGGGTCGAGCGCGACAGCGACGGCACCGCCCTCATCGTGGGCGAGCGCGGCATCGCGCTGCGTTTCGATCCGGCCGATGACACGCTCGAGCTGGAACGGCTCGGCTCCAGCCGCGATCTGAACGATCTGCACATCTCACCCCAGGGCGTCGCCCTTGCCATCGGCGAGCGCGGCACGCTGCTGCGCCGCGAAGGTGACGGCGCGGGCTGGGTCACCGACCGCACCCCCGATTCCCGCGCGCTGCAATCGGGCTGGATCGGCGATGACGGGCGCGGCTACGCGGTCGGGCGCAACGGCATCGTGATGGAGCGCGAGCCGGGAGGCGACTGGACCCTCGCCCGCACCGAGTCCGAGCGCCATCTGCGCGCCATTCTCGTGACCGGGAACGAGGCGCTCGCGCTTGGCTCGGACCGCTTCGTGATCCGCTTCTCGCCGCCCTCGGCGCAGCACTGGTTCGGCACCGACCATCTGGGCCGCGATCTTTTCAGCCGCAACATCCACGGCTCGCGCATCGCGCTTCTGGTCGGGTTTCTGGGCGCGGCGCTTGTGATGTTCATCGGCACCAATGTCGGGCTGATCGCGGGCTATTATCGCGGCCGCACCGACACGCTTTTGATGCGCACCGTGGACGTGATGTATGGCATCCCGTTCGAGCCGTTCGCCCTGATCCTCGTGCTTTTGTTCAAGCCGAGCCTCACCATCGTCATCCTCGCCGTCTCGCTGCTGACATGGCGAACCACCGCGCGGCTGATCCGCGCGCAGGTGCTGTCGCTGCGGGAACGCCCGTTCGTGAAGGCCGCGCGGGTCGCGGGCGCGTCCGATCTGCGCATCATGTATCTGCATATCCTGCCGAACGTCATGCCGCTTGTGTTCCTTGACCTCGCGATCACCGTTGGCGTGTCGATCATCGCCGAGGCGACGCTTTCCTTCCTTGGTCTCGGGCCGCCGCAATCGGTCTCGTGGGGCGGCATCCTCCACGATGCGCGCCTCTCGGGCGCGTGGCGCACGGCGTGGTGGTGGAACCTGCCGCCCGGACTTCTCATCATGTCCACCGTGCTGTCGGTGTTCTTCATCTCGCGCTCGCTCGAAGTCGTCGCGAATCCGCGTCTGAGGGCCCGCAAATGAGTGATACCAGCAAAGCCCTGCTCGACGTCCGCGATCTGGCCGTCCACTACGAGACCGGCAAGGGCCCGGTGAAGGCCGTGGACGGGATCGACTTTTTCATCCGCCCCGGCGAGGCGCTTGGGCTGGTCGGGGAATCGGGCTGCGGCAAGACGACCGCGGCGAAGGCGATCCTCAAGCTGCTGCCGCCGAACGGGCTGATCGCCGAGGGCGCGATCGAGGTCGAGGGGCGCGATCTGGTGCCGCTGACCGGCGAGGCGATGCGGCGCGTGCGGTGGAAGGACATCGCCTGGATCAGCCAGGCGGCGATGAACGCGCTCGACCCTGTCTACCGCGTGGGCGATCAGATCGTCGAGGCAATGCAGGCGCATATCGAGATCAGCCGCGAGGACGGGCTTGCCCGCGCCGCCGATCTGTTCCGCGCGGTCGGCATCGATCCCTCGCGCCTCTCCGCCTTCCCGCACGAGATGTCGGGCGGGATGAAGCAGCGCGCGGTGATCGCGATGGCGATGGCGCTTGAGCCGAAGCTGGTCATCGCGGACGAGCCGACAACCGCGCTTGATGTGGTCACGCAAGCGCAGATCCTCGCCCGGCTCGCACGGCTCCGGCGCGAGCGGGGGATGAGCCTTCTCTTCATCACCCACGACATCTCGGTCGTCGTTCAGACCTGCGACCGCGTGGCGGTGATGTATGGCGGCAAGATCATGGAAACCGGCCCGGTGCGCGAGGTGTTCGGCGCGCCCTTCCACCCCTACACGATGGGGCTGACCAATGCGTTCCCGACGCTGGAAGGCGCGCAGAAAGAGCTGATCTCGATCCCCGGCAGCCCGCCCGATCTGCTGAACCCGCCCGCCGGCTGCCGCTTTGCCGAGCGCTGCCCCTTCGCGACCGATCTGTGCCGGACCGAGGCGCCGGCATTGCAGGCGGTCGGGCCCGATCGGGGCGCTGCGTGCCACTACCCGGACCGGGTCGAGGAATTCCGCCGCGTCGCCGCGACCAATCAGGCATGGGAAGAGGTCGGAAGCCGGATCGGCGCCGAGATCGAGGGCAAGCTTGTGCCCGACCACGCCCCCGCCTCGGGCGAGGTGCTGCGGGTCGAAAATCTGCAACGCTATTTCGACGTCTCGGGCGGGATGTTCGGCAAGACGCGCCATGTGCACGCCGTCGATGGGGTCAGCCTCAACCTTCAGGCCGGCGAGATCCTTGGCCTCGCGGGCGAGTCGGGCTCGGGAAAGACCACCACGGGCGAGGTTCTGGTCAAGCTACAAGAGCCGACCGCCGGCACGATCCTGTCCGAGGGAGAGGATATCCAGGCGTTGCGGGGGCGCGATCTCAAGGCGTTCAGGCGCCGCGCGCAGATGGTGTTTCAGGACCCCTATCAGACGCTCAACCCCCGCTTCACGATCGCCGATATCGTGGGCGAGCCGCTGAAGATCCACCGCCTCGCGCGCGGCGATGCGCTGCGCACGCGCGTCCATCAGGCGCTTGAGCGCGCAGGTCTGCGCCCCGCTGCGCTATACATGGAGCGCTTCCCGCATGAGCTGTCGGGCGGGCAGCGCCAACGCGTCGCCATCGCCCGCGCCATCGTGCTCGAGCCGCGCTTCATCGTCGCGGACGAGCCGGTCTCGATGCTGGACGTGTCGATCCGCGCCGGCGTGCTCAACCTGATGCGCCGCTTCCGCGACGATCTCGGCATCAGCTTCGTCTATGTGAGCCACGATCTGCCGACGATCCGCTATGTCGCCGACCGCACCGCGATCATGTATCTCGGCCAGGTGGTCGAGATCGGCCCGACCGAGACCGTCATCCGCGAACGCCGCCACCCCTACACGCAGCTTCTGATCGACGCCTCGCCCGAGCCGGACCCCGATGTGGTCAAGCCCCCGCTCGAGGCGGCGGGCGAGATCCCCTCGGCGATCGACGTCCCGAACGGCTGCCGCTTTCACACGCGCTGTCCGCTCGCGACCCCGCTTTGCGGCTGGGAGGCCCGCGACGTGCTGGCCGCGCTTTCGGACGCGGTGATCCGGGACGCGAATGCGCGTGCGACGCAGGACGAGGTCTTGGGCAAAACGACGCGCGAGGGGCTGGATCTGAAGATCGAGGCCCCCAAAGGCCGCGCGCCGGCCGAAGCGATGCTGCGCGAGGCGATGGCGGCCAAACACCCCTCGCTCGCCGAAGCGGCACAGTTCGATGAGGCAGGCGGCGCGCTTTACCTGCGCTTTGACGCCAAAGAGCCCTTCGCCCTCCGCGATCTCGGCGGCGGCCACGCGGCGGCCTGTATTCTGGTCGATCCGGTCAGGTAGGGCCGGCAGACGGCTAGGCGAGGACTTCGCACCCATGCCCCGCCTTCCGCGCCAATAGTCGCGGCGGGCGGATTACTCCACGCTCCACCCTCCGGCGCGGGGCACCAAACGCCCCGCCCCCGCGCCCCTACCCGGCCGACTTCTGCAACATCCGCCAGCCAGCCGTGGCGATGCCGACCGTTGCGATAATTCGGATCAGGTGATGGGCCGTCACGAAGATCGCGTCCGCCCCGAGCGAGAGCGCGATCAGCCCCATCTCGACCACGCCGCCGGGCGCGAGCGAGAGCAGCATGACCTCCAGCCCGGGCCCTCCCATCGCCGCCGTGATCTGCCCGAAGAGCGCGCCGAGCCCCAGAACCAGCACCACGTTGATCCCGGCAAAGCTCAGATGGCGGCCGAGCTCGCGCCCGGTCAGCCCGACAAAGCGCAGCCCGAGCGTCACCCCGATCACAAGCTGGGCGAGCGCGACCAGCCAGCCGGGCGGCGCGGCCTCGGTCAGCCCGCCCGCATGGGCCGCCGCGCTCAGCAGTAGCGGGCCGAGGATCGGCGCAGCCGGCATATGAAGGCGCCGGGCCAGCAGATAGCCAGCGACGCCGCAGAGCGTCAGGATGGCGGCGTCGATCAGGCTCATCTCGGCGGGCGCGCCGAATGACATCCCCGAGGCGCTGCCGACCGCCCTCCCCTCGGCCAGCGAATAGGCAACCGGCAGCGCGGTGACGACAAGCGCGATCCGCGCGAATTGGAGCGAGGTGAGCGCGCGCAGATCGGCGCGGTAACGCTCGCCCAGCTCGATCGATTCGATCAGCCCGCCGGGCATGGCGCCGAAATAGGCGGTTGCGCGGTCATACCCGCCCAGATGGCGCAGCGCCCCGTAGCCCAGCAGATGCGCAAGCGGCACGAAGATCAGAACCGACAGCAGCGTCGGCCACCACGAGGGGATCGACGCCATGATCGCGGGCGTGAAGGCCGAGCCGATCAGCACCCCGATCACCGGCACGAACGCCATGCGCAGGCGGGTCGGAAACGCGGGCGGCGCGCCGACGATCTTGACGCCCAGCACAACGACGAGCCCCGTCGCGATTAACGGCCCCAGCATCCACGGCAGCGGCAGCCCGCCCGCCTTCGCCGCAAGCGCGCCGACAAGGCCGATGCCGATCGTGATCGCCCAGCGAAGGACGAGGCGCGGCTCGGGAAGCTGGCTTTTCGGGGTTTGGTTGGGCTTCGATACGCTCATGGGGCGGATCATGCCGCCCCGTGCGGGGAAGGGCAACGTGCCGCAAAGCGGCGGCGCGCAAGGAAGCGGCCTTGCCCCTTCAGCGCGCCGCCCCTACCGTTAATGCCGGAAAACGGAGGCATGACATGACCAAACTCGGCTTCGACACGCGCGTCGTCCACGCCGGCACCGCGCCTGACCCCGCGACCGGCGCGATCCAGACCCCGATCTACCAGACGACCGCCTATCAGTTCCGCGACGTGGATCACGCCGCCGCGCTTTTCGGGCTGTCCGAGGTCGGCTATATCTATTCGCGCCTGACCAACCCCACCGTGGCGGCGCTTCAGGCGCGGCTTGCTGATCTTGAGGGCGGGGCGGGGGCGGTGTGCTGCTCGTCCGGTCACGCGGCCCAGATCATGGCGCTCTTTCCGCTGATGGGGCCGGGGCGCAACGTCATCGCCTCGAGCCGGCTTTACGGCGGCACGATCACCCAGTTCAGCCAGACGATCAAGCGGTTCGGCTGGTCGGCGAAATTCGTCGATCTGGACGACCGCGCGGCGATCGAGGCGGCGATTGACGGCGATACGCGCGCGATCTTCTGCGAGTCGATCTCGAATCCCGGCGGCTATGTGACCGACATCGCGGCGCTTGCCAAAATCGCCGACAGCGCGGGCCTTCCGCTGATCGTCGACAACACGCTCGCCACGCCCTATCTCTGCCGCCCGATCGAGATGGGCGCGAGCCTTGTCGTCCACAGCCTCACGAAATACCTGACCGGCAACGGGAGCGTGACCGGCGGGGCCGTGATCGATTCGGGGCGGTTCGACTGGTCGGGCTCGGACAAGTTCCCGTCGCTCTCGGCACCCGAGCCGGCTTATCACGGGCTGAAATTCCACGAAACATTCGGGAATATGGCGTTCACCTTCCACTCGATCGCGATCGGGCTGCGCGATCTTGGCATGACGATGAACCCGCAGGCCGCGCATTACACGCTGCTCGGGATCGAGACGCTCTCCCTGCGGATGGAGCGCCACGTCGCCAATGCGCGCCGCATCGCCGCGTGGCTCGAGGCCGACAGCCGTGTCGGCGCGGTCAGCTATGCCGGGCTGGAAAGCTCGCCCTGGCACGAGACCGCGCAGCGCGTCTATCCCAAGGGCGCGGGCGCGCTTTTCACCTTCGAGGTCAAGGGCGGCTATGATGCCTGCGTGAAGCTGGTCGATCACCTCAAGCTCTTCGCGCATGTGGCCAATCTGGGCGATACACGCTCGCTCGTGATCCATTCGGCCTCGACCACGCACCGCCAGCTGACGCCCGAGCAGCAAATCGCCGCGGGCGCGGGCCCGGACGTGGTGCGCCTGTCCATCGGGATCGAGGACCCCGAGGACCTGATCGCCGATCTCGATCAGGCCCTTGCGGCGGCTACGGGGTGAGGGGGGGCGCCCCCTCCCCCCTTATATCGGATAATGCAGCGGGCCGTTCTGGATCGTGATCCAGCGCAGTTCGGTGAATTCGTTGATGCCGGCCTGTCCGCCGAAGCGGCCATAGCCGGAATCCTTGACGCCGCCGAAGGGCATTTGCGCCTCGTCATGGACCGAGGGGCCGTTGACGTGGCAGATGCCGGATTCGATGCGTTTCGCGACGTCCAGAGCGCGCATCTGATCGCCGCCGAACACCGAGGCGGCGAGGCCGAAGCCGGTGTCGTTGGCGATGCTCACCGCCTCGTCGATGCTGGCGGCGCGGACGATGGCGGCGACCGGGCCGAAGCTCTCCTCGTGGTAGATCCGGTGCGCCTGCGTCACCCCGTCCACTGCGACCGCATCCAGCATCGCGCCCGACCCGCCGCCCTTGCCGATCCGGCGTGCGCCGCCCGAGACGGCGTCCTCGACCAGCTCGCGCACGCGATCGGCCGCCTCGACGGTAACAAGCGCGCCCAGCGGCGTCTTGCCCTCGCGCGGATCGCCCGAGCCGAGCGTGTCGATCTTCTTGGCGAACGCCGCGACGAATTCATCGGCGATCGCGTCGAGGACGATGATCCGCTCGGTCGACATGCAGATCTGGCCCTGGTTCATGAACGCGCCGAACGCCGCCGCCGCAACCGCCGCGTCGATATCGGCGTCGTCCAGCACGATCATCGGCGCCTTGCCGCCCAGCTCCAGCAGGGCAGGTTTGAGATGCTTGCCGCAGCTTTGCGCGATGATCCGGCCGACGCGGGTCGAGCCGGTGAAGTTCACCCGCCGCACCGCCGGATGCGCGATAAGCTGATCGACCAGCTCGGCCGCATCGTCGGGCGCGTTGGACACCGCGTTCAGCACGCCGTCCGGCAGCCCCGCCGACGCGACGGCCTCGACGATAAGCGCATGGGTGCGCGGGCAAAGCTCGGAGGTTTTCATCACCACCGTATTCCCGCAGGCAAGCGGCGTTGCGAGCGAGCGCACGCCAAGGATCACCGGCGCGTTCCACGGCGCCATCGACAGCACCACGCCCGCCGGCTGGCGCACCGCCATCGCGAGCGAGCCGGGCCGGTTCGAGGGGATGATCTCGCCCTTGATCTGAGTGGTCAGGGCGCCCGCCTCGATCAGCATGTCGCCGGCGAGCTTGATGTTGAACCGCGCCCAGGCTTCGGTCGCGCCGATCTCGTCCATCATCGCGCCGACGATGTCATCTGCGAAATCATTGAGCGCGCTTGCGGCCTTGGTCAGGAGGGCGCGGCGCTCGGACGGGCCGGTTTTCGACCATTCGGGGAAGGCGGCGGCGGCAGCATCGGCGGCGGCGGCGGCGTCATCAAGCGTCGCCGCAGCGGCCTCGGTCGCGACCTTGCCGGTGATCGGGTTCTTGCGCTCGAACACCGCGCCATTGCTGGCCGCGCGATGCGTGCCGCCGATGTAAAGCTGTGTCTTTTCCATGATATTCTCCCACGAAGATCAGTGAATTTCGGCGGTCGTGCCGCCCAGAAATGCCTTTTGCACCGCTGCGTCGCGCGCCAGTTCCGCCGCGCTCCCGCGCCCGACGATGCGCCCGGCCTCGAGCAGATAGGCACGGTCCGCGAGCGCGAGACTGGCGCGCACGTTCTGCTCGACGATCAGGATCGAAAGCCCGGTCGCCTTGATACGGCCAAGCGCGGCGAACAGCTCTTGCGTGACGATGGGCGCAAGGCCAAGGCTCGGCTCGTCCAGCAGCAGATAGGCGGGTGCGGACATGAGCGCGCGGCCGATCGCGACCATCTGCTGCTCGCCGCCCGACATGGTGCCAACAAGCTGGCGCCGGCGCTCGGCGAGGCGGGGGAACAGCGTCAGCACCTGATCGCGCGCCTCGGCCTCGCGCCCGCGCGCATGGGCCGGGTTCGCGCCAAGGCGCAGATTCTCGGCGACGGTCAGGCGCGGGAACACGCCGCGCCCCTCGGGGACAAGCGCGATACCCTGCCCGACGATGCGGTGCGCCGGCGTGCCGGTCAGGCGTTGGCCGCTCAGCCGCACCTCGCCGCCCGCGACCGGGACCATGCCGCCAACCGCTTTGAGGAGCGAGGATTTGCCGGCGCCGTTCGCGCCCAGCAGCGCGACGGTTTCCCCGGCGCCCACCTCGATAGAGACGCCTTCCAGCGCGAGATGCTGGCCGTAGCGGATCGTCAGATCGTCGATCTCAAGCATCTTCCGTCCCCAGATAGGCAGCGATGACGCCCGGATCGGCCAGCACCTCGGCGGTCGGCCCGTCCGCAATCCCCTTGCCCGCCGCCATAACCACGCAGCGCGGGCACAGCGCGCGCACCGCGTCCATGATATGCTCGACCAGCAGAATCGTCAGCCCGTC
>JAUNRZ010000032.1:0-6626 GCA_030539455.1 Paracoccus sp. (in: a-proteobacteria) | reverse complement strand
CACGTTCTCCATGATGCTGAGCGAGCCGAGCGTGCGCACAAGCTGAAAGGTCCGCGCGACGCCAAGCTGCGCGATCTGGTCGGGGCGCTTGCCCGCGATCTGGTGCCCGTCAAAGACGATCTGCCCGCCCGAGGGTTTGAGCGCGCCCGAGACAAGGTTCAGCAGCGTCGTCTTGCCCGACCCGTTCGGCCCAAGGAGGCCGACCACCTCGCCCGCCCGCATCTCGAAGCTGACCCCGTCCACCGCGCGCAGCCCGCCAAAGCGCTTTTCGAGGCGGTCCAGCGACATCAGAACGCTCATGCCCTGGCCCTCCGCCGGCGCAGATCGTCGATCCCGGCCAGAACGCCGTTCGGCAGAAGGAACACGACCGCGATGAACAAAAGCCCCAAGAGGATCAGCGAATGGTTCGGGAAATTCGCGCCAAGCCATTCAAAGACAAGGAACATCGGCACCGCGCCAAGGGTCGGCCCCCAGAGCCGGTTCGCCCCGCCCAGCAGCGCCATGATGACGGTCATGAACGAAACGGTCGGATCGAACACGATCGCGGGCTCGATATAGACCCAAAGCGGCGACATGATCGCGCCGGTCAGGGTGATGATCGTGCCCGAGGCGACGAACAGCAGCAGTTTGGTGCGCGCGAGGTTAATGCCGCAATGCGCCGCCACCGCCTCATCATCGCCGATCACCCGCAGCGCGAGGCCGATCCGCCCGCGATGGACCCACGCCGACAGCGCGATCGTCACCGCAAACAGCGCGAGAAGCTGCCACAGAATATGGCGCGGCTGGAGGTCAACGAAGAGATAACGGCCAAGCGTGCCGGTGATGTTGACCTCGTACCAGGTGATGAGCTGGCGGACGAGTTCGGCCAGCCCGAAGCTGAAGATCACGAAATAGATCCCCGCAAGCCGCAGGGTCGAGAGCCCGACCACAAGCGCCATGACCGCCCCGATCGCTCCGGCCAACACCAGCACGAAGGGCCACGCCATGCTGTCCGCTGCCGCCGCCGCGACATAGGCGCCGACGCCGTAAAACGCGGCCGTGGCCAGCGAGACATAGCGCGTCGGGCCGGAGAACATCGCCCACGCCGTCGCCAGCACCGCCGCCGAGGCGACCCCGACCAGCAGACCGATGCTGTAGGCCTGCAAGAAGAACGGAGCCGCAGCCAGCCCTGCCAGCACGACCCCTGCGATCACCGCCTGGAGCCACATCAGCCCGCCCTCGCGCCGAAGAGCCCCTGCGGGCGCCACAGAAGAACGCCGAGGAACAGCGCATAGGTCGCGGCCATCGTCAGGCCGGGGTCCAGATAGACCGCAACGAAGGTCTCGATCAGCCCCAGCATCAGCCCGGCGATCAGGGCGCCCATCAGGTTCCCGACGCCGCCCATGATGACGATGACAAGCGCCTTCATCGTAAAGACGACGCCGTAAGAGGCCGAGAAGGTCTGATACATCGAGATCACGACGCCCCCCGCCACCGCGAGCGCGCCGCCGAGGGCAAAGCCCATCCGCGCGACGCGGTTCACGTCCAGCCCCACAAGCGGCGCCGAGCCGGGCGAGAGCGCGACGGCCCGCAGCGAGAGGCCCAGCCGCGTGCGCGTCAGCCACAGATAAAGCCCCGCGCCGATCACCACCGAAAGCGCGAAGGCCAGAAGCCGGTTCGCCGCGACCGGCCGGCCAAGCACATCGACGCCCTGCGACATGAAGGAATATGAGTGATAATTGCCGCCGAAAACCGCCAGCATCACGCCTTGAATGACGAAAAGAAGCCCGAACGTGGCGAGGATCGAGTCGACCTCGAGCCGCCCTCCCGTCCCTCCGGCCCGCGCCGCGAGGGGGCGCATCATCACCTGATAAAGCAGTGCCGACACGACATAGCCCGCCGGCACCAGAAGCAGCAGCGACCAGACCGGGTTCAGCCCATGCGCGCTGAACATCACGAAGGCGGCGAAGGCGCTCGCGATCAGAACCTCGCCGTAAGCGAGGTTCATGATCCGCGCGACCCCGTATTGGAGCGAGAGCCCAAGCGCGATCAGCGCATAGCTCCCGCCCAGCACGAGCCCGAAAATCAGCGTTGTCAGCAACATTCGACCGCCTTGCCCCGCCCGGATTGCGTTATTGCCACTCGGGCTTCGGGATCACCGGCTCGGACGCGCCGTCCCGGTCAGCCGGAGCGATCGCGACGAACCGCCCGTCCTGCCACTGCCCGGTCAGCCAAAGCTGGCGAAGCTGGTTCTCTTCCATCGTGACATCGCCAAGGATCGTGTCGAACGTCCCCGAGGACATCTCGGCGGCGATCGCGTCGCGGTCCAGACCGACACGCTCGATCGACTGGGCCAGCATCTCGAGGCTCGCATAGGTCAGCGCCGAGGCCCAGCTGTCAGGGTCCTGGCCGTGGAACGCGTTGTGCCGCTCGAAGTAATCGACGATCCGGTCCGAGTTCACATCGACCCCGCCGATGGACATGATGCCTTCCTCGCGCCCCTCGACCGCGCCGGGGAAGATCGGGAACGCGCCGCCGACGCCGACATAGAAGATCTCGGGATTGTAGTTCTGCGTCTGCGCGAGCCGCGTGACCGCGATGCTGTCGGGCGGGTAGGAGAACGCGACGAAACTGTCCGCGCCGCTGCCGGCCGCTTCCGAGAGCATGGCGGCGAAATCGCTGGTTCCGACCGGATAGGTCACGTCATAGACGAGATCGAAGCCGGCCTCTTGCAGCGCCGGGCGGGCGGCGTTGATCAGCTCGATCCCGAACCCGTCCGCGACCGAGATCAGCGCGACCTTCTCGTTGATCTGCCCGGCCTCGCGCGCATCCTCGAGAACGCCGACCAGCCCGGTGGCGTAATCCGCGCCGCCGCCGATGAACCAGAAGCTGCGCTCCCACCGCTGGGCCAGCTCGGGCGCGCGGTCGGTCACGCTTGTCACCGCCAGATGCGGATAGCCGAAACGGTCCATCAGCGGCGCGATCGCAAGGTTGAACCCGGTGCCCCACGGCGCGAGGATCAGGTCCACATTATCCTGCGTCGCCAGCCGCTCGATCGCCCGCACCGCATCCTGCGCGTTCGAGCGGTCGTCATATTCCACCACCTCGATCGGCAGTTGCGAGCCATCAGGCAGCGTCAGCCCGCCCGCCTCGTTGACCTCGTGCACCCAGAGTTCGTAATTCGGGATCGTCGTGATCCCCGCGCCGGTGGCGTTGGCGCCGCTTTTGGACACGGCATAGCCGATCGTGACATTGCTGCGGTCCTGCGAGACCGCGAGCCCGGCCGTCATCGGAAGAATGGCGGCGGCGGCAATAAAGCAGGCGAGCGGCCTGCGCGAGTTGTTCATCATGATATCCTCCCCATGCTGCCGCACCCCTCCTTGAGTGCGGCGGCCCGGCTATCTTATCGTGACAAGCGCGCAGTAAAATGTGACAACGGGACGTAAAATTGTCATAATGGGACAAATGCCAAACCGTTTTACGTCCGAGATCGGCGGGCCGAGCATCCAGCTTCGCGACATCGCAGCGCCGCTTTCGATCACCGAAACGCGGCTGCCGGCGGGCATGGCGATGATGGCTCTGGTCCTATCAGGCGGCGTCAGCGTCGCGCGCGGGATGGACGCGCCGCTGGAGATAGATGACGCCGCAAGTATGGCGGTCGGCGCCGGCGGGCTTGCGTGGTTTCCGCCCGGCAAGATGGGGCGGATCCGCGCGGATGCCGGCACCCGCGCAAGCCTTCTGATGGTCAGCGAGATCGGTCTCGCCCAGGCGCTGCCGACCGGCGCGATGAGCCTGCGCCTGCGCGACATGATGGCGGAGGAGCATCTCTTTCAGCTCACCCCGGACGATCAGGCCGAGACGCGCCGTTATCTGGGCGCGCTCCGCGACGAGATCGCGCGCGGCGCGCCCGGTGCGGATGCAGGCGGCGATCTGATCCGTGCGAGCCTGCTGACCGTGTTGCTGGTGCGGCTCTACCGGCTTGGCCATGCGGGCCAAAGCGCCGCCCCCGCCCCGCGCGCCCTGATCGAGCGTTTCGCCCGCCTCGTCGCCATGCGCCGGCGCGAGGGGTGGGGCGTGGCCGATTATGCCCGCGAGCTCGGGGTCAGCCGCAAGCAGCTTGGCCGGGTGGTCCAGCGCGCGACCGGGCGCCCGCCGCTCGATTTCATCCACCGCCAGCTTCACGCCGACGCCTGCGATCTGCTGTCGAATTCGCGCTTGCAGATATCCGAGATCGCCTTCCGCCTCGGCTTCAGCGATCCGGCCTATTTCACGCGGTTCTTCACGCGGCTCGAGGGGGTGACGCCGGGCCGCTACCGCCGGACGCGCCGCGCCAAACCGCCCGCGCCGCCGGAAAGCTATGCGATCTGGCCCTGAGGCGCGGCGCCCCTTTCCGCGCTCGCCGCCCTTCGCTAAATTGCCGCCATGAAACCACAATTCCCCCGCCGCCCCGCCCGCGTGAGCCGGCGATGACCCCTCCGGCCCGAGCCGCAGCCGCCGCAGCTTTGCTGGACGAGATTCTCGCAGGCCGCCCCGCCGAGGCAGCGCTGACCGGCTGGGCGCGCGCCAGCCGTTTCGCCGGGTCGGGCGACCGGGCGGCGGTGCGCGATCTGGTCTATGACGCGCTTCGCCGGCGCGAGAGCCTCGCCGCGCTTGGCGGCGCATTGACCGGGCGCGGCCTGATTCTTGGCGCGCTCCGCGCCGATGGGCGCGATCCGGCCGAGATCTTCACCGGCGCGCGCCACGCCCTCGCCGAGCTGGACGCGGCCGAGCGCGAGGGGTTGCTGAGCCCCCCGCCCGAGGATGCGCCGCCCTATGACATTCCCCGCTGGCTCTGGCCCGAATGGCAGGAATCGCTGGGCGATCAAGCCGGCGACATCGCCCGCGCCATGCGCGCGAGGGCCCCTGTCTGGCTGCGCGTGAACCTGCGCAAGGCAGACCCAAAACGCGCCATTGCCGCGCTTTCGGAGGACGGGATTACGGCCGAGCCCGCGCCCGCGCTGCCCTCGGCGCTGCGCGTCACCGAAGGCGAGCGGCGCGTTGCCGCCTCGCGCGCCTATCAGCAGGGTCTGGTCGAGCTGCAAGACCTCTCAGCCCAGCTTGCCTGCGCCGCCGTCCCGGTCGCGGATGGCCAGAAAATGCTGGATTTTTGCGCGGGCGGGGGCGGCAAGACCCTCGCCCTCGGGGCACGCGCGTCGCTGGACCTGACCGCCCACGACGCCGCCCCTCGGCGCATGGCTGATCTGCCGTCGCGCGCCACCCGTGCCGGGCTGAGGGTCACGCTCTGCCCGCCCGCGCCGCTTGGGCAAAGCTATGATCTGGTCGTCGCGGACGTGCCGTGCTCCGGCTCCGGGACGTGGCGGCGCACGCCCGACGCGAAATGGCGGCTGACGCCGGAAGAGCTTGATAGTCTGACGAAAATTCAGGCCGCTATCCTCGACGACGCTGCGCGCCTGACCGCCCCCGGCGGCACCCTCGCCTATATGACCTGTTCCGTGCTGACGCGCGAAAACGAGGCGCAAATCGCCGCATTTCTTGTGCGAAACCCCGGCTGGCGCGCGGGCGAGGCGCAACGCTGGACCCCGCTGAACGCCAGTGACGGGTTTTTCCTGACGATCTTGCATAAAGACCAAGCGCGTTAACGATTTCTTAAGGCCGCGCGCGCTATGAGTGCAGAGATTCGTCGCAAGATCGGGGCCCGGATGAAATCACCTCGCACGCTGCTGCCCGCGCAGGCCATGCTTTGGCTGCCGCTCCTGATGCTGCCCCTGCTTCTGGGTGAGCTGTGGCTGAGGCTCAGCGGCGCGCGGCCCAATCCGGGCGGCGCGATCAGCATCGCCGCGCTCGCCATCGCGTTTGCGTGGTATCTGCTGGGCGGCGGGCTCGCGCTTGAACGCGCCGCGCGGGGGATCGCGGCACGGCGCGGGCTGCGCGCCCATCGAAGGCAACTCGCGGCGGCGGAACAGGCCATGTGGGCGGTCGATCTGCAAGGGATCGTGCTGGCGCAGTCCGATATCGGCGCGCGCAGATGGGGCGATCAGGCCGGCCGCGATCTGGCCGCCGTGCTCGAGCCGCTTTGCGCCGATGCGGCCGCGACGGCAGAACGCCTCATCATCGTCACCCGCCGCCGCGGCGCCGCGCGCGAGGCGCTGCCAGATGGCCGCGCTTTGTCGCTCGAGCTGGTCGCCGGCGGGCAACTCATCATGCTGCGCCTGATCGAGCCGCAGGCCGAGCCGGAGCCTACGGCGCCTGTCAGTGACGATCACCTGCCGATCGCCCTGATCCGGCTCAGCCCGGACGGCACGATCACCAGTGCCAATGCCGCCAGCCTGCCCTATTGCGGCGAGGGCGCGGTTGGGCGGCACATTTCGGCGCTGTTTGACGGGCTGGGCCGCCCCTTCGACGACTGGATCGCGGACATCCTCTCGGGGCGCCATAATGACCTCCCCGAGGTGCTGCGCAGCCGCGCCGCCGGGCAGGACCGCTTCATTCAGGTGCTGCTCAAGCGCGGGGATGAACGCCAGGGCGGGCTGATCGCCGCCTTGTCCGACGCGCGGGCGCTTAAAACCCTCGAGGCGCAGTTCGTGCAAAGCCAGAAAATGCAGGCAATCGGCCAGCTTGCGGGCGGAATCGCGCATGATTTCAACAAT
>JAUNRZ010000031.1 GCA_030539455.1 Paracoccus sp. (in: a-proteobacteria) | reverse complement strand
CGAACCGGTCTTCACGGATTTGCAATCCGGTGCGTAACCACTCCGCCAACCCACCGTGGTGCAGCGTTTGCTAGTGGTTTAGCGATCCGGCGTCAAGCGTGTTATCACCCCTGTTATCACTCCACGTTCCGCCCCTGTTCTGTTCCTACCTGCCGGATCGCTTGGTCGCAGCTTGGCGGACGCGCATTTCCTGACGCGCCTAACCTGCATATTTCCTGACCATTGCTTTGGTCGCGTGACCGGAAAAACTGATGATCTGGTCGTCATCGCATCCCGCCCAAGCTAGCTCTTTGATCTCTCGGTAGCGCAGTGCGTGAAGATCATAGGCTTGCATGCCAAGCCGTTTCCGCTCATTTAGCATGAGACTAGCCAGATACCGATATGTCATCCGGTCGCTGGTCGGCTTCAGCAGGATAGGGCGGCCAGGCATGGGCGCGGAAGGCAGGGAGGATTTGGCGCGGTCAAGGGCAGCCCTCAATTCCGGGGTGCAGGGCAGCTTCAACGGCTTGTCGGTTTTGCTCTGGCGAAGATGCAAGCACTCTCCGTCATAGTCGCCCCAATCGAAGTTCGGCCAGTCGCCGGGCCTCTGGACGCTTCTGACGCCGATCTCGAAGATAAGTGATTCTTGGGTGCCCGCTTCTGCTCGCTATTTCTGAACGGCACTATCGGGCCACGGCATGTGCTGCTTCTTCCTGTGGTTGGGGGTTTTCAGGTGGCGGGTACCCTTGATCGGAATTCCTTTGATCCAGCCTAAATCGACAGCGCGTTCGCAAAGTATGGACAGGACTTGGGCGATATAGTTTGCAAATCGAATACGATGCGCGTTGGCGCGCTGGGCGGCGATCGCGTCGGCGCGGGTCACGCGCGTCATGTCTTTCGCGCCGTTCTTCTCCAAAAGGTAACTTAGGACGGCCTCATAATCGGCTCGTGTGCGGCTCTTGAGCCCGATCCAATGATCTGAACGGCGATAGTCCTCGATCAGAGCTTTCCAGCTTGTGCGGGCGGTTGCCTTTTTGCCGGTCAAGAACTCCCAATACTGCCGGTCAAAATCCGGTGTGCCGTCTGGCGCAGTGATCCGTCCGATCAGTTTCCCGCCCTTGCGCACGTAAATGTAACCCCGAGGGTGACGCCAGTTATATCGCTTCACCATTCCATTACTTGTTCGATGGCGTCGCCGCTCGCGATTTTGGCGAGCTGGTCTGTTTGCCATCGCTTGACTCCGGGTGCGATCTCTTTTCCGTCATGGATATGTCCCTCGCTGACCAAACATCGGAACTCCGCGGGCTTCATGTCAAGAAAGCGTGCGGCGTTGGTCTCATTTACGAACGGTGGTCGGAAGTGCTTCATGTCTGCTCCTTCATCCGACTGTAGTCGCTTGGTGGCGCGCAAAGCTCTGGCTCTCCGCAAGCCTTGCAGGTCTGATAGTCGCGCGGCTCGCCGCGCACCGACCCCTTGCGAAGCCGCTGTCCGCATTCGAGGCAGAGCCAGCGCGGTTGATCCAGCGCGGCGGCGGCAAGCGCGATGTGCTGACGTTCAGTCATGGGATGAAAATCCAGTTTGCGAAGGTGACAAGGCCGATAGCCCAGATCCCGTCAGTCACGAAGGGCACCAACGCGGCGAGGGCGAAGGACAGCAGAAATTGAACTGTGTCAGCCATCACGTCTCCCCTCTTGCGTGTCTCCGAGAAGGGGAGGGCTTCCTGCCCGCGCCGGGCAACCTGAACCAGCGCCTCGGGCCGGTCGAGGAGCGCTTAAGGACGGTTCCTGCCCCGGCCCTGCGGAACTCGACCGACGCGCAGATGCGAGTCCACGACCTGTTCGGTATGGCGGGAGGGCTGCACCTGACCGGCCTCGGCGGAAAGCCGGTGCAAGAACACCTCTTAAGCATTCAGCGCTGCATAAAAGAACTGGCCCGCGCCATCGCTGGCGGCGGCAACGGCGGCAATGCGGCCCCGGCGTGGCTTTTCGACGCATTTCACGACATCGGCTGCAATCCGAACTGGATGGAAAGCGTGAGCGACAGGCTTAACGCATTCACTGCCGCCATTCTGGCGGAGCCGCCGGTCGGACCTGTCACGATTTTCTTCCCGCGCGGACGCGACCTGGCTGCCACCCGAATCCGGCCGCGCACCGGGATCAACTGGATCGGCGTGGGACTGCAGAGCATCATCATGCCAGCAGGCACTGATGCGGCGTTCCACAACCTCATCTCGCACCAGTATATCCGCCACTGTGTTTTCGCCAACCTCGCGATCGATGGACAGTTGCAAACCCTGACGGCCAGAGGCAACTATAACGTGGGGACGAAAGCGTTCTATATCCCAGCCTTTCGCGACTGCCTGTTTACTGACCCCTACGTGACCGACACCGGTGCTACGTCGCTCAGTATCGATCTCTCGGATCGCTCCATCGTCCAGCGGGCACCGGCGTAGAGTTAACGTCCACGGACGTGGTGTAATTTCTGCGCGTTCATTGGTGCAATGCCGGGTGGCCATCGAGGTGTATGGTCGAGGTGGAGTTTCGGCGCTTCAACCACGATCCTTACGGAGACCCCGATGACCAAGACCGACATGGACCGATCCGCGCTTCTAGCCAAGCAGGATCAAGGCGACATTCTACGCGGTATTGCCGAAGCCGTCCTGCAACTGATCATGGAGACCGATGTCGACGGCCTGATCGGCGCCGGCCGCCATGAGCGCAGCGGTGAACGCACGACCTGACGTAACGGGTATCGAGAGCGCGCTCTCGATACCCGTTTGGGCACGCTAAACCTGAGAGTGCCGAAGCTGCGGCAGGGCAGTTATTTCTCCGGCTTTCTCGAAGCCCGCAAGACCTCGGAGCAGGCGCTCGTCGCAGTGATCCAGGAAGCCTGGATCGGCGGCGTATCAACCCGGCGTGTCGACGGGCTGGTGCAGGCCATGGGGCTGAGCGGCATTTCCAAGAGCACCGTGTCCAAGCTGTGCAAGGACATAGACGAACGGGTCGGCGAATTCCTGAGCCGTCCGCTGACCGGGGACTGGCCCTATCTCTGGCTGGATGCGACCTATCTGAAGGTCCGCCAGGGCGGGCGCATTGTGTCGGTCGCCGCAATAATCGCTGTGGCTGCCAACACCGAGGGCCGCCGTGAAATCATCGGATTGGGCATCGGCCCGTCCGAAGCGTGCGGCGGGGCGGCCGTCCCCCGGACGCCCGCCACTATCCGCCTTACCATTTTGGACCGACTTCCTGCGCTCACTGAAGGCGCGTGGCCTTGATGGGGTCCGACTGGTGATCAGCGACGCTCATACCGGCCTCAAGGCCGCGATCGCCCGCGTATTTGAGGGTGAGGGCGTCAAGCGATTGATCCAGTGGATCAATCGTCGCCCGAACGGGCAGCGGTGCCGCGTTCACTGGATGCGCAATGCTCTGGCACATGTCTCGCGCGGCCAGCATACTGTCATCGCCGCTGCGATCCGTCAGGCATTTGATCAGCCGGATCGAGCCCGTGCCGGAGAGACCTGGCGAAAGGTCGCCGAGCAGCTGCGCCTCCGCTGGCCCAAGCTGGCCGATCTCATGGACGCAAGCGAGCAGGGCGTGTTGGCCTACATGTCCTTCCCCCGCCAGCATCGCACCAATCTTCATTCCACGAACCCCATCGAGCGCCTCAACAAAGAGGTTAAACGCCGCGCCGACGTGGCCGGGATCTTCCCGAACGAGCCCTCCCTCATGCGCCTGATCGGCGCTGTGCTGTTCGAGCAGAATGACGAATGGCAGACCTCGAGCCGCTACATGATGGTCGAGGCCTTCGCACATATCGATAAGGAGGAGATCGACCCCATTCTCAGCATAACAACAAAAGCCGCTGGATCATGACCTCAGCCCATCTCAGGAATTACAACAACTTGACGGACGCGAACCCGTCGCAAGCCTGTCTTCTGGGGCAGGCGCCTTCACCATAGCGTTTCGCTGACTGTCTGGTTAGGCGCCGACGAAGTTGCAGGCTGCGCAGTTCACCCTGGTTGCTAGAGCCGCGCTTTTCGAGTTGCGCTCCACTCTAAATAACCAAATGCGCCTGTCCCGCGCGCTGGAAGGGGATGTGTTGGCCGAACTGCCTGTCCCTAAGTTCCCGACCAAGCCTATCGCGTCGGCATCAGCCGCACCGGCAATCTTCTTGCGATCTGCGTGAACGGTCCATTGCCGCAAGTTGCAACTCTTGACTTGGCAAATGTGAACGGCTGGCGATTGTTGAGCGGGAATGAGACCACGCGCGGATGGGATCGGCATCTGCAACAAGTAATCTTGTGGGGTGGCGGTGTAAGCGCCCCCACCTTGGCTGCATTAGTCAATAGGTGGGTTTGAGGAAACGGGGAGCTTCCTGGCTGCGTAGTAGTCATAGGCCGATTGATCAGCCGTCGAACCTTTCGCACCGCGGCGCTTGATTATTTGGACGATTTCATTTGATTTGGCGCGGTACGCCGCCAAGTCGAACACCTGAGAGAATTTTTCCAGCTCTCCTAGCGCGTCCAGCGTCATCATGGTTCGGTAGCACTTCCAGCAGCTGGAACAGTTCATTCGCCGCTCTATAGCCTCGGCACGTTTTGCTGTTGGAGCCACGCAAACATCGAGGAGCTCTTGAGCCACGAGGTCTTGTGCGACAAGCCGGGTCTTTTCAACCCGGTTTATCCCTGCACTTGCAGACATGTATCGCATGCCCGCGGGAGAGAGTAGTGGCAGTAGGATGGGATCAACGTGAGCCAGATCGTACGAAGCGCCTAGATCGATCTCAGCATAGCTGAAAGTTGAGGCGTAGAGATAGCAGTCGATTTCTGACTGAAACAGCGAAGCAGCGGCCATGTTTCGAAGAGTGTGCGTACGTGGAAATTCAAGCCCCTGATGGCCTGTGTAGAATGTGTGCAGATTGCTGTTCACAGAATGAGCCAATGCTCCGGTTGCTGAAGCATATTCCTCAGCGCGCGCAACCATTAGCCGGAATGCGCGGAGTACGTTATTGCCGTTGCCACCACCAATCGCGCCAACGTTGAACGTGAATAGGTCCGTCACAATGAGGTCGGGCGTAAGTCCGGTCGATTTGAATGAGCCAACGGCGGCGAAGCTGTCGATGCCCGCGCTGAAGCCTGATCCGACTCGCAAGCGATCCCGGGTGGGAATAGCGGCGGAACAAACTTCAGCGTCGATATCGACGTGGTGCAGCGTCTTATCGAAGCGCCTGAGGAGGTGCTGAATGTCGCTGCGTGCTGCATGCAGCAATAGTGGAGAAATCTTTCCTTCGATTCGCAGGTTTTTCCCGGATCGCATTGCGATAAACAGTAACCCGAGAAGAACCCAGTCGTCACTTCGAGCTGTCATGTGACTGTCTGCAGTGGTGGAGACGTCGAACGTAAGCCTTCTGTCAATTGAGTCTCTGCTGACGAGGCAGCTATACTGAGCACCGCGCTCGGCCGCTGTTTTTTTTACGTCACTTGCAACAATGAAATCTGACAACGGGACAATCCTCTGGCCTACTGACGTAATAGTGCGAACTGCCGTGGGAACCAGCAACCCGGAAAGCTATACTGCATTAGTTCGCCTCCAGAAAATGGTAATTTGAGCGCACTTCGGCGTACGCTCAGACCTCTCGAGGTCCCGGGCTGACCTAGCCATCTGCCCTGCGCTAATCTGGTCGTCCCCGGCCCCGCCGAGAGCGGGCAGTTGGGCACAACATCTGGCATCACCGACCACCCGTCCATCGCGGCGTTCAACCTGACCCCGGACAACACCCAATCTCAGACGCGCGCCTATCGCTGCTCGCTGCAAATCAATGACTGCTCGGGCTACAGGACATTGCTGGGCTTGGAGCATCTGATAAACGTACGGAGACGCGGATGAGCGATGATCCGAATATCTGGTCACGCATTTTGTCCAGTCGGTCGCCGGAGGCGTGGATCGCGGTGGCTGCTGGCGTGCTCTACGTCTGGCGCAAGTGGAAAGAGCAGCCTCGCGCAGCCCGGACGGTCGAAGGCCGGCATCAGCGGGCTGCTCGACTATGCGGTTGGCCCGGAAGCTGCCGCGTGGTTTGGGGCCCCGGAGGTGATCGCGTTCCTGCTGGTGACGACGTTGGGTTATCTGGCGCTGGATTTCACCACGGCGCTGAGCCGTGATCGCGACCTGTTGTTCTCGATTGTCGCCCGGCGGCTAGGAAGGCATGATGAGTGACCTGCACCACCTGAAGTCGGCAGCCCGCCGCCACAGCACGCCGGGATCGATTGTGCTGTTGATGCTGGCCGCGTATTTTTCCGGCAGCGTGTGGTCGACTATGCGCGCGACGTGCCGCAGGTCAGCAACGTGCTGTCCACCAGCGGTCAGCCTGTCGTTGAGGACCTGACCGAGACTACGGGCCGGGTCAGCGGCGTGCGCATCAGATTCGCGCGCGGGCGTGACGGGGACATCCTATGCAGCGTCGATTCGGCCAACGTCTGATCTGGCGCGATGCGGCGCAACTGTCGCGTCAGCGCGTCCGCGGGATGCGAGCCTGCCGAACCGTTAGAGGTCTGCGAGACGTTCGACGTTGAGGCGGGCAGCGGGAGGCGGCGGCAGTTTGGCGAATTTTACAGCCCGCGATTTTACCCCGAGCGAGCCGAATAGCCGTCCGAACTGACAAGCAATCGTTGACACCTCACGCCCCGCCATCGCGCGGGGTTTTGCATGGAAAGAGCCATGAATAAACTGTGTGTTGGCGCCGCGCGCCGATTGACCGCAGAAGATCTCGCCGTGGCGGCCGCCGCGCTGGGTGTGGACGTGGCGACGATTCTGGCCGTGTGGGGGGCGAGTCGGCGGGGCGACCCTCCGCGCCGATGGAACCGTGGAGCGGCGCTATGAGCCTCGTCATTTCCCCGGCAGCGGCATCACTAAATGGCGCGATAGCCTGGCGCTGTCCTTCGCGAGGCGCGAAACTATGTTCGCGGCTCCGTTAAATCGCAATGCCGAGGCCGCTATGCGCGCCATCTCGTGGGGCGCGCGGTAGATTATGGGCTTCAATCACAAGGCATCTGGCTGTCCTTCCGCCCGGGCGTTGGTCGCTGCAATGGCAGGCAGTGAGCGCGCGCATCTCGAGGCATTCATTGCCTTCATGCGCTCCAAACGCCTTCCCTGAAACCTGTTCCCCCCCGCGCGCCGATCCGCAGACCACCAAGCTAGTAGAGATCGAAAGGCACTTTCCTGATCCGGCGTTAGGTCTCGTGCGGTCAGTCCTCGCGGCATTGAGACGCATGGCGCGAAAGACACGGAGACAGCGCGATTGCCTCTCGATAAGGCGCGGCGGAGTGGCGAGCGTGATTCCGGTGGCAGGGCGGCTCAGCTCCGCTTTCGCTTCCGCGCGCGCAACCAACGATCCTGGCATTACGGATTGCGAACAGGATATGTTCCAGAAATTGCTGTCGCGCGCCTGATATCTCGGCAATCTCGCTGATTGTGAGTGGCTGAGCATCACACTCGGGCGCGCCCGCCAGCACAAGCAGAGTTTTGATTGCGTATCTCTTTCTTTTTGAGTGATCGCGGTCCTGAACGGCCCCTGTCGCATCACTCGCGCGGAAACGGCCAACCGCCGAGAGCCTATGGGAGGTGTTGCCACCGCTCGGTTGCGGCCAACAGGCGGGTGTTTCGGGCGCGCGATCATCGCCGGTGGCTGACAGAAAGCGAAACTGCAACGTGATGCGGCCGCCTCGCCGCCTAAAACGCGCAAGTTCTTATGCGATCGGTGGGTTGCCTTATGGCGCGCCCCTGTGGACGATAACGTTCGCAGTATGGCAGTGAGAGCGACGATGCAGCGCATCGCCTCATCACCCCGGCATACTCTGTCGCCGGGATGAACCCGGCGCGGCGACGCTTGGCTGCAACCAACTTCGCGCAGCAGATCACGCCGCTGCACCGATGAAGAAAACCAGCTCAGCCCGCCATTCTCTCGCGGATCGCCGTCGACGAGACGTGCTTCATCGGCACATTCACCAAAGCCCATCTTGGCGGATCGGCCCGCCCCAGAAGCTGCGACTGGCTCTCCGGCAGACGGTATCGCGCCAATTCGCGCGCGGCGGGCGAGAGGCGGGCGTTCAGGCGCGATCCGGGCCGGGCGAGCACGCCGATCGGGACGAGGCGCGCAATCTCTTCCCAGCTCTCCCAGCGGTGGAACTGCGCCAGATTATCGGCGCCCATCAGCCAGACGAAGCGCACTTTCGGGTAGGTGCGGCGCAGCGCGCGGATCGTGTCTATGGTCAGCCTTGTGCCGAGACGCCGCTCGAGATCGGTTATCCGCACGCGCGGGTGGCGCATCAGCCCGCGCGCTGCCTTCAGCCGCGCATCGAGCGGTGCCGGGCCGTTCTCTTTCAAAGGGTTGCCCGGGGTCACGAGCCACCACACGCGGTCAAGGCCGAAGCGGCGGAGCGCCTCTTTCGTGATGTGGACATGACCCTCATGCGCGGGATCGAACGATCCGCCCAAAAGCCCGATCACCTGCCCGTCGCTTGCAAAGGGAAATCCGTCACGCATAGGCGCGATGTTGAGCGCAGCGCGCGGGCGGTTGCAAGTGGCCCGCGCGGCCGCGACGCCGGAGGCGGCCCTTAATGACGCCCCGCGCGCGCCAGCCGGAAAACGCCCCGCCCGACCGATTTCGCCTCGTAAAGCGCGCGATCGGCGGCCTCCAGCATGGCGGGCAGATCGAAGGGCGCGGCGGCGATTGGCTCGGCTGCGCGGGCGGAAGGGAAAACCGCGATCTCAAGAGGCGCGAGGCCCGGCGGCGTTTTGCCCGCGCCGCCCAGCATAACCTGCCCCGGAGCGCTCTCGCCCAGCCCGCCGAACCCCGGCAGGGCCGCACCGATGCTGGCGCCGATGCGCAGCTCGGTGCTCTCATAGGCGAACGGCGCCGAGAGCCGCGCGATCAGCCGCGCGCCAAGCTCGGTCAGCAGCGGCGGCGGGGGCGGAGCGGGCAAGACGATGACGAACTCATCCCCGCCAAAGCGCGCGATCAGATCGCTTTGGCGCAGCTCGGCGCGCAGCTCATGCGCGACATGGGCGAGAACGAAATCGCCCGCCGCGTGGCCGAGGCTGTCATTGACCGCCTTGAAATGATCGAGGTCGATCGCCAGCACCGCCGCGCCTTGCATCGCGGCATCCTCGACCGCACGCTCCAGCCCGCGGCGGTTCAAAAGCCCGGTCAGCGGATCGGTGAGCGAATCGGCCTCGGCCCGTTGATGGCTGTCGTCAAGAATTTGATAATGAAGCGAAAAAGCCTCGATAAGCGCGCGGTTTGCCTCGTGGAGATAGAGCATTTCGATGGCCAGATCGCTCGCCGAAAAGTCGCCGTCGGTCAGCGCGTGATCGCGGATTGCCGGGATGAGATCGGGCCCGAATCCGAGATTCATCAGCACCGATCCGCAGCGCAGCATCTCGGCCTCGCCCCGGAGGGCCGAGATCGCGGTGCCGATCAGGCGCAGATAGACCCGCTCGCCGCTGCGCGCGATCTGCGCAAGCTGGGGCGCCATCGCGCCCTGCGCCGCGATCCGCCGCAGCGCCAGCACCTCATCGACATGGCGCGCCTCGCCGATCAGCTTGCGCAGGGTCGGGCCGGTCGAGACGATATGCCCCTCGGGGTCGATCAGAAGATGCATCGGCAAAAGCCGCGCAAGGACGGGAAGCGGGACAAGATCCGTCATTGCACCAGCCTCGCCCCATCCGGAGCGGCAAGAGAAAAATGCCTTCCCGCACTGAAGCTTGCGTCGGGAATCTCGACAATAATGCGCCGCCTTGCCTGCTCGACCACGGCCAGCACGCCGTAATCATCGGCCATCGCCCGCACGAGGCCGCACAGCGCCGCCGTCCAATCGCCAGGTGCGCCGCGCAGATGGAGCGTGAAGCGGCTGGGCCCGCTTTGCGAGACCTTGACCTGCGGCAGATCGAGGCCGGGCAGGACCATCTCGGCCCGCGCACGCAGATATTCAAGCGCGAAGAGAAAATCGCCGAAATCCGAGCCGCTGAAGCGCAGGATTCGCCTGATCTGCTCGATCCGCGCGACCCAGTGGCCGAGATCTTCCAGCAGCTCCATCCGGCCGAGCGACAGATGCGCGGCCGCCGCGCGCAGCAGCGCATCGCATTGCTTCGCCGCGTATCGGCGAAACGGCCGGAAGCCGCGCGGGTCGACCCCCGAGAGAGAGGCAAGCTGCGTCCAGACCGGATCGCCGTGGCGCTCGCGGATGAAAACTTCGACACAGCGATGGATAAGACCGTGCATGATGGCTCCTTCATGGAACCCTCTAACAGGCTGGTCTTAAGATCGCGTAAACGGGCTAGGGATCGCCCCAAAGATGGTGGCCCGGCCCGCCGAGCAGCGCTGCGGCCTGCGCCAGATCCTGCGGCGCGGCGCCGATTCGCTGCGCCAGATCAACCAGCAACGCATCGCTTTGCGCGGCGAAATTCATCACGAAAGGGTGAATGTCGGGCGTGTCGATCAGCCTGCGCAGATCGGCGCCCGAAACGCCCGAGCTTTGCATCAGATCGCCCAGCAATTGCGGGTCCGAGACGATCTCCATCACAAGCTGGCTCGCGATGGCTTCGGCGGCAGAAAAATTCATCGGCGGAAATACTTTGTTAATCCTTTTATGCCAGTTTGAGCGGGAGAGTTGCTGTGGGCAAGGGAAAACAGATGCGGCGGCGAATCGTCCTGATCGAGCATAACATGACCGAGCGGCTGGCGAACAAGACCCGGCTGGCAGCGGCCGGCTACGCGGTCGACGCTTATGAGCGCCCGCCCGCGCGGATCGAAGGCGCCGGGCTTGTGGTGTTTGCCGCGCCAAGGGGCGGGGCGGTCGCGCAGCGCTGCGGTGCGGTGCGTGCGCTTGCGGCGCAAAGCCCGCTTCTGGTCATCGCGCCCCCCGATGCGGCGGGTGAGGCGTATCTTTCGGGCGCAGATCAGGTGGTGGCGCCAGATGCCCCGCCGGCGCTTTTGCTCGCGCGCTGCCGCGCTGCGATGTCGTCGCCGCGCCCCGCCGAAGCCGCGCGGCAAGCGGCCGGCTTTGCCGAGCCGGCGGCGGCCGGCTTTGCGCATCGTCGCTGCGCGGCGCTTGTCCGTATTGGCGCGGGCGGCGACGTGCGCGCAGGGCTCGCCGCAGCCGGTTATCACGTGCGCTTGATGTCTGCCGGTGATCTGCTTGCGGCAACGCCGCGCGAGGAATGGCCCGATCTCATCGCTCTGGCGGCAGCGCCCGGCGAGGCTGACCGGCTGATCGCTCTGGTCGCCGCGCTGCGCCAGCAGATGAATGAGGCACCGAGAAGCTGCGCCATCGTCGCGGTCCTGCCACGCTGCGCGGCCGATCACGAGGCGGTTTTGCTCGATGTCGGCGCCGGCGAGGTGCTGTTCGACGACCAACTCGGCGGTGATGGTGGCAGTGCAACGTCGCTGCGCCTTCGCGCGGCGCAGCGACGCGCGCAGCTTATCGCGCGGCAGCACGCGCGGGCCTTGGAAGAGCAGCAGCTCGCCACGCAGGACCCGCTCACCGGGCTTTACAATCGGCGCTATCTGATGCCGCGGCTCGAGGCCGCGCTTTACGGCTCGGCGGGCGGGGCGGTGCTGGTTCTTGATCTGGACCGTTTCAAGGCGATCAATGACCGCCACGGTCACGCGGCGGGCGATGCGGTTCTGCAAGAGGTCGGCGCGATTCTCAGCGCCGCGGCGGGCGCGGCATTCGATGCCGCGCGCATGGGCGGTGAGGAGTTCGTGCTGCTGATGCCCGCCGCCGCCGAGGCCGAGGCGGTGGCCTTGGCCGAGCATATCCGGGCGCGCATCTGCGGGCGGCCGATCACCGTGCCGGGGCTCAGCGGGAATATGCAGCTGCGCGTGACGGCCTCGGTGGGCGTGGCGGCGTTCGGGCCCGGCCATGCGGGGGACGCGGCTTCGGTGCTCGCGGCGGCGGACCGCGCGCTCATCAAGGCGAAGCGGGCCGGGCGCAATCTGGTGCTGCTCGCGCGCGAGGGGCCGGCGGGGCGGCATGTTATGGCGGGCACGGTGGCGCCGATTTGCGCGTGAGGTGAGGGGCGGAGCACTGCCTGGCGCATCGAAGCGGCGTGCGGCGCGTTCTCGGCGCGAATACATCGCTTCCTCGCATCGCGCGCCCGCAACCCACCGCACAACATCCCCGTGAAGCCTCTGGCAGAACGCGGCCGCAGGGGTTATTTATCCCCCGACACCGACCGCTTGAGGAGTGATGCGATGAGCGCCGAGATATCCGCTGAACGGCCCACCGGCGAGGCCATGCGCCGGGGTGCGCTGCGCCGTTGCCCGAGCTGCGGCGAGGGGGCGATCTTTCGCGGCTATCTCAAGATCCGCGATGCCTGCGAAAGCTGCGGCGAGGATCTGTCGCATCAACGCGCCGATGACGGGCCGGCCTATATGACTGTGCTGGTCGTCTCGCACCTCCTCGCGCCGGCGCTTTTGTGGATATTCATCGCCTACCGGCCCGAGCCGGTCCCGCTGCTGATCGGCTTCTCGGCGGCGGCGATCATCCTCTCGCTCGTGCTGCTCCCGATCTTCAAGGGCGCCATGGTCGGGATGCAATGGGCGCGGCGGATGCACGGCTTCGGCGATAAGACAAGCGCGCCGGGAAGGTCATGAGCGCGGCGCCGGACCCAGCCCGGCTGCGCGATGCGGCAACGGTGATCTTGCTGCGCCGCGATGGCGGATCCGGCCGGGTTCTGATGGGGCAGCGGGGCGCGAACGCGGCCTTCATGCCCTCGAAATATGTGTTTCCGGGCGGCGCGGTCGATGCGGCCGATGCCGAGGTCACGCTCGGGCCGGCCGATCCGGTCAGCCATGCGCGGCTTGGCTTCGATGTGGCAAGCGGCGCGCCCGGCCCGGACGCGCTGCTGGGCGCCGCCCTGCGCGAGCTTGCCGAAGAGACCGGCCTGCTGATCGGCCAGCCCGGCGACAGCGACATCGCCCTTTACCGCGAGGCGGGGGTTCAGCCCGATATTTCGGGGCTCCATTTCGTGTTCCGCGCGGTCACGCCGCCCGGCCGTCCGCGCCGCTTTGACGCGCGGTTTTTCCTTGCTGACGCCGCGCAGATCCACGGCGATCCCGACGATTTCTCGCGCGCCTGCGATGAGCTTTCGCATCTCCATTGGGTCGGGCTCGACGAGGTGCGCGCGCTGCAATTGCCGTTCATAACCGAGGTCGTGCTGGCCGAGATCGCCTCAATTGCCGCCGCCGCCGGCGAGGGGAAGCTGCGCCCGCCGGCCAGCGTTCCGTTCTTCGACAACCGCGACTGCGCTCCGCGCTTTGCCCAGATCGGAGCCGCCGCTTGCGCCTGACGCGCCGGCGCGCGCTGTTTGGCCTTGCGGCCGCACTCGCCGCCCCCGGGATTGCGCGGGCCGAGAGCCTTTCGCTCAGCGCCAGCCTGCGCCCGCCGCCGCGCCCGCCGGCCCTGCCGGGACGGCTGATCGCTTCGGCCGATCTCGGCGCGCGGATCAGCTACGCGGTTCTCGATGCCCAGACCGGCGCGCTGCTCGAGGGGCGCGATGCGCAGCGCCCGGCGGCGCCGGCAAGCACGCTCAAGACCGTCACTGCGCTTTATGCTCTGGACCGGCTCGGGCCCGAGCGGCGCTTTGCAACGCGGCTTTTGCTGGCGGGCGATCGCCTTGTGCTGGCGGGCGGGGGCGATCCGCTTCTCGACACCGATCATCTCGCCGATCTCGCCGATGCCGCGGCCGCGGCCGGACTTGACGCGCCCGCACAGTTCGAGGTCTGGGGCGGCGCGCTGCCCGCAATGCACGAGATCGCGCCGGGGCAGGCGCCTCATCTCGCCTATAACCCCGCGATTTCAGGGATGATTCTGAATTTCAACCGCGTTCATTTCGACTGGCGGCGCGGCAATGACGGCTACCGCCTTGGCTTCGAGGCGCGGGCGCGGCGCGAGAGCCCGGTTGCCTATACGGTGCGGGCCGAGACCGTGGGCAGCGGCCCGGTCTTTGACTGGCGGCGCGAGGGCGCGCGCGAGGTGTGGTCGGTCAACCGCGCGAGCCTCGGCGCCGCGGGCAGCCGCTGGATGCCCGTCCGCCTGCCCGAGCTTTACGCCGGCGACGTGTTCCAGACGCTCTGCCGCGCGCGGGGGCTGGCGCTGCCGACGCCGCAAATCGCCGCCTCGCTCCCTGATGGCGCCCGCGAGATCGCGCGGATCGAGAGCCCGCCTTTGCGCGAAATCCTCGCCGGGATGATGAATTTCTCGACCAATCTGACCGCCGAGGTTGCGGGGCTTCACGCAAGCGGGGCGCGCGATCTCGCCGCCTCGGCTGCCGATATGCAGCGATGGGCGCATGAGCGCGGCTTTGACGCGATGCGCTTTGCCGATCATTCGGGGATGTCGCCCTCATCGCGCGTGAGCGCGCGCGATATGGCCCTGCTGGCGGTGCGGGCGCGGCCCGAGGATCAGATCGAGGGGCTGATGCGCGATATCTCACCCTTCGACGAGAACGCGCCTCTGTTCGCGGACGGGCTGCGCATCACCGCGAAAAGCGGGACGCTGAATTTTGTGTCGAACCTCGCCGGGTTTGCCGAGGCGCCGGGGCGCCGCAAGATCAGCTTCGCGATCTTTGTCGCGAACGAGGACCGCCGGGCCGGCACGGAGGGGCAGGAGATGCCCGCCGGCGTCGCCGCCTGGACGGGCCGCGCGCGCAGCCTTCATCAGCAATTGATCGCGGCTTGGGTCCAGCGCTACGGCGCGTCCTGACCGAGCAGCCCCGCCTCTCGGTAATAGCGCTCCGCGCCGGGATGGAGCGGGATCTCTAGGCTCTCGAGCGCGTAGCCGCGCTGCAATTGACGGCCGAGATCGCTTGGCGCGAGCTGGCGCATCGTGTTGTCGTTCCACAGAACGCGGGTCAGCGCGTAGATCAGGCGGTCGGGAAACTCGGCGCGGGTGATCCACTGCGCCGGCACCGAGAGGGACGGGACCGGCGCGTCGCTGCCCGGATAGATGCCGGCCGGAAAATCGAGCGGGGTGAAAAGCGGCTCGGCGGTCGCAAAAGCGCGCGCCAGATCGCCCTCGACCGGGATCAGCCGGACCGGATGGCGCGCGGCCAGATCGGCGATGACGGGGGCGGGGGCGCCCGCGACATAGATCAACGCGTCAATCTCGCCCGCCGCCAGGGCCTGCGCCGCTGCGTCCGCGCCCATGCCGCGCAGATCTGCATTATCCTCGGTGATCCCGGCGAGATGCAGAAGGCGCATCGCATCCCCGCGCGTTCCCGAGCCGGGCTGCCCGACAGCGATCCGCGCGCCGGCGAGGTCCGCAACGCTGTGCGCGGGCGAGCCGGCGGGGACGACGATATGAACGCGCTCGGGGTAGAGATTGGCGATCAGGCGCAGATCATCCATGGGCGCGCGGCCCGCAAACGCGCCCCGAGCGGTGAACGCATCGCGCGCGGTGTTGGCCTGCGCAAAGCTCGATTCCAGCACTTTGCCAGAGACCGCGATGAGGTTCTCGACCGATCCCGCCGAGGCGAGCGCCGAGGCGACCAGACCCGGCACGCCGCACGGCCCGCCCTCGGCGCAGGGGGCCGAGCCCGGCGGGTTCGACACCGCCATCGCAACGAGCCCGCCCACGGGATAATAGGCGCCGACCGTATCGCCATTGCCGATGCGGAAAAAGCTCAGCCCATCCGCCGCAGCCTCGGCCGCCCCAAGCGCCGCGCATAGCGCAAGCGCGGCTGCGCCGCGGATCATTCCCATTCGATCGTGCCGGGCGGCTTTGAGGTGATGTCATAGGTGACGCGGTTTATCCCCTTGACTTCATTGATGATCCGCGTCGCCGTCTCGCCCAGGAATTCATGGCTGAACGGGTAGTAATCGGCGGTCATCCCGTCCACCGAGGTCACCGCGCGCAGCGCGCAGGCGAAATCATAGGTCCGCCCGTCGCCCATCACGCCCACCGTCTTGACCGGCAGGATCGCAACGAAGGCCTGCCAGATCTCGTCATAAAGCCCGTGCTTGCGGATCTGGTCGATATAGACCGCATCGGCGCGGCGCAGGATCTCGAGCTTTTCGCGGGTGATCTCGCCGGGGCAGCGGATGGCAAGGCCGGGGCCGGGGAAGGGGTGGCGGGCGATGAAATGCTCGGGCAGGCCAAGCTCGCGGCCAAGCGCGCGCACCTCGTCCTTGAACAGCTCGCGCAGCGGCTCGACCAGTTTCAGCCCCATCTTTTCCGGCAATCCGCCCACATTATGGTGCGATTTGATCGTGACCGACGGCCCGCCGCTGAAGCTGACGCTTTCGATCACATCGGGGTAGAGCGTGCCCTGAGCGAGAAACTCCGCCCCGTCGATCTTGCCCGCCTCGCGCTGAAACACGTCGATGAAGAGCCGCCCGATGGTCTTGCGCTTGATCTCGGGGTCCGAGACGCCCTCGAGCGCGCCGATGAAGAGATCGCTTTCCTCGGCGTGGATCAGCGGAATGTTGTAGTGGTCGCGGAACATCGTGACGACCTCTTCGGCCTCGTTCAGCCGCAAGAGCCCGTGATCGACGAAAACGCAGGTGAGCTGATCGCCGATTGCCTCGTGGATCAGCACGGCGGCAACCGAGCTGTCCACCCCGCCCGAAAGCCCGCAGATCACCTGCCGGTCGCCGACCTGCTCGCGGATCTTGGCGATCGCCTCGTCGCGGTAAGAGGCCATCGTCCAATCGCCCGTGAACCCCGCGAGGCGGGTGAAATTCTCGAGCAGGATGCGGCCATTGGTGGTGTGGTGCACCTCGGGGTGGAACTGGACCGCGTAAAAGCGCCGCGCCTCGTCGGCGATCATCGCGAAGGGCGCGCCGGGCGAGGTGCCGATCACGGTAAAGCCCGGCGCGAGCGCGGTGACGCGGTCGCCGTGGCTCATCCAGACTTCTTCGCGGCCGGTCGCGAAAAGGCCGGTGAAAATGCTGTCGCCCTTATGCCCCTCGGCCGGGGTCACGAAGGCGCGGCCGAACTCGGCGTGATGGCCGGATTCGACGGCGCCGCCAAGCTGGGTCATCATCACTTGCTGGCCGTAGCAGATGCCGAGCACCGGAACGCCAAGCTGCCAAAGCGCATCAGGCGCGCGCGGGCTGCCCTCGCGCGTGACACTGTCCGGCCCGCCCGAGAGGATGACGGCGCGCGGCGCGAAATCGCGCAAGGCGGCGTCATCGAGCGTCTGATAGGGGCGGATCTCGCAATAGATGTTCAGCTCGCGCAGGCGCCTTGCGATAAGCTGCGTCACCTGAGAGCCGAAATCGACGATAAGGAGGCGTTGATGCTGTCTCATGGCAGGGCTTTACGGCGCGCCGGGCGGGCTGGCAAGCCGGCTCGCACGGCGGGGCGCGCGAATATTTGCGCGACGGCCGGAATAAAGCGCGCGCCGGCGCGTTAGCCAAGGCAACGCCAACCAGACCGGACCCAGGATCATGACCAGACTAGCACAGGCCGCGCTTGCGCTCGGCGCCGCGTTTGCCCTTTCGGGATGCCTCACCATCAGCACTGGTGGCTCGCTGCCCGGCGGCGGGCGCGCCGAGATCAGGGTGCCCGTCACCGTTCCCATCACGCCCGGCACAGGCGGGCCGCGCGGCAGCCTGCCTCAGGGCGGGCGCGGCGGCGGCAGTGGCTGCGCGGTCGATTCGCAGCTTGGCCTTGCCGCGATGCGCGCGATCAATGCCGAGCGCCGCTCGGCCGGGCTGGCGCCGCTGCGCGGCAATTCCGCGCTTCAGGCCGCTGCGCGCGCGCATAGCTGCGATATGGCGCGCGAAGGGTTCATGGCGCATCAGGGCTCGGACGGCTCGAACCCGCATGGGCGGGCGCGGCGCGCGGGCGGCCAGTGCCGGGGCATTGCCGAGAATGTCGCGCGCGGCCAGCAGACCGGGGCGTCCGTGGTGCGGGCCTGGATGGGCTCGGGCGGGCACCGGCGCAATATGCTGGGCGCGAGCTACACGGACGGCGCGGTCGCCGCTGCGCGCGGGCGCGACGGGCGGGTCTACTGGACCGCGATGATGGGCCGCTGCTGACGAGAAAAGGGGCCGCATCGCGCGGCCCCTTTCCGTTGTCCCGGCGCCAGCCTGCGCTATTTTTCCGGGATCAGCCCGCGCGGCGCGAAACGCAGCACCAGAAGCATGATGAGCCCCATTGCGACAAAGCGCATATGCGCCGAGCCCGCCAGAAGCTGATCGCGCAGCGCTCCTCCGGGCAGCGGCATGGTCACGAGCTGCATGAGCGCGCCGCCCCAGACCTCGGCCTTGATCCACAGGAACCAGATCAGGATCGCGCCAAGCGCCGCGCCCCAGTTATTGCCCGACCCGCCCACGATCACCATCACCCACACAAGGAAGGTAAAGCGCAGCGGGATGTATTGGCCCGGCGAGACGAGCCCGTCCATCGTGATCATCATCGCGCCCGCAAGCCCGATCACGGCCGAGCCGATCACGAAGATCTGGAGATGCCGGCCAGTGACGTGCTTGCCCATCGCGCCCGCCGCCGTCTCGTTGTCGCGGATCGCGCGCATCATCCGGCCCCAGGGCGATTTCAGCGCAAGCTCGGCCAAGAGGATCACGCCCACCAGAACGGCGGTGAACAGCCCCGCGTAAAGCAGCTTGACATAGACCGCCGAGCCTTCGGCCGCGTTGAAGCCCCACCGCGCGACCCATTCGACGAATTCCGGATCGCGTTGCAGCGCGATCTCGGCCGGGACGGGGCGGGGGATGCCGGTCACGTTCTTGACCCCGCGCGCGAGCCATTCCTCGTTGCGCATCACGGCGACGATGATCTCGCCAATGCCGAGCGTCGCAATCGCCAGATAGTCCGAGCGAAGGCCAAGCGCGACCTTGCCCACGACCCACGCCGCCGCCGCCGCGAACAGCGCGCCGACAGGCCAGCTCAGCAGGACCGGCAGGCCGAGACCGCCCAGATAACCTGCGGCGGCCGGGTTGACCGCCTCGATCGCATCGGCGGCGGGGGTGAAGATGCTGCGATAAAGCCACAGCCCGCCCAGCAGCACGGCCAGCATCACAGGCGTGCGCCAGGGCCGGTTCAGCCGCTGATAGACCTGCACGGCGGCCACGATGGTCAGTACGCCGATCACAAGGCTGATCAGCACTTGCGGGCCGCCCGCGCCCCACGCGCCCGGCGTCGGCGGCATCGCGATCAGCACCGGCGCAAGCC
>JAUNRZ010000180.1 GCA_030539455.1 Paracoccus sp. (in: a-proteobacteria) | reverse complement strand
CGACAATCGCGCCAAGCGGGCTGCCGAGCCCGCCCACCACGGCGGCGGCAAAGATGGGCAGCAGCATCTGGAAATAGTTGAACGGGCGGTAGGATTTATCGAGCCCGTAAAGCGTTCCGGCGATCACCATCAGCCCCGCCGCGATGATCCATGTCATCCGCACGACCTTTTCCGGGTCGATCCCCGACAGCAGCGCCAGATCCTCGTTATCGGAATAGGCGCGCATGGATTTGCCCGCCTTGGTGCGGTTCAGGAAGTGAAACAGCGCCCAGACGACCAGCACCGCAACCACAAGCGTCAGCACCTGAGTCGAGCGCAGCGCCAGCCCCTCGGTCAGCCCGGTCATCTCGCGGAACTGGCGGACGGTGACGATGAAGCGCTGCCCGTCATCGAAGCTGCGCTCGTTGACGCCGATGATGATCCGCGTGATCCCGTTCATGATGAACATGACCCCGACCGAGGCCATGACCATGATGATCGGATCGGATTTCTTGACCCGGTAATAGCGGTAGACCACGCGGTCCGTGCCCAGAACGAAAAGCGCGGTCAGTGCGATCCCGATCGGCAGGGCCAGCAGCGCGGTCGGCAGGGGGCCGAACGAGACGCCCAGAGATTGCAGCCAGATCGTCAGCAGGATCGTGATCCCGGTGCCGAACGCCATCGTGTCGCCATGCGCAAAGTTGGAAAACCGCAGGATGCCGTAGATCAGCGTCACGCCAAGCGCACCGAGCGCGAGCTGCGCGCCATAGGCGGCTGCGGGGATGAAAACGAAGTTCAGAAACACGACCAACGCGTTCAGAATATCCATTACCGGGCCTCCTGACATTGGCCGACCATCGTGACAGCGGGGGGGCCCCCGGGATAATGCGAGGTCAGACGCGCCCCGCCGCCCGGCCAGATCGTCAACAGGTAAGATCCATCTGACGGGGCATGGGCCGCTGCCGCGAGCGAGCCTTCCATCCGGTAGCCGCTCAATTCATGCTGGCCCATATCGTCCTCGAGCAGTGCGGTGATCGGGCCGTCGCGCCCCGGCGCGCCGTCGACCGCGACGGCGGCCACGTAGCCGCTTTTCGCGCAGGGCGCGTCCTCTTCGCATTGGCGGTCAAAGCGGCACTCGAAATTCTGCACCGCTGCCTGCTGGGCGCTCGCGCCCGTGGCCGAAAGGCCGAGAGCGGCAATTGTGCCAAGCGTGGCAAGATGTTCCAATCGCATCCCTCAGCCTCCCAGAAATGTGCGGCGGACTTCCGGGTCGGCCATCAGGGCCGCGCCGGTGTCGGTGTAGCGGTTCGCGCCCTGAACCAGCACATAGCCGATATCGGCGATCTCGAGCGCCTGCTTGGCGTTCTGCTCGACCATCAGGATCGAGATGCCGGAGCGGGCGACCTCGATGATCCGGTCGAACAATTCGTCCATCACGATCGGGCTGACCCCGGCGGTCGGCTCGTCCAGCATCAAAAGGCTCGGGCGTGTCATCAGGGCGCGGCCGACCGCGACCTGCTGGCGCTGCCCGCCGGAGAGCTCGCCCGCGAACTGGTTGCGCTTTTCGGCGACGGCGGGGAACAGAGTATAGACCTGCTCGATCGTCTCGCGGATATCGTCGCTGCGGATGAACGCGCCCATCTCGAGGTTTTCGCGCACGGTCATGGTGGGAAAGACGTTATGGGTCTGCGGAACAAACCCCATCCCCTTGTGTACGCGGTCCTGCGGGTTCAGCGCCGAGATATCCTCGCCGCCCAGCCGCACCGAGCCCTTGCGCAGGTTCAGCATCCCGAACACCGCCTTCATCGCGGTCGATTTGCCCGCGCCGTTCGGCCCGACGATCACCGCGATCTGGCCCTTTTCCACCGTCAGCGTGCAATTGTTGAGAATATCGGCCTTGCCGTAGCCGCCGCGCATATTCTCGGCAATCAGGAACGGGTCGCCCTCTTGCCCCGGCCCGACCGGGCCGGAACGGCGCGAGCCGTCGATCGTGCCGCGCCCATGCGTGTTGACCAGAGAGGCGTCGCGGTTGCCGCGCCCGCCGAAACCGGGTCTGGTGTCGCTCATGCTCCCACCTTTTCCTTGTTTTTCAGGCCGGTGCCCAGATACGCCTCGATCACGGCCTCGTTCTGCATGATCGATTCCGCCGGGCCCTCGGCCAGCACCTGACCGGCCGCCATCACGATCACCGGGTCGCAAAGCTTGCCGATGAAATCCATGTCATGCTCGATCACGCAGAACGTGTATCCCCGTTCGCGGTTGAGCCGCACGATCGCATCGCCGATCGTGCCGAGCAGCGTTCGGTTCACGCCCGCGCCGACCTCGTCGAGAAAGACGATCTTGGCGTCGACCATCATCGTGCGCCCCAGCTCGAGCAGTTTTTTCTGCCCGCCCGAGAGATTGCCGGCCTTTTCATCGGCGACATGGCTGATCGTCAGGAAATCGAGGACCTCGTCCGCTTTCTCGCGCAGGGCACGCTCTTCGCGGCGGATCTGGCCGCGGCGGAACCATGTGTTGATGAGCGTCTCGCCGGTCTGGCCGGCGGGGACCATCATCAGGTTCTCGCGCACCGTCATCGAGGCGAATTCATGGGCAAGCTGGAAGGTGCGCAGCAGGCCCTTGTGGAACAGCTCGTGCGGGGGGAGGCCGGTAATGTCCTCGCCGTCCATATAGACGCGCCCGCCGGTCGGCTGGTGAACGCCCGCGATCACGTTGAACAAGGTGGACTTGCCCGCCCCGTTCGGGCCGATCAGCCCGGTGATCGAGCCGGTCTCGATCGTCAGGCTCGCATCGTCCACCGCGCGGAAGCCGCCGAATTGCTTAATCAGGTTTTCGACCCGGATCATCGCTCCCCTTTCCTTGTGTCGTTGCGACCAGGAATTTCGCCCAAAGGCTTGTTATTCTTTTAAGAAAAGCCCGGCGCGTGGGGCGCCGGGCTTTGTTATATCAGCTTCTTGCGCGCTTAGCGGTAACCCGCTACCTCGGCGCCGTCAGCAGTGTAGTTGGTCACGCGGAACATGCCCGGGTTTTCGCCCGGCTCGACCAGTTCAGGGGTCGAGGCGCCGTCATAGTCGATGGCGGTGCCGGCGGCCAGCAGCTCGAGCCCGCGGGCCAGCTCGCCCGGCATGATCTTCTCGCCCGGACCGTTCGCGATGGCCATGATATGCTCTTTCACCTCGGCCGGATCGGTCGAGCCGGCGGCCTGCATCGCCAGCATCATCAGGGCAGCCGCGTCGTAGGATTCGGCCGAGTAGGGGCTGTTGGCGTTGAACCCGGCTTCCTCGCCGATCGCGACGAAGCGATCGCGGCCTTCGCCTTCCGAAGCGGGGTTGATGCCGATCGAGCCGTCAAGCTCGTCGCCGAAGCGGTTCACGAGCGCGTCGCCGACCATCCCGTCGGGGAACATGAAGATGTCGAACGCGCCGGTGTCGAGCGAGGCGCGGGTGATGCCCGAGCCGCCCTGATCGACATAGCCGATCACGACCAGCACATCGCCGCCCGCCGCCGCAAGCGCGCCGACCTCGGCCGAGTAGTCGGCCTTGCCGTCATCATGCGCGGCCGAGATCGAGACCGAGCCGCCGGCTTCGGTGAACGCAGCCTCGAAGCTGTCGGCCAGACCCTTGCCGTAATCGTTGTTGGTGTAGGTGATCGCGGCGGTGTCGTAGCCGGCCTCGCGCGCGAGCTCGGCCATGACCTGACCCTGACGCGCATCCGAAGGCGCGGTGCGGAAGAAGAGCCCGTCATCTTCGATCGTGGTCAGCGCCGGCGAGGTGGCCGAGGGCGAGACCATCACG
>JAUNRZ010000179.1 GCA_030539455.1 Paracoccus sp. (in: a-proteobacteria) | reverse complement strand
ACGTGATTCGAGTGTTTCGGGGTTATGACGCCTTGACGGATGGGTTGCAATCGCGTGCGCCGAGGGCGGGGGGATCATCCGCGGCAGCGGGTCGGGCGAGCCAGCACCGCGGTGGCAACTGCTATCCGATAGGCACCCATCCGATAGCCGCGTCGCGGCGCCGACATGAGCCTCGACTGAGCGCTCCGGAGCAGGTGCAATTCGGGAACCCGGCCCCATGGGCGTGGGGGAGCAGTGAGGGCCGGCCCAGCGATCAGGCAGCGCGTCGCGGCGCTACCCACCATGACGTCTAACTCGCCCGCCCCATATATCCCGAGCGAGCCGCGCCCTTGCCTGTCACCTCGAGAATCTCGGCGGCCATGCGGTCGAGCGCGATCAGGCGGTCCACGCCGCCCTGCTCGTATGCCGCGCGCGGCATCCCCCAGACGACCGAGCTGGCCTGATCCTGCGCGAGGCACAGCGCGCCCGCGCGGCGCAGATCGACCATTGCGGCCGCGCCGTCATGGCCCATCCCGGTCAACATCACCGCGACACAATTGGCCGCGTAGCTGCGGGCCGAGCCGAACATCACATCGACCGACGGGCGGTGGTTCGAGACCTTCTCGCCCACGATCAGATCGCAGCGCGGCCGCGCGACGGGGCCGGCCATCCCGAGATGCGTCTCGCCGCCGGGCGCGATATAGACGCGGCCCTGCTCGATCACGTCGCGCGGTCCGGCAAGCGTGATGCGGGGCGCAAAACGCGCATTCAGGCGCTGCACGAAGCTGGCAAGAAAGCTCTCGGGCATATGTTGGGTGATCAGGATGGGTGGGCAGTTCTCCGGCATCTGCGAGAGCAGCAGCTCAAGCGCCTCGACCCCGCCCGTGGACGAGCCGACGAGCACGATCCGCCCGTTCCACTCGAACCGCGAGGCGGCCGCGCCAGTGCCCGCCTGCCGCCGGCTCGTGCCGACCCGGGCCTGCGCGGCGGCGCGGATCATCCCCGGCAGCTCGGCAAAACCTTCGGTCCCGCCCAGACCCTGCGGCTTGCCGAGACATTCGACCGCCCCGAGCGACAGCGCCTCGATCGCGGCGGCGCTTCCGCGCTGCGTTTCCGAGGACAGCATCACCACCGGCAGCGGGTTGGAGACCATCAGCTCGGCCAGAAATTGCAGCCCCGACTTCCCCGGCATTTCCACATCCAGCGTCAGCACATCCGGGCGCAGCCGCGCGATGAGCATCTCGGCCTCGGCCGCGTCGGCCGCTTCGCCCACCACCTCGATCCTCGGGTCGGCACTGAGGCGCAGCCGGATCAGCCGGCGAATCGTCGCGGAATCGTCCACGATCAGCAAACGGACGGGGCGCGTCATGGCTGCGCCCCCTTGTGGTGTAATGTCGGGTCTGATCGGTCCACGTCTGGTTCTTCCTGCTCTGATCGTGACGAACTTGGCACAGAAAGATGAAGATATACTTAATCGCCGATCAGCTCTTCCAGCGCCCCAGAAAGCCCAGATTGAGAAACGCGAGACGCTTTGAAAATTCTGACATTTCAATGATTTCGCTGCGCTCATGCGCCAGCAGACGCGCCCGTGCGCCCGGCCCCGCAAAAAGCGCCGGCGCCGCCCTTCGCGGAACGCCCGAAGCGCCGCGCGCGCGGTCCAAAGCGCCGAGCCCCGCCCGCGCGAGCGCCGCGATTCGCGCAGGCTCGGCGGGCGAGAGCCCCAAACCAAGCGGGCCAAGCGCCGGCAGCGCGTCGAGCCACGCCGCGAGCCCCGCGCCGCGCGCCTGATCGGTTATCGCCGGATGGTGCTCCAGCCCGCATCCGCGCGCAGCAAGCCGCATCAGATTGCCCGCGCTCGCGTCGATATAATCGAGCAGCGCCTCGTCTTCAGTGAACGGCTCGCGCATGGCGTCGCGCCGCCGCGCCTCGGCAAGGGAAGCGATGGCCCCCGCGTCTTTCCCCCAGTTTTCAGCAAGCGCATCAAGCACCGCGTGCTGGCCCGCAACGTCGCGCCCGGCGGCCAGATCGCCCAGCCGGTCCGCCCACCATTGGAGGCGCATGAGTGAGATCAGCGGCTCACGCGAGGCAAGCGCCGCCCGCGCGATCTCGAGATTGGCCGCGTAAAGCGAGACGAGCCGCGCGCGATCGCCCGCCTGCGCGCAAAGCGCCGCCGAGAGCCGGTCCGGATCGCCCCGGCGCAGCAGCTCGGCGGCAGCGTCAACGCTCATGCCGGGCGCGCCTGATCGTGCACCAGCTTCCATGTGATCGCGTCGATCAACGCCTCGAAACTCGCATCGACGATATTGGCCGAAACGCCCACGGTGGACCAACGATTGCCGCTTGTATCGGCGCTGTCGATGATCACGCGCGTGACCGCATCCGTGCCGCCTTGCGTGATCCGCACGCGGAAATCGGCCAGATGCATGGCGTCGATCGAGCCCTGATACGGCCCCAGATCCTTCGCCAAAGCGCGCCAGAGCGCGTTGACCGGGCCGCGATCATCGCCCTCGTCGCCATGCGATTCGCTGACCGACATAACGAGCTGATCGCCCATCCGCACCGCGACGACGGCCTCGGAGACACTGATCTGCACGCCCATCGCATTGCGCCGACGCTCGACAATGACGCGGTAGCGCTCGACATCGAAAAACCGCGGCAGCAGGCCGAGATGGCGGCGGGCGAGCAGCTCGAAGCTGCCCTGCGCGGCATCATAAGCATAGCCCTGATCCTCGCGGTCCTTCACATCGGTCAGGATCGCGGCCAGATCATCGCCGCTGCCTGCGGTGATCCCCGCCTCGGCGAGCCGCGCGCGCAGGTTAGACTGACCGGCCTGGTTGGACATCGGAATGATCCGCTCATTGCCGACAAGATCGGGGGTAACATGTTCATAAGTCGCGGGATTTTTCAGGATCGCGCTTGCGTGGAGCCCAGCCTTGTGCGCGAAGGCCGAGGCGCCGACATAGGGCGCGCGCCGCTCGGGGATGCGGTTGAGGATCTCGTCGAGCCGCTGCGAGATCCGCGACAGCCCGCGCAGCGCCTCGGGGCCCGTCCCGATCTCCAGCCCGGCAAATTCGGGCTTCAGCGCAAAATTCGCGATCAGCGTGGTGAGGTTGGCGTTCCCGCAGCGCTCGCCCAGACCGTTGAGCGTGCCCTGAACCTGCCGCGCGCCCGCACCGACCGCCGCGAGCGCGCCGGCAACGGCGGTCCCGGTGTCGTCATGGGTGTGGATCCCGAGCCGCGCCCCCTCGATCCCCGCCGCGATCACCTCGGCAGTGATCGCGCCGATCTCGGCGGGCAGGGTGCCGCCATTCGTGTCACACAAGACGATCCAGCGCGCGCCCGCATCGCGCGCGGCGATCAGGCAGCGCAGCGCGTAATCGCGGTTGGCCTTCCAGCCGTCGAAGAAATGCTCGGCATCGAAGATCGCCTCGCGGCTCGCAGTGATATGGGCGATCGATTCGGCGATGTTCTGGACATTCTCGTCCAGCGTGATCCCAAGCGCCTCGGTGACGTGGAAATCATGCGTCTTTCCGACGAGACAGACCGCGGCGGTCCCCGCATTCATCACCGACGCCAGCACCTCGTCATTGCCGGCCGAGCGCCCGGCGCGCTTGGTCATCCCGAACGCGGTCAGGCGCGCGCGCGTCTGCGGCGGGCGTTCGAAAAACTCGCTGTCGGTCGGGTTCGCGCCGGGCCAGCCGCCCTCGATATAATCGACGCCGAGATCGTCGAGCATGAGCGCAATCTCGGCTTTCTCGGCCGCGCTGAACTGAACGCCGAGCGTCTGTTGCCCGTCGCGGAGCGT
>JAUNRZ010000178.1 GCA_030539455.1 Paracoccus sp. (in: a-proteobacteria) | reverse complement strand
TTGCGCAGATTGTCCCCGCCCGCCGCCGCGTTGAACAAAAGCGCATCGGGCGCGGTGCGGGAGGCGTGATCGGCGAGCGCCAGCATGGTCTCGTCGCCCGCAAGCACCGCAACAAAGCGCACGCCATCGCCCAGGATCTCGTCAAGCGCGGCGATCGCCTCATCTTCGTGGACGGCGCGGGTTTCGGTCTCGAAGCTCTGGCCCATGAACTGGCCGGTTGTGGCGTTGTCCTGCGTCGCAAGCTCGGCGCCCGCGAAGCCCAGATCATCGGGCAGCGCGTCAAGGCGCGAGATCGGCGGCAGATCGGGGCTGTCAACGCGCAGGACGGCGGCGCGGATCACGCCCTCGGCAAGGCTCGGCGCCGCAGTTGCGGCCGCAATCAGCGAAGCGCCGAGGAGCAGCGTTGCGATCCGTGTCATCCTTCCTCCCTCCCTGCCCGCGCGGCTGAGCATGGGCCGCACCTGCCCGCCTTTTACTGGGCGCTTGACGATGCCGCCCAAGGCGCGGATTGGCCGTGCGCCCTGTTCCTTCGCGGCAGCAGCCTCCCGTTGCCGTCAGGGTAAACCCGGCAAGCTTGCGGGTTCTATCAGACCTTGGTGGCAGAGACGCGCAACCCTTCAAGGCGCCTCGGCATGCTCCAGCGGCCCGCCCGCTGCCTCCCATTCCACCGTCCCGCCCGGAAACCAGTGAACGCCGGTATAGCCAAGGCTGACCGCGCGCTTTGCGGCGTTCCACGACAGCCAGCAATCGGGCAGGCAGAAAAAGACCATCGGGTGGTCCATATCCGGCCCGCCGGCCCGGGCCATTGCCTGCGCGAAGCCCGCCTCTTCGGCCGCGCGCAGCTCGGGATAGCCGCCATAATCGAGCCAAAGGGCGTGCGGTATGGTCATGTGCACCTTGTCCCGCCAGATCGTGCCTTCTGGCAGCCCCTCGGGCCGGGACGCGCGGGGGTGGACGTCGAAAAAGACGGCGCCGGCTTCGGCGAGCGCTAAAGCGCGCGCGGCGTCGACCACCTGCGCGCCGGCAAGCGTCGCGGGGACGGGCGCGTTGAAAGGGCCGGCGTGGTAGCCGTCGGGCTCGGGCGGGGGCGGATCGGCTGACGCGGCCGCCGCCCAAAGCGCAAGCGCGACAAGCCACGCGCGCCGCATCCTATTCGTCCGAGACCGATTTCATCTCGCGCCCGTAATCATCGGTCAGCGGCACGCCCCAATCGCTCAGGATCTGGTCGATCTCGCCCTGATGGCGGCGGATGAGGCTGTTGAGCTGGCGCTTCCATTCATCCTCGCCCAGCCGCACGCCCATCGTGATGCGGTAGAACAGCCTCGGCGCGCCCTCGTCATGCAAAAGCGGGGTGAACTGAAGATCATCGTCATCGCGGATCATCGGCCCGGCGACCGGCCCCCACAAAACCGCCAGATCGAGGCTGCCATCTCGAACGCCCTCGATCAGATCGCCGGCCGGGTTCGACACGCGGCGGTCCACGAAAAGCTGCGCCCCGCGCATATTGGCGGCAAGCCCCGCGCGTGTCAGATGGCTCGCGGGCGGCGTTCCGGCGATCACGCCGATCTCCTTTCCCGAAAGCGCGGGGTCGGAAAGCCGGTCAACCCCCGCAAGCGGGCTGTCGCGCCTTGTGATGATGCCGTAGACAGAGGTGTAATAATGGTTGGTGTTCAAGACCAGCTCATCGCCCTGCGCGTAGCCCATCACCACGTCGCAATTGCCGTCGCGCAGCGTGCGGCGCACAAAGCCCATGCCCTGCGGGAACCAGAAATACTCGACCTCGAGACCCAATAGATCGCCAAACAGCTCGGCCAGATCGTTCTCGAACCCGCCCTCAGCGCGCGAGGACATCGGCACCGCCGCCGGGTCGGCGCAGACGCGCAGCGCGCTTGTCGAGCGCAGATCGGCGACCTGCGCCGCCGCGCCGCCGGCGAAGATCGCGACGGCGGCGCCTAGCATTGCTGGGGAAAGCGCGCGCATCAGCCGTCCATGCACGCAGCTTCCAGCTCGGCATAGTCCTCGGGCTTGTCCGCCCGCTGCGCCGGCCGGCCGCGCGGGATCGTGTCGGTGCCATGCGCCAGCAGATAGACATAGATGTCGTTGATATAGCACCAGACATTCCGGTTCGTCCCGAAGGCGGGCATGACCGAGTTGGTCGATTGGCGCCCCGACGCGACGACCTGCATGAAATCGTAGTAATCCATGTTCAGCGCCGATTTCTTCAAAGCGGGCGCGTAGGTCGAGCCCTCGCCATCGGGGCCGTGGCAGACGTGACATTCCGCATGATAGCGCCGGAAGCCCGAGAATGTCGCCCAATCGACCGTGCCGTCCTCCTCGACGAGGAAGGTCGGGATGCCGTCGGCGTTATACCAGATGCCGTTCTCCTGATAATCGGGGGTGATGTCGTGACCCGAGGGCATGATGGTCTCGCCAGCCGGAGCGCCCTCTCCCGCCCCCGTTGTCGCTGCATCCGCAGACACAGCCGCCGCAGCTCCCGCGCCCGCATCTGCCGGGGCTGCACCGTGAGCCGGAGCACCTCCCGAGCCAGTTGTTGCCGCGTCCGCTGACACCGCCGCAGCAGCACCTGCACCAGCATCGGCCGGGGCTGCGCCTTGAGCCGGAGCACCGCCCGTGCCAGTCGTCGCCGCATCCGCCGACACCGCCGCCGCAGCACCCGCGCCCGCATCGGCCGGTGCGGCGGGTTGCTGCGCCCATAGCGGGGCGGCGAGGCCGAGCGCCACGAGGGCGGATGTCATCGAAAGTGCCGATAAATGTTTGTTGTTCATTATGCTTTTCCTCCCAAGAACGAGCCGACCCAAGATGATGCTCGGGACGGCTCTTTTGTTGTCAGACGTTTGCCGCGTTCACGGACTTCCTCGCCCTGATCAGTCGGCCGAGGCGCTGCGGATCGAGGGCGGCAGCTCGAAGACCGTCAGCTGACCGCCAAGCTGCGTGTAATCCGACAGCGAGGCCATCGCGCCGACAGCGCCGAGCCCGTCATTGGGGTTGGTCAGCCCTGCGGCAAGACCGATCCCCGCCCAGCCGCCGACGCCCGAGAGCACGGCGATATATTGGGTGCCGTCCAGCTCATAGGTCATGACGTTGCCGATGATGCCGGAGGGGGTCTTGAAGCTGTAAAGCTCTTCCCCGGTTTCGGCGTCGATCGCCTTGAGGAAACCCTCGAGCGTTCCGTAGAACACCACATCGCCGGCGGTCGCCAAAGCGCCCGACCAGACCGAGAACAGCTCGGGGATCGACCATTTGATCGAGTTCGTGTCGAGATCCCAGGCGATGAAATTGCCCATCCCGCCATGGCTGTCAGGCGCCGGATACATCGAGAGCGTCGCGCCGACATAGGGCTGGCCGGCGGTATAGGCGACGCGGAACGGCTCGTAATCCATGCAGATATGGTTGGTCGGCACGTAAAGCAGCTCGGTGCGCGGCGAGTATGCCACGGGTTGCTGGTCCTTGCTGCCAAGCGCTGCGGGGCAGATGCCGGTGGTGTTCTCGTCCTCGCCATTCTGCGCGGTCGAGTATTCCGCCACCACGGCCGGGCGCCCATAGGTTTCGCTGTCCGGGTCCAGATCGACATGGGTGGCCCAGTTCACCGCCGGGTCGAACTTGTCGGCGGCCAGCAGCTCACCCGTTTCGCGGTCGAGCACATAGGCAAAGCCGTTCCGGTCGAAATTGACTAGCAGCTTGCGCTCTTCGCCCTCCCATTCGCGGTCGATCAGCACGTTCTCGTTGACGCCGTCATAATCCCATTCGTCATGGGGCGTCTTCTGGTAGAACCACTTGGCCATGCCGGTGTCGGCGTCGCGGGCCATGATGGTCATCGACC
>JAUNRZ010000177.1 GCA_030539455.1 Paracoccus sp. (in: a-proteobacteria) | reverse complement strand
TTGGTGTTGGTGCCGACCGTCTCGGCCTTGTAGTCCAGCATCTTGGCCCAATCGACCGAAGGCGCATCCCCGACCAGCCCCATCTTGTCGAAATTATGCTGCGCCTCGTGCAGCATATGGCTGGCGTGAAGCAGCGCCTTCGAGGGGATGCAGCCCACATTCAGGCAGGTGCCGCCCAGCGTCTCGCGACCCTCGGCAACGGCGACTTTCAGCCCGAGCTGAGCGGCCCTGATGGCGCAGACATAGCCGCCGGGGCCGGCGCCGATGACGATCAGATCATACATTTCAGTCGTTCCTTTCGATTGAGAGGCCGGGGGCGGGTGCGGGGGACCCCCGGGATATTTTCAGACAAAAGAAAAAAGAGCCGCCGCGATCATCGCCATGGTGGCCAGAAACCCCGCGCCCCAGATGACCGAGCGCCAGGGCGACCAGCCAAGCGCATAGGCCGGGACATAGGCGATGCGGGCGATCAGATAAACCCATGCGCAAAAAGCGGTGAAGCCGCCCGCCGCGCCGCCAAGGGTCACGACCAGAACGGCGATGGTGAAGAAGGCGAGCCCCTCGAAATGGTTATCGACCGCGCGACGCAGCCGGCCGGTCAGCGGCGAGAAGTCGGGCTTCTCATCGCGCGGGCCGGCATTCCAGCCCATCCCCGCGTCGCGATTCATCGCGGCGCCCGCAAGCCCGATCTGCACCGCTTGCAGGATCGCGGCGAGCGCCAGAACGGTCAGCTCGGCGCTCATGCGGTTTCGACGAAGTGGAACGAGGTCGCGCTCACCCCCGCTTGCGAGTTGAACACCCCCGCCGCGCCGTCCAGATAATCGCGCGCCCGCGCCCCGTCAGAGACGTTATAAAGCGCCCAAGCGCTCGAGCCGCTTTCGCGCCAGAGCTGAAGCAGCGACAGCCCCGCCTGCGCGCGGTTCTCGGCGGCGGCGTCGAACGCGGTTTTGAAGCTGGCATAGTCGGTGACTTTGTAATGCGCGATAAGTTGCGTCATGCTTTATCTCCTTCTGCTTTGTGCCCTGAGTTCATGCAAGGCGCCCAACCGGATCGCCGCAGCCATCGCGGCAGCGTCGCCCTCCGCGATCCTGCCTGCCGAATACACATTTCTGATTTCGCAGCGATATTGCGGCACGATAACGGGGTGCAGTTTATCCCTTTCGTTGCGCCGCAGCCAATTGTTGCCGCTACTCGACCTGATCGTCGGCGTCAGGCGGCGCGCCGCCTCGATAGATTGATCCGCCCGCTGCGATGGCGTGCCGCCGACATTGTCGTTGATACAGGCAAACTGATAGACGATCCGCTGCACCGAAGGCGGATAGTTTTCTGCGCCGGTTGCACCCTTCATGACCATTTCGCGGCTCCGCTCCAGCACGACGACATTGCCCGATTCAAGCTGTGGCTTTGGGGCCGTGGGGCCGCAAGCGGCAAGCGCCGCGATAAACGGCGATGAAAAAAATGCATAACGCATGGAAAACCCTACCAAAAAGAAAACGGGGGCGACCTTTGCCGCCCCCCGCAGTTACGATCACAGATCCATCAACAGGCGGCGCGGGTCTTCCAGCGCTTCCTTGACGCGCACGAGGAAGGTCACCGCGCCCTTGCCGTCAACGATCCGGTGGTCATAGGACAGCGCGAGATACATCATCGGGCGGATGACGATCTCGCCGCCGACGACCATGGCGCGGTCCTGGATCTTGTGCATCCCGAGGATCCCCGATTGCGGGGGGTTCAGGATCGGCGAGGACATCAGCGAGCCGTAAACCCCGCCATTCGAGATGGTGAACGTGCCGCCCTGCATCTCGTCCATCGACAGCTTGCCGTCGCGGCCTTTCTTGCCCAGCTCGGCGATTTCCTTCTCGATCTCGGCAAAGCTCTTCTGGTCGGCATCGCGCACGACCGGCACGACGAGCCCCGACGGCGTGCCGACCGCGACGCCCATATTGACGTAGTTCTTGTAAACGACGTCGGTGCCGTCAATCTCGGCATTGACCTCGGGCACCTCTTTCAGAGCATGGCAGCAGGCTTTGACGAAGAACGACATGAAGCCCAGCTTGACGCCGTGCTTTTTCTCGAACGCGTCCTTGTATTCGCCGCGCAGCCCCATGATGCCGCTCATATCGGCCTCGTTATAGGTGGTCAGCATGGCGGCGGTGTTCTGCGCGTCCTTCAGGCGGCGGGCGATCGTCTGGCGCAGGCGGGTCATCTTGACGCGCTCTTCACGCTCGCCGTCATCTTGGCGCGGCGCCTTGGGCGCGGCGGCTTTCGGCGCAGATTGCGAGCCAGACGCGCCGGCTTTCGCGACATCCTCTTTCATCACGCGCCCGTCGCGGCCCGAGCCTTCAACCTGATCGCGGCTGACGCCCTTTTCGGCCATCGCCTTCTTGGCGGACGGAGCGTCCTCGATATCCGCGCGTTCGGACTTTGAACGCGGCTCCAGATCCTCGGGCCCCGCGCCGGGCGAGCCGACCTCGTCGGCATTCTCGATCCGCTTGTCCTCGGTCTTCGGCGCGGGCGGGGCGGCCTCGCCGCCTTCGGTGATGATGGCGAGCTTGGCCGAGGCATCGACCGTCGCGCCCTCATCGGCGATGATCTCGGCCAGAACACCGGCGGCGGGCGAGGGCACCTCGACCGAGACTTTGTCGGTTTCCAGCTCGCACAGCATCTCGTCCGCCTCGACCCGGTCGCCGACCTTCTTGAACCAGGTCGCGACGGTGGCCTCGGACACCGATTCGCCAAGGCTCGGCACCATTACGTCAATGTTCTTACCGCTCATCTCATTTCCTTCCTGAGCCTTGGGCGCGCCGCCCGCTTCGTTCACGGGCGCCCGCGCGCCGCTATCCTTGCGGGCGGGGGAAGCGCCCGCGCCCTTTTCGTCGATCTGCGCCAGAAGCGCGTTCGGGCCGACCGTCTCGCCCTCGGCGGCGACGATCTCGGCCAGCGTGCCGGCGGCCGGGGACGGCACTTCGACCGTCACCTTGTCCGTTTCCAGCTCGCACAGCATCTCATCAACTTCGACGCGATCGCCCGGTTTCTTGAACCAGGTCGCGATCGTCGCCTCGGTGACCGATTCGCCCAGCGTGGGGACGCGAACCTCGACCGTCATCGCCTATCCTTTCAGATCGAGCGCATCGGCGACGAGCGCGTCCTGCTCGGCCTTGTGGCGCGAGGCGAGACCCGTCGCGGGCGAGGCGGCCGCCGCGCGCCCGACATAGCGCGCGCGCCCGTAATCGGCGCCGATCCGCGACAGAACCCATTCGATATTCGGCTCCACAAAGGTCCAGCCGCCCTGGTTCTTGGGCTCTTCCTGACACCAGACGATCTCGGCGTGCTTGAAACGCTCCAGCTCTTTGGACATAGACTGCGCGGGGAACGGGTAGAACTGTTCAAGCCGCAGCAGGTAGATATCTTCGATCCCGGCCTCGTCGCGCGCCTTCAGAAGGTCGTAATAGACCTTGCCCGAACAGATCACGACGCGGCGGATCTTGTCGTCCGGGACGAGCTTTGTCGCCGATTCGCCCGTCTCGGCGCTGTCATGGAGCATCCGGTGGAAGGTCGAGCCGGTGGTGAACTCATCGGCGCGGCTGATCGCCATCGGGTGACGCAGCAGCGATTTCGGCGTCATCAGCACCAGAGGCTTGCGGAAGCCGCGATGCATCTGCCGGCGCAGGATGTGGAAATAATTGGCCGGCGTGGTGCAGTTGGCGACGATCCAGTTATCCTCGGCGCACATTTGCAGGAACCGCTCGAGCCGGGCCGAGCTGTGTTCCGGCCCCTGACCCTCGAACCCGTGCGGCAGCAGCATCACAAGGCCCGACATCCGCAGCCATTTGCGCTCGGCCGAGGAAATGAACTGGTCGAACATGATCTGCGCGCCGTTGGC
>JAUNRZ010000030.1:13928-19934 GCA_030539455.1 Paracoccus sp. (in: a-proteobacteria) | reverse complement strand
ACGCTTGACTTGCCAGAATCTGTTCAATTACCCTGTCCTCAGGCGATCATCGCTTTACGACGCACCGCGCTGTTATTTCGCGAAAAGGCTGCTGTGACTGGAGATTCCCGCTCTTACCGTGTTGCCCTTGCCGGGTTTGTGCATGAAAGCAACAGCTTCGCGCCAAGTCCTGCCGGTATCAAAGCGTTCGAGCATGGGGGCGGGTATCTGCCTGTCTCGCGCGGCGAGCAGATCGTTGATCGGGCGCCGGGGCTCAACTGGCAGATCTCGGGCGCGGTCGAGCATGGGCTGTCGGCGGGGTGGGACATGGTCCCGGTGCTTTACGCCGCCGCGTCCCCGTCTGCGCCCGTCACCGCCGAGGCGTATCGGCTTTACACGGAGGAGATCGTCAGCGGCATCGAGGCCGCCCACGCGCAGCAGCCTCTCGACGGCGTGTTTCTGGACCTTCACGGCGCGATGCTCGCCGAGGGGCAGCCGGACGGCGAGGGTGATCTGCTGGCGCGGATCCGAGCGGTTGTTGGCAGCGTCCCGATCGCGGCTGCGCTCGATCTGCACGGGAACATCACGGATCTGATGGTCGAAAACGCCGATCTGATCTGCGGTTTTCGGACCTATCCGCATATCGACATGGCGGCGACCGGGCGGCGCTGCGCGGCGGGGCTTGACCGCCTTATGGGCGGCGCGCGGCTGCACAAATCATTCCGCCAGCTCGATTTTCTGATCCCGATCGCGTGGCAATCGACGTTGATGGAGCCGGGGCAGCGGCTTTATGCTCTGGCCGAGGCCGAAGGGGCCGAGCTTTTCATGGGCTTTCCCGCCGCGGATTTTCCGGGCTGCGGCCCGTCCGTTCTGGCCTATGCGGAAAGCCATGATGCCGCCGAGCGCGCCTGCGCGCACGTCGCTGACGCCGTCGCAGCCGCCGAGCCAGAGTTTCGCGGCGAGGCGCTTGGCCCAATCGAGGCCGTCAGGCGTGCGCAGCAGATCGCCGAGGGCGCGGCCCGCCCGGTTATCATCGCGGACAGTCAGGACAATCCGGGCGCGGGCGGGGACAGCAACACGACAGGAATGCTGCGCGCCCTGATCGAGTGCGATGCGCAGAACGCGGCGATCGGGCTGATCGTCGATCCCGAGGCGGCTGCGATCTGCCACCGGGCCGGGGTCGGCGCGCTTGTCGATCTGACGCTCGGCGGGCAGGCGGGCATTCCGGGCGATGAGCCGTTCCGCGGCGCGTTCTTCGTCGATGCGCTCTCGGACGGGAAGGTCATGGCGACGGGGCCGTTCTATGGCGGCACGATGCTCGATCTAGGAGCGTCGGCCTGCCTGCGCTTGGGCGGGGTGCGCGTCGCACTCGCGAGCCTCAAGACGCAGATGGCCGACCGCGAGATGTTCCGCTATCTCGGCATCGAGCCCGAGAAAAGCGCGATCCTCGTGGTCAAATCCTCGGTCCATTTCCGCGCCGATTTCCAGCCCATCGCGGCCGAGATCCTGACCGCCTGCGCGCCCGGTCCTATGCCGGTCAGCCCTGCGGCGCTGCCCTTCACCAATCTGCGGCCGGGGATCCGGCTCGAGCCGCTGGGGGATGTCTTTACCCCGAAAAAGCGGAAAACCGCATGATGCTTCACCGCAACCGGACAACAACAGAGAGGATCTCAACGATGAAACTCAAGACAAGCCGCCTGATCGCGGCATTTGCGGTCTCGACCGCGCTTTCAGGCGCGGCATGGGCCGAGACCGAGCTGACCGCGATGATGCATTCCGGTCTGCGCGTCCTGGACCCGGTCATCACGACCGCCCATATCACCCGCAACCATGCCTATATGATCTATGATGTGCTGATCGCGCAGGACAGCGAGTTCCAGCCGCAGCCGCAAATGGCCGAGTGGGAGATCTCGGATGACGGGCTGGTCTATACGTTCACCCTCCGCGAGGGGCTGCTGTTCCATGATGGCGAGCCGGTGACTGCCGCCGATGCCGTCGCCTCGCTGAACCGCTGGGCCGAGAAGGATTCGGGCGGGCAGATCATCGCCGGGCTGACCGAAAGCCTCGAGGCGACCGACGATCGCACGATCACCTGGACGCTGAGCGAGCCTTTCGCGCCGATGCTGGACGTGCTGTCCAAGCAATCCGCCCTGCCGCCCTTCATCATGCCGGCGCGCGTTGCCGAAGGCTCGACCGACAGCGCGATCACCGAATATATCGGCTCGGGCCCGTTCCGCTTTGTCGAATCCGAATTCGATCCGGGCGTTTCGGTGACCTACGAGAAATTCGAGGATTACGTCCCGCGCGACGAGCCTGCCGACGGGATGGCCGGCGGCAAGGTGGTTCATCTCGACCGCGTGGTCTGGGTCACAATGCCCGACATCATGACCGCCGTGAACGCGCTTGCCGGCGGCGAGATCGACTATATCGAGCAGGTGCAGATCGACCTGATCCCGATCCTCGAGACGGAGGGCGTGATCGTCGAGACGCGCGAGCCGCTTGGTTATCAGACGATGGTGCGGCCGAACTTCCTTCACCCGCCCTTTGACAATCAGCAGATCCGTCAGGCCGCGCTGAAAGCGATCGGGCAAGAGGGCGTGCTGACCGCGATGATCGGCAATCCCGAGTATTTCGATCTTTGCGGCGCGGTTCTTGGCTGCGGAACGCCTCTGGGCAGCGAGACCGGCACCGAGAGCCTCACCACAGGCGGCGCCCCGGACGAGGCGCGCGCGCTGCTGGACGAGGCCGGTTATGACGGAACCCCGGTCGTTCTGCTGCACCCGACCGATGTCGTTTCGCTGAACACCCAGCCGGTCGTCGTCGCCCAGCAGCTTCGCGATGCCGGCTTCACCGTCGATCTGCAACCGATGGACTGGCAGACCGTGGTGACGCGCCGCGCCAGCCAGAACCCGCCCGCAAATGGCGGCTGGAACATGTTCATCACCAACTGGATGGTGCCGGAGATCAACTCGCCGCTCGGCAACGTCATGCTGAACGGGCGCGGCGATGACGGCTGGTTCGGATGGCCCGAAGATCAGGTCATGGAGGACCTCAAGCAGGAATTCATCGCGCAAGAGGACGAGGATGGCCGCCGCGAGGTTGCCGAGCGGGTGCAGGAACACGTCATCGACAACGTCCTGATGATCCCGATGGGGCAATACACCCTGCCGCAGGGCCGCCGCGACACGATCACGGATATGCTGCCGACGCCGGTGCCGGTGTTCTGGAACGTGCAGAAATCCGACTAGGACCGCCTTCGGCCGGGCGGCGCATTCCCGCCGCCCGGTCATTTGCTGCGAAAGGACGCTCATGGCCGCCTATATTCTGCGCCGTATCCTTGCGGTGATCCCGGTCCTTCTGATCGTGGCGGTGTTCGTGTTCCTGCTGCTGCGCCTGTCGGGTGATCCGGCTGCGATCATAGCGGGCGACAACTCGACACCCGCGCAGATCGAGCGCATCCGCGAGGCGATGGGGCTGAACGATCCGATCCCGGTCCAGTTCGTGCGATGGGTCGGGGATCTGATGCGGGGCGATCTCGGCACCTCGCTGATCTCGAACACGCCCGTATCGGGTATGATCGCAAGCCGGATCGGGCCGACAATCTCGATCGCGCTGCTCACCATTCTGATGTCGGTTGCGATTGCCGTCCCGATGGGCGTCATCGCCGCGTGGCGTCACGGCAGGGCGGCCGATTACATCGTGATGAGCTTTTCCGTTCTGGGCTTTTCGGTGCCGGTTTTCGTGATCGGCTATCTGCTGATCCTGCTGTTCTCGATCAAGCTCGGCTGGTTCCCGGTGCAGGGATACCGCCCGATCAGTGCGGGGCTTGGCCCATTCCTTCAGACCGCGTTCCTGCCGGCCCTGACGCTGACGACGATCTATGTCGCGCTGATCGCGCGCATGACCCGCGCGAATATGCTCGAAGTGCTGGGCGAGGATTACATCCGCACCGCCCGCGCCAAGGGCGCGCCCGAGCGGCGGGTGCTGTTCCGCCACGCGCTGCGCAACGCTGCGGTGCCGATCCTCACCGTCATCGGCACGGGCTTTGCGCTGCTGATTTCGGGTGTTGTCGTGACCGAGACCGTCTTCAACATCCCCGGCATCGGGCGGCTGACCGTCGATGCGGTCCTGGCGCGCGACTACCCGGTCATTCAGGCGATGATCCTGCTGACGAGCGCGATCTATGTGCTGGTCAATCTGCTCATCGACATCTCTTACACGTTCTTCGATCCGAGGATCCGCTATTGAGTGACGCCGCGACTCCGCGCGCCCGGTTGATCGGGCCGGGGCTTTTGCCTCGCCTCGGCTGGGCGCCCCGCATTGCCGCCATCGTGCTGACGGTGATCGTGATCGTGACGCTTCTTGCGCCGTGGCTTGCGCCCTATGAGCCCTTGGCGATGAACCCCGCCAGCCGGCTTCAGGGCTCCTCGGCGGCGCATTGGCTTGGCACGGACAATTACGGCCGCGATCTGCTGTCGCGCGTGATGATCGGCGGGCGGGTGTCGCTGCTGATCGGGATCGGCGCGGCAGTGGTCAGCGTCCTCCTTGGTCTCGTGATCGGCATGATCGCCGGGTTCTTCCGCACGGCGGACGGGATCATCATGCGGGTGATGGACGCGCTCATGGCGATCCCCGCGATCCTTCTTGCGATCGCGCTTGTCGCGCTCAGCGGGCCATCGGTCGGCTCGGTCATCATGGCGATCACCATCCCCGAGATCCCCCGCGTCGTCCGCCTTGTGCGCGCCATCGTCCTGTCGGCCCGCGAAGAGCCCTATGTCGAGGCCGCCATCGCGCTCGGCTCGTCCATGCCCAAAGTCCTGATGCGCCATCTGGTCCCGAACACGCTGGCCCCGCTGATCGTGCAGGGCACCTATATCCTCGCCTCGGCGATCCTGACCGAGGCGATCTTGTCGTTCCTTGGCGCCGGGGTCAGCACCGAGACGCCGACCTGGGGCAATATCATGGCCGAGGGGCGGATGTTCTTCCGGCTCAAGCCAGAACTGATCCTCTGGCCCGGTCTGGTGCTGTCGCTTTGTATCCTGTCGGTGAACCTTCTGGGCGATGCGGCGCGCGACATGCTGGACCCGCGCATGAAGAAAAGGACCGGCTGATGTATCGCGCCACCGATTTTTCAGATGAGCCCGAGGTTCTGCGCGTCACCGACCTGAGCGTGCGCGCCGAGGGGGTCGAGACGCCGATCCTCAACCGCATTAACCTGAGCATCAGGCGGGGCGAGACGCTGTGTCTGGTGGGCGAGTCGGGCTCGGGCAAGTCGGTCACGTCGCTGACCGCGATGGGGCTGCTGCCCGCCAGCCTTTCGGTCGCGGGCGGGTCGGTGAAGCTCGGCGGGGACGAATTGCTGACCAAGTCCCAGGCCCAGATGCGCGCCCTGCGCGCCGCGCGGATCGCGATGATCTTCCAGGAGCCGATGACCGCGCTCAACCCGGTTCTGCGCGTCGGCGATCAGATCATGGAGGTGCTGGAGCTGCACGGCCGCGCCGGTCGCGGCGCCAAGGACAAGGTGCGCGAGATTCTCAAACAGGTGCATCTGCCCGATGTGGACCGCGTGATGCGCGCCTATCCGCACCAGCTTTCGGGCGGGCAGCGGCAGCGCATCATGATTGCGATGGCGCTTATTCTCGAACCCGCGCTGCTGATCGCGGATGAGCCGACAACGGCGCTGGACGTGACCACGCAAAAGCAGATCCTGCTGCTGATCGACGAGCTGAAAAAGATCCACGGCACCGCCGTCTTGTTCATCACCCATGATATGGGCGTTGTTGCCGAAATCGCCGATACGGTCGCGGTGATGCGGCACGGCGAGATCGTCGAGACGGCCCCGATCGGCCAGCTTCTCGAGAACCCGCGCGAGGAATATTCGCGCCAGCTTCTGAACGCGGTGCCAAGCCTCGTCCCCCGCGCCGCGCGGCCGGGCGAAGCTGCGGCGCCCGTGCTCAAGGTCGAGGCGCTGGAAAAGACCTATGGCGGCGGCGGCTGGCTGCGCCCGCGCCCCGGAGTGACCGCCGC
>JAUNRZ010000030.1:11215-13828 GCA_030539455.1 Paracoccus sp. (in: a-proteobacteria) | reverse complement strand
GAGGCGCGGCGCCTTCTGAGCGTTGTGGGCCTGCCCGAGGATTCGCTGCGCCGCTACCCCCACCAGTTCAGCGGCGGGCAGCGCCAACGGATCGCGATCGCCCGCGCCGTTGCGATGCGCCCCGATGTCCTGGTCGCGGATGAAGCGGTCAGCGCGCTCGATGTGTCGGTCCAGGCGCAGGTGCTGGACCTGCTCGCCGATCTGCAACGCGAGTTCGGCATCGCGATCCTCTTCATCACCCATGATCTGCGCGTCGCGGCGCAGATCTGCGACGATGTTCTCGTCATGCAGCGCGGCCGCGTCGTCGAATATGGCCCCGCTGGCGACGTGCTCGCCGCGCCCGCTCACCCCTATACGACCGCCCTGATCGAGGCCGCGCCCGGCCGCGAATGGGACTTCCAGAATTTCGCCCCGCTGAGTGCCTGAAGGAGCAAGCCATGTCCGTTATCCCCGCCATCGACGCCGCCACCCCCCGCCTGCGCGCCGTGTTTGAAGACCTCCACGCCCATCCCGAGCTGGGGTTCGAGGAACATCGCACCGCCGGGATCGTGGCCGAGGCGCTCCGCGCCGCCGGGGTGGACGAGGTGCATGAGGGTGTCGGCGGGACCGGCATTGTCGGGATCATTCGCGGCAAGGGGCAGGGAAACCGCCGGATCGGGCTGCGCGCCGATATGGACGCGCTGCCGATCACCGAGGAATCCGGGCTGCCTTACGCCTCGACCAATCCCGGCGTGATGCATGCTTGCGGCCATGACGGGCACACGACGATGCTCTTGGGCGCGGCCGAATATCTCGCCGCGACGCGCGATTTCGACGGCACCGCCGTGATGATCTTCCAGCCCGCCGAAGAGGGGCTTGGCGGCGCGCGGCGGATGATCTCGGAAGGGCTTTTCGAGCGTTTTCCGGTGGACGAGGTTTACGGGATGCACAACGCGCCAACCGGCAAGGCAAACCGCGTCGGGATCTGCCGCGGCGCGGCGATGGCCGGGGCGTCGTTCTTCGACATCACCGTGCGCGGGCAGGGCAGCCACGCCGCCATGCCGCAGCAATCGCGCGACGCTCTGATGATCGCCTCGGCGCTTGTCGGGCAGCTTCAGACCATCGTGTCGCGCAATGTCGCGCCGCTGCGGGCCTGCGTTCTGTCGGTCACGCAAATCCATGCCGGCAGCGCCTATAACGTGGTCCCGGAAACCGCGCATCTGGCCGGCACGATCCGCTATTTCGACCCCGAGGTGATCGAGCTGGCCGAGACGCGGATGCGCGAGATCTGCGCCGGCTTCGGCGCAGCTTACGGCGTTCAGATCGAGGTCGATCTGCGCAATGTTTTCGACGTCCTGATGAACGATGACGACGCCAGCAGCGCCTATCTTGACGCCGCCGCCGACATTGTCGGCACGGATTTCATCGATGACGGGGAAGAGCCCGCGACCGGGTCCGAGGATTTCGCCGATATGCTCCAGATCGTGCCGGGGGCTTATGTCCGGCTGGGCCATTCGCAGACGACCGGGCTTCATAATCCGGCCTTCGTGCTCGACCCCGCGATCCTGCCGGTCGGCGCCTCGATCTATGCGCGGCTGATCGAAAAGCGCCTGCCGCTGAAGGAGGCAAGCTGATGGACCCGCTGGAGCTGCCCTTCGACGAGGCCGACATGCTGGCGCGCCTGCGCCCGTGGATCGAATGCGAAAGCCCGACCTTCGACGCGGACGCGGTCGCGCGGATGATGGCGCTTGCCGCGAAGGACTGCGCGGCGCTTGGCGCAAGCGTCGATCATATCGAGGCGCAAGGCGGCTTCGGCCCCTCGATCCGGGTGCGCTTTCCCCATCCGGGTCACGACAAGGTGCCGGGCATCCTTGTCTCGGGCCATATGGATACGGTCCATCCGATCGGCACGATCACGAAAAACCCGTGGCGGACCGAGGACGGGAAAGCCTGGGGCCCCGGTATTCAGGACATGAAGGGCGGCAATTTCGCGATGATCGAGGCGGCCGCCATGCTGCACCGAAAGGGGATCGAGACGCCTTTGCCGGTGACGTTTCTTTTCACCCCCGACGAAGAGGTCGGAACGCCCGCCACGCGCGATCTGATCGAGGCCGAGGCAAAGCGGAACGCCTGCGTTCTGCTGCCCGAGCCGGCCTTGGCGGATGGCGGCGCCGTCACCGGGCGCTATGCGATCGCGCGGTTCAATCTCGAGACGCGGGGCGTTCCGGCCCATGCGGGCTGGGCGCTTCAGGATGGGCGCTCGGCGATTGCGGAGATGGCGCGCCGCGTGCTCGAGATCGAGGCGATGACGACGCCCGACTGCACCTTCTCGGTCGGGGTGATCCATGCCGGTCAATGGGTGAACTGCGTGGCCTCATCGTGCCATGCCGAGGTGCTGAGCATGGCCAAGGCCGACGATGATCTGGCGCGCGGCGTTGCGATGATCGAGGCGATGCAAGAGACGCGGAACGGCGTCGAGTTCATCGTGACGCGCGGCGTGACCCGCCCCGTCTGGAAGCCCGCGCAGGAGGGCACGATGGCGCTTTACGAGCTGGCGCGCGATATCTCGGCGCGGCTCGGCTTCGATCTGACGCACGATTCCTCGGGCGGCGGCTCGGACGGCAATTTCACCGG
>JAUNRZ010000030.1:0-11115 GCA_030539455.1 Paracoccus sp. (in: a-proteobacteria) | reverse complement strand
GCTTCGATCTGACGCACGATTCCTCGGGCGGCGGCTCGGACGGCAATTTCACCGGCGCGCTTGGGATCCCCACCCTCGATTCGATGGGCCTGCGCGGCGCGGGTCTGCACACGCTGAACGAGCATATCGAAACCGCCAGCCTGCCCGAGCGCGCGAAACTCGCGGCCGGGCTCTTCATGGGGATCAAGTAACGCGGCGCCCGTTTGGGCCGGATCGGGCAGGGCGCTCCGCCCGGCTGCTGGGTGAGTGGTTGCCTAAGATTGCAGGCGGCGGTCCGGGCAGAAGCGGTCTAGCGTTAGCGCAACATGGCTCGCACTTCGGCGGGGGCGATGACCAATTGCTGAACAGGGCGAGGATTGCGGCTTCCCTGCGGGGGCAAGAGCGGCAGTTATTGTCTGGCGAGCGCGGTGGCTCGGCTTCAGTGACCGGATGCTCAGCTGTTTTCTTTCCCCAGTGTGCGGGAAGGACAGTGCTAACGCGGCCCGGTGAGGTGCTGTCGCGAAGGCGACGACGCATCCTCAGCTTTCCGGCTCATTCAAACCCCCGCCATCATCGCGCGCGCCCCCACCGGCTGGCAACGAACAAAATGCCCCGCGCCGATCTCGATCAGCTCGCTCGGCTCGGGCGGGGTGTAGATGTCGGGGCGCTCGATATTCTGCGGGTAGAACGCGTAGCCCGGTGGCGGTTCGGCCTTGGGCAAAGCCTCGGCGGCGCCCTTGTGCAGGATTGCGTCCGGGTCGGGAATGGTCGAGATCAGCTTGCGCGTATAGGGGTGGGTGGGCTTGGCGAAAATCGCGTCCCACGGCCCGATCTCGACGATCTGGCCGAAATACATCACCGCGACGCGGTCGCTCATATGCTCGACCACGCCCAGATCATGGCTGATCATGATATAGGACAGCGACAGGCGTTCTTGCAGATCAAGCAGCAGATTGATGATCTGCGCGCGGATCGACACGTCGAGCGCCGAGACAGGCTCATCAAGCACGATCAGTTCGGGATCGAGGATAAGCGCGCGCGCAATGCCGATCCGCTGGCGCTGCCCGCCCGAGAATTCATGCGGATAGCGCCCGGCCTGCTCGGGCGTCAGACCGACATGGCGCATGATTTCGGCCACCCGCGCGTCGATCTCGGCGCGGCTGCCCCGCCCGTGAAGGCGTAGCGGGCCGGCCAGCGACTGATAGACCGTCTGGCGCGGGTTGAGCGAGGCGTAAGGGTCCTGAAACACCATCTGCGCGATGCGCGCGCGGGCCATGCGGCCGGGCGCGCCGGGGCCGGTGATGGGCTGGCCGCGAAACCGCACGGCGCCCGATGTCGGCTCTTGCAGCCCCATCACGGTCAAGGCCGTGGTGGATTTGCCGCAGCCGGATTCCCCGACGATCGACAGGCACTCGCCCTCGTTCAGTGTCAGGGACACGCCGCTGACGGCGTGAACGACGCGCCGATCGCGCGACAAAAACCCGCCGCGCATGGGGAAATGCACATGGAGATCGTCGATTTCGAGCAGCGGCGCGCTCATGCCGGCTCGCCCCCGCCGCGCGGCTCGATGAAGCTCTGCTCGGTCAGGCGCGAGCGGTCGGCGATGATGCTGTCGATATCGACGAGCCTCTGCCGCCCATGCGCCCGGCGCGAGCCCAGACGCGGCAACGCGCCCAGAAGGCCCTTGGTATAGGCGTGAAGCGGGTTCGAGAACAGATCATAGGTGGCCCGTTCCTCGACGAGCCGTCCGTCATACATCACGCCCACACGCTCGCACATATTGGCGATGACGCCCAGATCATGGCTGATCATCAGCACAGCCGTGCCGCGCTCGGCGCATAGCTCGCTGATCAGCTTCAGCACCTCGGCCTGAACGGTCACGTCAAGCGCGGTCGTCGGCTCGTCCGCGATCAGCAGGTCAGGGTTGCAGGCGAGGGCGATGGCAATCATCACCCGCTGGCGCATCCCGCCGGAAAGCTGGTGCGGGTAGGCGTGAACGCGCTGCTCGGGCGCGGGCACCTTGACGCTGGCGAGTGCGCCGACCGCGCGCCGCTCGCCCTCGGCGCGGCTTGTGCCTTCGTGGAGCATGAACATCTCGGCGATCTGCCGCCCCACCGTCGCCAGAGGGTTCAGCGCCGTCATCGGCTCTTGAAATATCATCGCGATGCGGCTGCCGCGCAGGCGGCGCTTGGCGCGCGGCGAAAGGGTCAGAAGATCGGTGCCGTCGAACAGGATCTGCCCGCCCGTGACGAAGAGCGGCTTGCGCAGCAGCCCGATGATCGAGAGCGAGGTGATCGACTTGCCGCAGCCCGACTCGCCCACCAGCCCGAAGGTCTCGCCCCGCAGGATGCTGAACGACACGTCATTCACGATGCCCCGCTGATACCCTCCCGCGTTGAGGTCCACCTGAAGGTTGCGGATATCGAGCAGGGGCGCGCTCATGTGCGGCGCGTCCTCATATGCGGGTCAAGGATATCGCGCAGCCCGTCGCCGAGAAGGTTGAAGCCCAGCACCGACAGAAAGATCGCGAGGCCCGGAAAGATCGCAGCCCAGGGCGCCACGGCGATCAATTCGCGCGCATCGGTCAGCATACTGCCCCAGCTCGGGAAGGGGGGGCGGATGCCAAGGCCCAGAAAGGACAGCGCCGCCTCGGCCAGAACGGCCGCGCCCATGCCAAGCGTCGCCATCACGATGATCGGGCCGATCATGTTGGGGAAAAGCTCGGAAAACATGATGCGGCTATTGGAATAGCCCATCGTGCGGGCCGACTGCACATAGCCGAGGCTTTTCAGCGACAGCGTTGACGAGCGGGCAATGCGGCAGGTCCATGACCAGTTGGTGAGCCCCAATGCGATCAGAAGGCTCGGCAAGCCCGGCCCAAGCACCGCCATGATGGCGAGCGCAAAGATCAGCGAGGGGATGGCCAGCATCAGATTGGTCAGCCCGTTGACGAAATCATCCCACCAGCCGCCGAAATACCCCGCTGAGATGCCAAGCGCGACGCCGATCACCGTGTTGATCAGCTGCGAGCCGATCCCCACGGTCAGCGAAATCTGCGTGCCGTAGAGGATGCGCGAATAGATATCGCGCCCCTGCGTGTCGGTCCCGAACCAGAATGTCCGGTCGGGCGGGCGCTCGGAGTTCATCAGGTTTGCGTCCAGCACCGGGTCGAAATTCGCCAGAAACGGCGCGAAGAGCCCCGCCGCGATGACAAGCAGGGTCAGGATGCCGCCGATGATCAGGTTGATCTGAATCCGCATCGCTTAACCTTGCTGAATCCGCGGGTCGATCACCGCGTAAAGCAGATCGACCAGCATGTTGATGACCAAAAACCACAGAACGATGATGAGGATGCTGCCCTGCACCACCGGAATGTCGCGCAGCGCGACGCTGTCGACCAGCAGCGCGCCAAGGCCCGGCCATGAGAACAGCTTCTCGATCACCACCGCCTGCCCAAGCATCGAGCCGAATTGCAGCCCCACCGTGGTCACGATCAGCACCAGAGCGTTGCGCGCGACATGCCAGCGCACGACCTTCGCCTCGCTCATCCCCTTCGAGCGGGCAGTGCGGACGAAATCGGCGTTCATCACCTCGAGCACGCCGGCGCGGGTCGTGCGCGCCAGAAGGGCCAGCGGCGTGACGCCCAGCGTGACGGCGGGCAGGATCAGATGCCGCAAGCCGCCGTCGCCATAGCCGAAGCTCGGCAGCCAGCCGAGTTGCAGCGCGAAGAGATACATGAGCAGCAGCCCCAGCCAGAATTGCGGCAGCGACAGCCCCGAGACCGCGCCGATCATCGTCACCGTATCAAGCGCGCTGCCCGGCCGCAGCGCCGCCAGAAAACCAAGCGGGATGCCGATCACCGCCGCGAAAACCATCGCGGCAAGCGCGAGTTGCAGCGAGGGCCACAGCCGCACCTCGATCATGTCCCAGACCGGCTGGCGGGTGCGAAAGGAGGTGCCGAGATCAAATCGAGCAAGATCATAGAGATAGATGAAAAACCTCTCATGAACCGGGCGGTCGAGCCCGAATTCGCGGGTCAGCCGCTCGATCAGTTGCGGGTCGTTGGCGGCGCGGCCATCGGCCATCAGGCTGGCCGCGAAACTGCCCGGCACGACGCTGAAGATGATGAAGATCAGCAGCGCGACGGCGATCACCGTCGGGATCATCTGCAAAAGGCGGCGGATCGTGAAACGCAGCATCCGGGCGCAATCCTTTCAGACGGCCCGGCACGCGGCGGCGCGCCGGGCCATGAAGGTTACTGGCGCGAGGCGGGCGCGCTGTCGTCGATCCACAGATCCTCGTAATACTGGATCGCAAGCTCGGTCGCGTTGGCCTGCAAGCCGTGGACCCAGGGCTGATAGGCCATCACCGCCTTGTTGTAGTTGAAGAACCACACCGGCGCCTGTTCCTGAAGCAGGTTGTTCGCCTCGCGCAGCAGATCGACCCGCGCCTCGGGGTCACGCTCGTCGCGGGCCTGTTCCCACAGCGCGTCGAACTCGGCATTGTCGAAGGCGGTGTAGTTGCAGGCGCTTTGCGGGGTGCGCGAGTAGAAGCATTCCATCGCCGCCAGCGGATCGGGCCCCGAGGTGTTCGACCACATATAGGCCTCGAAATTGCCGCCAGGCACGTCCTGCCCCAGAACCGACGCCTCGACCGGGTTCGCCGTCACCTGAATGCCGACATGCGCCAGCATCGGGATGATCGCCTCGACCACCGGGATACCCCAGCTTTCGTTCTGCGTCGCGGTCAGGGTGAAGGAGAACCCGTCAGCATAACCGGCCTCGGCCAGAAGCTCCTTGGCGCGCTCGGGGTCGTATTCATAGGGGCTCGCGCTTTCGTCGAAGGCGGGCGAGGTGGTCGGCAGCCAGCTTGTGGCGCGGTAAGCCTTGCCGCGCAGCAAACGCTCGATGATGAGATCGGAATCGATGGCGTGGTTGATCGCCTGCCGCACGCGCATATCGGCAAGCGGCTCGACATCCGCGCTGAACCCGACATTGCGCGTGAACATCTCGGCCACTTCAAGGATGTTCTCGGACAGGGACGCGTCGGACTGATAGGCCGCGTATTGCGTCGAGCCGAGGATCGAGACGTCGATTTCCTGATTGCGGAACGCAACGTCGCGGGCCGAGGCATCGCCCATGACCAGAATATTCACGCGGTCGAGATAGGGCTGTCCGTCGATATAGTAATCGTCGAATTTCTCGACCACGATGCGCGAGCCGGGCAGATGCTCGACGAATTCGAACGGGCCAAGCCCGATCGGATGGGTCTGGAACCCCGCATCGTCGGTCGCGCCCGCCGGATAGATCGCGGTCGTCATGCGAAAGAGGTTGAAGCCCGGATCAACCGGCGCCGACAGCGTCATCTCCAGCGTGTGATCGTCGATCGCCCGAAGGCCCGAGATCTCGTCCGCATCGCCCGCGGCGAATTCTTCGACCCCTGCGATCATCGAGACATTGCGCGCCCCCGGCAGCGAGTTCGCCGGATCGGCGAGACGCTGATAGCTCCAGATCACGTCATCGGCGGTCAGTGGCTCGCCATTGTGGAACACGGCATTGTCGCGCAGATGAAACGTGTAGGTCAGCCCGTCCTCGGAGACATCCACGTCAGTCGCGAGTTCAAGTACGGGCTGGCTTGCCTCGCTGTCCCATTTATACATGGCGCGGTGGATCGCGAGACCGAACAGCTCGTCCTGAATGGTGGGCGTGGCGTGGCTGTCGAGCGTGCCGAAGCTTGCGCCATAGGGTGCGGTGAAGTTGAGCGTTCCGCCCGTCCGAGGCTCTTCCGCCAGCGCGGCGGCAGAGCCGAGGGCCAGCACGGCGCTCAGGCTCAGTCTTGTCAGCATGTGGTTTCCTCCCCTTTGTTATCCGGCTTTTTTTATGCGCTGTAGACGATCTGCCCTCCCAGCAGCGTCATGACGCAGCTTGTCTCATTCAGGATCTCGTCCGGCTTGGCCGTCAGCAGGTTGCGCGAGAAGACGGCGATGTCGGCAAGCTGTCCCGGAACGAGCCGTCCCTTCACATTCTCGGCCTTTTGCGAGAACGCGCCGTGCTCGGTATAGCATTGCAGCGCCTTTTCGATGGGCACGATCTCGGACGCGTCCATCACCGTGCCCTTCCATGTCTCGCGGGTGATCATCGCGTGGATATCGGGAAAGGGATTTGGCTGGCAGACGGGCGAGTCGCTGCCGGTTGCGGGCTTGAAGCCCATCCGGTCCCATGTCGCGAGGGGATAGCACGAGAGGCCGCGCGCCTCGCCCAGCACCTCGAGATAGGCGTCGCCGAAATCATGGATGAACGCCTGTTGCGGGCAGGGATAGATGGCGGCCGCCGCCATCCGCTCATGCTGATCGGGGGTGGAAAAGCCGCAATGCTCGATCCGGTGGCGCCGGTCCGGGTCGGGATCGGCCTCCAGCGCCTTCTCGTAGGCGGTGATGAGCTGGCCGATGGCGGCGTCGCCGATCGCGTGGCAGGCGAGCTGATAGCCCTTGGCGTGATAATCCGCGACCAGATCGTTCAACTGACTGTCTTGCAGGATCTGGACGCCGAAATTCTCGGGCTCGCCCTTATAGGGCTGCGACATCCATGCCGTGCGCCCGCCGGCCGAGCCGTCAAGGAAGATCTTGACCGCGCCGAGGCGCAGCATGTCGTCGCCCCAGCCCGAGACGAGCCCGTCCGCATAAGCCTCGTCCACGACGCTGTCGCCCGGATCGCCCAGCAGCGTGAGCCATACGCGCACCGGCAGCCGCCCCTCGTCGCAGGCGCGGCGATAGGCGGCGATCTCGCGATATCCGCTGATCTGGCCGACAGCGGCATCCATGCAACTGGTGATCCCGAGCGAGAGCAGATGCTGGCCCGCACGTTCGATCGCATCGATCAGCGTGTCCTCGTCCGGCAAGGGCAGGGCGTCGCGCAGCAGCCCCTGCGCGTTCTCGGCCACCATCCCGGTCAGCGCGCCGCCGCGCCGCTCGATCAGCCCGCCTTCGGGGTCGGGCGTTTCGGCACTGACGCCGGCAAGCGCAAAGGCGCGGCTGTTGAACACGCTCACATGGCCGCAGGCGCGGGTCACCATCACCGGATGATCGGGCACCGCCGCGTCCAGATCGCCGATCTGCGGATGGCGTCCGGTGTCGAGCTTGGTCTGGTCATAGCCGCGCGCCAGCACCCATTCGCCCTTGGGCGTCTGCGAGGCGCGCGCGCGGAGCGCATCCAGCAGCGCCTCGAGCGTCGGCGCTGCATCCGGGCTCGCATCGACCCAGCCCATCGTCAGCCCGGTCGAGATGAGATGGAGATGCGCGTCGTTCAGCCCCGGCATCGCAAAGCGCCCCTCGAGGTCGATCAGGCTCGTCTCGGTGCCGCCGAGGGCCAGCATCTCGTCATCGCTGCCGCTGGCCAGAACCCGCCCGTCCCGGATCGCGAGCGCTTGATGCACCCCGTCATTGAAGCCGCACCAGATTGTGCCGTTATGCAAGATCGTATCTGCCTGCGAGCGCTCTGAAGTCATTAAATTCGACAGCCTTCGATCACGGATTTGTGTTACGTAAGGTCATCATGGTGGCCACCATTCTGAAAGGCAAGGCAGTTTTTGGCGACTTGCGCGGGGCGCTCGCAGACGCGCTAACCTCGCGATGATGGCGCGTTTCGCCCCTCAGCCGCCAAGCAGCCGCACGAGAAACAGCGACATCTGCGGAAACGACGCGACCACGGCGAGCCCGATCAGGCTGGCGATCAGGAACGGGACGGCCCCGCGCGCGACCTGCTCGATCGACAGCCGCGTGACGTTCGCCGCGACGTAGAGATTGATCCCGACCGGCGGCGTAATCAGCCCGATGGCCAGATTGACCATCAGCAGAACGCCGAACCAGACCGGATCCCAGCCGAGCTCGCGCACCACCGGCAAGAAGATCGGCAGCGAGATGAACATCACCGTCACCGCGTCCATGAACATACCCGCGACCAGCAGGATCAGCATCATGACGAGCAAGATCATCCAGCCCTCATCCGACAGCCCAAGCAGGGCGCCGGAATACTGCCCGACCAGATTTTCCACCGTCACGACCCAGCCGAAAAGGCTCGCATAGGCCACCACCAGCATCACCACGGCGGAGGAGGACGCCGCATCGGCCAGCGATTCATAAAGCCCGCGCAGGGTCAGCGTGCGATAGGCGAGCGCGCCGACCAAAAGGGCCCAGACCGTCGCGACAAGCGCCGCCTCGGTCGGGGTGAAAATGCCCGAATAGATCCCGCCAAGGATCACCGCCGGGGTCATCAGCCCCCAGAAACTGTCAACGAAGGCGTGGCGCAGCCGCGCCCAATAAGGCAGCCCCGGATAGGGCGCGGGCGAGAGCGCATCGAGCGCCGCGCGCCCCGCACCTCGCCGCCGCGCGAAGGGCAGGGCGGCGAGCATCGTCAGCCCCATGAAGATGCCGGGGATCACCGCGGCGATGAAGAGGCGCGAGATCGAGGTTTCCGCGATCACGCCATAGATCACCAGCCCGATCGAGGGCGGAATGACGATCGAGAACGCAGCGCCCGTGCTGACCAGCCCGGCGGCGTAGGCGCGGTCATAGCCGTCATCCTCCATCGCGCGGATCAGCATCGGGCCGATCGCCGCGACCGAGGCCGGCCCGGACCCGCTGACCGCGCCCCAGAAAAGGCACACCACGGTTCCGACAACCCCCATCCCGCCGGGCAGGTTGCCGATCAGCACACGGAAAAAGCGGATCATCCGCTCGGCAATCCCGAGGCTCCCCATCAGCGAGCCGGCGAGAATGAAGAAGGGGATCGCCAGAAGCGAGTATTTCGAGATGCCCGTCGCGATCAGATCGCCCGCCAGCTCGAACCCGAACCCGATCGCCCACATCGCATAAAGCGCCGATAGCCCAAGCGCGAATGCGACCGGCAGGCCGATCGCCATGAGAACGAAGAACGCAATGACCATTTGCGTTCCGGGCGCAAGGCCGAGCAGATCAAACATCAGGCACGCCGCCAAATTGCGCGGGATTGCGCCAGACCAAAATCGCCCGCTGCACATAGCGGATCAGCACAAGCGCAAAGCCGAACGGCACGGCAGCCTGATAATACCAGGCCGGGAAGCCAAGCGCATAGGACCGCATCCCGCTATTGTAGAGATTGAGCGCAGATTGCCACGAAAACCACGCCGACATGCCGAGAAGCAGCGCAGACAGCAGCACCGCGAGGGCGAGCACCGCCTGACGCGCGCGCCGGGGCAGAAGGTTCGCCAGCAGCGTCACCGCCAGATGCTCGCCCCGCCGCGCGGCGATCGCCGCCCCGAACACGGTCAGCACCAGAAACCCGTTGGTCAGCAGCTCTTCCGTCGCGGCGAGCGAGTAGTTGGTCAGATAGCGGACAGCCACATTGGCAAAGCCCAGAATGGTCATGCCGAGAAAGATCACCGCACAGATGAGCTTCTCGGCCTCGTCTAAGATCAGGCGCATTTGCGGCTCCGCAGGGGGCGGGCCTTGACGGCCCGCCCTTGACGTCAGTTTGCCTCGATCGCGTCGCGGAAGGACTGGACGAGATCCAGCCCGACGCGCTCGGCCCAGGTATCGAAGGCGGGCTGGGTCGCCTCGCGGAAGGCTGCCAGCTCCTCGCTTGTCGGCTCGTGAACCTCCATCCCCTGCTCGCGCAGGAAGGCGACGCCCTCGGCGGTCGCTTCGCGGCTGATCTCGCGCTGATATTCCATCGCCTCGGTCGCGGCCTCTTGCATCTGAGCCTGCGTCTCGGCGTCGAGACTATCCCATTTAGCCTTTGAAATGCCAAGGAAAAGCGGATCGTAGGAATAATGCCACGTCGTCATGTAACGCTGCATCTCGTAGACCTGCTGCGGGATGATCACGGCGCCGATCGGGTTTTCCTGCCCGTCCACGACGCCTTGCTGAAGCGCGCTCAGCGTCTCGGACCACTGCATCTGCTGCGGGTTGGCGCCAAGCGCGTTCATGACGTCGATATACATCGGGCCGGCGACGCGCAGATTGAGCCCGCGCATATCTTCGGGGCTGGTGACGGGGCGGCGGTTATTGGTCAGCTCGCGAAAGCCGTTCTCGCCCCAAGCCAGAACCTTGATGCCGCGCTCGAGCAGGATATCCTCGAGCGGGCCGACCGCATCGCCTTGCGTTGTGGCGTCCACCTGCTCGTAATTCTCATACATATAGGGCAGCGAAAAGACCGCCATTTCCGGCACGAGCGGGGTCACATTGATCGCCGAGGTCACGACGAGATCAAGCGCGCCGCGCCCGACCATCTCGGCCTGCCGCATCTGATCGCCCCCGGCAAGCTGGGCGTTCGGGAAAACGCGCACGTCATACGCGCCGTCGGTCTTTTCGGCCAGCAATTCGCCAAAGCGCTCGGCCCCTTTCTGCCACGTGGTCGTGTCGCCCACATTATGCGACAGCCGCAGCGTCTCGGCACTGACGGGCAGCGCGAAAACAGCGGATGCAAGCAGCGCGGCGAGGCTGGATCTGGCGATTGTCATGACGGTTTCCTTCTTTCGGTGCGCAATGATCGACACAAGATGGACCACAGAACAGGCGGAAAACAAGAGGGCGGGGGCGGGTTGGGGTAAGAAAGTTTCAAGGAGGGGGTGGGCTGGCTTGGCCGGTCGAGGTTCAGAGTGACCTCGCGCTGAATGGTCGGCGGGCCAGCTATCGAAGCTTCCGCAGGGCGGCAGTCAATGCCGCTCGACCTGAACCTGCGCTGAACTGGCCGCGAGTCAAATGGCGAGCAGCCAGCCCGCGCCCCTAACGCGCCGCCATCGGCAGCCAAAGCGCCAAAACAGGAAAAACGATGACAAGCAGCAGCGCGGTGAGCTGGATCAGCACGAACGGAATAACCCCGCGATAGATCACCGAAATCGGCAGATCAGGCGCGATCCCCCTCAGATAGAACAGAGCGTATCCAAATGGCGGCGTCAGAAAAGACGTCTGCAAATTCACCGCAAGCGCGATGGCGAACCAGATCATGACCTGCTCGGACGGAAGGCCAAAGTCGAGAAGGGCGACGACGGGCGCGACGATGGGAACGACGCGCCGCCACGGCGCCCCCCGGCAAACCCATTTCCAACCCCCTCTTTCTTGACCCCGCACGTACATGAAGTTAACGATTCCCGGCCCGTGTG
>JAUNRZ010000029.1:11391-19945 GCA_030539455.1 Paracoccus sp. (in: a-proteobacteria) | reverse complement strand
CTGGCGCGCGACGACCTATGGCGACAACCGCGCCTGGTATCGGCGGCTGGCCGATTACGGCCAGCATCCGCGCGCGATGGTGATCTCCTGCTGCGATTCGCGCGTCCATGTGACCACCATGTTCGGCGCCGATACGGGCGAGTTCTTCATTCACCGCAACGTCGCCAATCTGGTCCCGCCCTTCAAACCCGACGGGCTTCAGCACGGCACCTCGGCGGCGATCGAATACGCGGTCACCTCGCTTCATGTCGCCCATATCATCGTGATCGGCCACACCTCTTGCGGGGGCGTCGCGGGCTGTCATGCGATGTGTTCGGGCGCCGCGCCGCAGCTTGAGGACAAGTCCAGCTTCGTTGGCCGCTGGATGGACATCCTCCGCCCCGGCTACGAGCGTGTGAAGCATCTGCCGGCCGAGGAACAGGTCGCCGCGCTCGAGCGCGAGGCGGTCATCACCTCGATGGAGAACCTGATGACCTTCCCCTTCGTCAAGGAGGCGGTCGAGGGCGATCTGCTGACCTTGCACGGCATCGTGAACGACATCTCGCAGGGGCTGCTCATGCAATATAACGCGGAGTCGGGCGGGTTCGAGGCGATCTGATGCGGTTCTTTTCGCTTGGCATCATGGCGCTGATTGCCGGCTACACGCTCAGCCAGTTCTATCGCGCGTTTCTGGCGGTGCTCGCCTCGCCGCTGCAAGCCGAGATCGGCGCAAGCCCCGAGGGGCTCGCGGTGTCCTCGGGGCTGTGGTTCGTCGCCTTCGCGGCAGCGCAATTGCCGGTCGGCTGGTCTTTGGAGCGGTTCGGCCCGGCGCGCACGGTCGCGGTTCTGCTGACCATCGGCGGCGCGGGCGGCGCGGCGGTGTTCGCCTTGGCCAGCGAGCTTTGGCATATCCATCTGTCGATGGCGCTGCTGGGCGTCGGCTGCGCGCCGGTCCTGATGGCGTCCTATTACATCTTCGCGCGAGAGTTTCCGCCCGCTGCGTTCGGCGCGCTTGCGGGGGCGATCGTGGGGATCGGCTCGCTCGGCAATATCCTTGGCGCGGCGCCGCTGGTCGGGCTGGTCGGCGTGATCGGCTGGCGCGCGACGCTGTGGCTGGCGGCCGGGCTGACGCTGGTCGTCGCGCTGATCGTGCGGTTTCTGGTCCCCGACCCCCCGCCGCTGGGGAGCGATGTGCCCAAGGGCTCGCTCCGCGATCTGCTGGCGATCCCGGCGCTGTGGTTGATCCTGCCGCTGTTTACGGTGAACTACGCGGCGGCGGCGGCGATCCGCGGGCTTTGGGCCGCGCCCTATCTCGAGGATGTGTATATCGCCTCGGCTGGCACGGTCGGGCAGGCGACGCTGGTCATGGGGCTTGCGATGATCGCGGGCAATTTCCTTGTCGCGCCGGCGGTGCGGCTCTTCGGCTCGACCCGCCGCGCGATCATCGTGACGATGGGCGCGACGGTGCTGGCGCTTGCGGTCTTGGCGCTGGCGCCGCGCACCTCGCTTTGGCTCGCCATCGTGCTTTTGTCGGTGGTCGGCCTTTCGGCGATGGCCTTCGCGCTGCTGATGGCGCATGGGCGGATGTTCCTCTCGCCGCAGCTTGTCGCGCGGGGGGTCACCTTCTTCAACATGCTGTCGATTGGCGGGGTCGGGGTGATGCAATTCGCCTCGCGCCCGATTTACGCATGGGCAGCGCCCGGCGGGCCGGAGTTCGCGTTCTCGGTGCTCTACTGGTTCTTCGCGATACCGCTTGCGATCACGCTTGCGATCTACGTCTTTTCGCCCGAGGGACCGGATGAGCGGCGTTGAGGTTGTTGCGCCGAACCTCAAACGGCGTCTGTCGGGGGTGACGGCGACGGTGGTGCGGCTGATCCCGGTGCAGGCGCGCATGATCGACATTCGCGCGACCGGGCCGGGCCTGCCGCTCGAGCTGCCGCATATCCCGCTCGCCCGCGCCGCGTTTCTGCCGCGCGATCGCTGGCGGGTCTGGCACGCGCGGCGCAATACGGAAATGGCGCTCGGGCTGATCCTGCGCCATGTGCTGCGGCGGCGCTATCGGCTGCTGTTCACCTCGGCGGCGCAGCGGCGCCATACCGGCTTCACCCGCTGGCTGATCCGCCAGCAGGACGCGCTGATTGCGACCTCGCCCCAGGCGGCCAGCTATCTGGAGCGGGATGCCACGGTGATCCTCCACGGAGTCGATACCGAGGTGTTCCACCCGCCCGCCGACCGGGCGGCGCTGCGGCGTGCGCTTGGGCTTGACGAAAACGCGCTGCTGATCGGCTGTTTCGGCCGCATCAGGGCGCAAAAGGGCGTCGATCTGCTCGTCGAGGCCGCGCTGCGCCTCTTTCCCTCGCGCCCGCGCGCGCAGCTTGTGTTCACCGGCCGGATCACGCCCGACAACCGCGCTTTCGCCGATGATCTGATCCAGCGGATCGACGCGGCCGGGCTGGCGGATCGCATCCGGTTTCTGGGCGAATTGCCGTGGGATCAGGTGGTGGCGCATTATCAGGCGCTCGATCTCTTTGCCGCCCCCGCGCGGTGGGAGGGGTTCGGGCTGACCCCGCTCGAGGCGATGGCGTGCGGCGTGCCGGTCGTCGCCGCCCGCGTCGGCGCCTATGAAACGCTGATCCGCGAGGGCGAGACCGGCTCGCTGATTGCGCCAGGCGATGCGGACGGCTTGAGCGCCGCGCTTGCGCATTGGCTGGATGATGACGCGGCGCGCGCGCGTGCGGGCGAGGCGGCGCGCGCCCATGTCAGCGCGCGCCACAAGATCGAGGACGAGGCCGCCGCGATCGTCGCGATCTACCGCAAGCTGCTCGCATGAACCGGCTGCGCTTTTTGCTGGCCCGGACACTGCGGGACGAGGCGGCGCTGCAAACCCTCTCCGTTCCGCAAGCGCACTTTCTGGCGCAGTTCGCCGGCAAATCCGTCGCACTTGTCGGCAATGCGCGCGCCTTGGCGCAAACAGCGCACGGCGATGCCATCGACAATCATGACATCGTCATCCGGATCAACCGCGCACCGATCCCAAGCGCGCAAAGCCACGGCGCCCGCACCGATATCCTCGCCCTCGCGACCAGCCTGCCGGATGCCGACCGCGCCCGCCTGAACCCCTCGCGCCTCGCATGGTTCTCGCCCAAGCGCAAACGGCTGGACTTTGCGACGGCGACGAGCCCCGGCTTCTATCTGCACCCCTTGCCCGATTACGAGGCGCTGAAAGCGCGGCTCGCCGCGCCGCCGACAACCGGCGCGATGCTGATCGAACTGCTCGCGCGGTCAAAGCTGGCGCGCCTCTCTCTCTACGGCTTCGACTTCTTCGCGTCGCAATCGCTCTCGGGCCGCCGCAGCGCGGCGCAGGTCCCGCACGACTTCAAGGCCGAGGCCGAATTTGTCGCCGCGCTGACCCTGCGCGACCGCCGCATCACGCGCATCGCCTGATTTCTTCTGCGCCCAAATACTCCCGCCGGAGGCGCTCTTATCCTCGCGGCGCGGCCGCACGCCGCAGCCGGTCATTGATCGCGCGGCCGAGCCTCGTCTCGGGGACCGGCGCCACCGCAATATCCCGCCCATCCCGATCCGCGCGGTGGAGCGCGTCAAACAGCCGCGCGGCAGCCTCGGTCAGATCGCCGCTCGCGCTGAGCGTGTCATCGCCCGGGGTCTCGCCAAAGCCGATCATATACTCGCCCGGAAGCGGCGCCTCGGCGTTCATCCTCAGGCGCGCGCGCGGCGCGTAGTGGCTGAGAAGCTGGCCCGGCGCGCTTGGGGTTTTGTGATGTGCCGGCGCTGCGGCCAGCTTGCGCCCCAGCACCGCCTCGATCTCCTCGGCCGGCAGCCCGCCCGGCCGAAGCAGGGTGGGCGCGCCGCCGGCGAGGCCGATGATCGTCGATTCGACACCGACCGCGCAGGGCCCCGCATCCAGCACCGCCGCGACACGCTCGCCCAGCCCGTCCAGAACGTGGCGCGCTGTCGTCGGGCTGATCCGCCCCGAGGGGTTCGCCGAGGGCGCGGCCAAAGGCCCGCCGAACACCCGCAGCAATTCGCGCGCCACAGGATGCGCCGGCACCCGCAGGGCCACCGTCGAAAGCCCGGCGGTCGCCAGCGAGGCGATCCCCGCCCCGTCGCGCAGCTCCACCACAAGGGTCAGCGGGCCGGGCCAGAACGCATCGGCAAGCGCGCGTGCCTCGTCCGTGAAAACCCCGATCGCCGCCGCCGCATCGGCATCCGGCGCGTGGATAATCAGCGGGTTGAAGGCGGGCCGCTCTTTGGCCTCATAGATCGCCGCGACGGCCGCGCCCGAGCGCGCATCCGCGGCCAGCCCGTAGACCGTTTCGGTCGGCATCCCGACCAGCCTGCCCTGCGAGAGAAGCATCGCGGCATAGCAGATCGGCTCGGCCTCGGGCTGTAGGATCAGGGTCTGGCTCATTTCGGCTGACGCAGCGTTGCGGACGGAACATCTTGCCGCCTGCGGGGCGGCGGTTAACATGGCGCTTGAAGAAGGTGACATAACCGCGCGGCGCCCCGTTGCCAAGCGCCGCCCGCCAAGGAGAGACGATGAGCTATCGCGCCCCGGTCGAGGAAATCCGCTTTACGCTGAACCATGTGGTGCCGATGGACCGTGTCGCCGCGACCGAGCGTTTTGCCGAAGCCGCGCCCGAGCTGGTCGATGCGATTCTGACCGAGGCCGGGCGGATGACGACCGAGATCATCGCGCCGCTCAACCGGGTGGGCGACGAGAACCCCGCCCGGCTGGAAAACGGGGTCGTGCGCGCCTCGCCCGGCTTTGACAAGGGCTACCGCGCGATTGCCGATGGCGGCTGGGTGGGCCTCGCCGCCAGCCCCGAACATGGCGGCGCGGGGCTGCCGCAGGTGCTCAACATGGCGGTCAACGAGATGATCGCGGGCGCGTGCCTTGCGCTGCAACTCAACCCGCTGCTGACCCAAGGCCAGATCGAGGCGCTGGAACATTTCGCCTCGGACGAGCTGAAATCGCTGTATCTTCCGAAGCTTATCAGCGGCGAGTGGTCCGGCACGATGCAACTGACCGAGCCGCAGGCGGGCTCGGATGTCGGCGCTCTGACGACGCGGGCCGAGCCGAACGGCGATGGCTCTTACGCGATCACCGGGCAGAAGATCTTCATCACCTGGGGCGATAGCGATCTGACGCCAAATATCTGCCACGCGGTGCTCGCGCGGCTGCCGGACGGGCCGAAAGGGACCAAGGGGATCAGCCTCTTCATGGTCCCGAAGCTGCTGCCCGACGCGGACGGCAATCCCGGCGCTGCGAACAACGTGCGGGTCGTGTCGCTGGAACACAAGATGGGGATTCACGCCAGCCCGACCTGCGTGATGAGCTATGAGGGCGCGCAAGGCTGGCTGATCGGCGAGCCGCATGGCGGCATGACCGCGATGTTCACGATGATGAACAACGCCCGGCTCGGCGTCGGAATGCAGGGCGTAGGCGTCGCCGAGGCCGCGCTTCAGGCCGCCGCCGCCTACGCGGCCGAGCGGGTGCAGTTCGGCCCGATCATCCGTCACCCCGATGTGCGGCGGATGCTCGCGACCGCGCGGGCCGAGATCTTCGCCGCCCGCGCCATCGGGCTCGCCTGCGCGGCGTCGATCGACATGGCCCGCGCGACGGGCGATGCCGACCACGCCGCCCGCGCCGCCCTGCTGACGCCGATCGCGAAGGCTTACGGCACCGATGTCGGCTCGCGCGTTGCCGATATCGGCGTGCAGGTGCATGGCGGAATGGGCTATATCGAGGAAACCGGCGCCGCGCAGTTCTTGCGCGACGTGCGGATCACCCGGATTTACGAGGGCACGAACGGGATTCAGGCGATGGATCTGGTCGGGCGCAAGATGATGGATGGGGGCGCGGCGGCGCAGGCGCTGCTTGACGAGGTGATGGACGAGGCCCGCAAGATCGGCGGCAGCGTGCCAGATCATGCCGAGCGGATCTGGAACGCCGCCGAAACGCTCGCCGACGCGACGCAGCGGCTGACCGAGCGGGACACCGAGGACCGTTTCGCGGGCGCGGTCCCCTATCTGCGCGCATTCGCCCGCGTGCTGGGCGGGTATTACCACCTGCGCGCGGCTTCCGCCGGTGACGATGCGCGCCGGACGCTGTGCCGGATTTATGTGGACCGCATCCTGCCGCAGGTTGACGCCGACCTTGCCGAGCTCGAGCTTGGCTTCGCCGATCTGCGCGATCTGCCTGACGCGGCGCTTGGCCTTGGCTGAGGACGCGCCCCCGATGCGCGCGGATGATCTGGCCGCCAGCGATGCCTGGACGCCCGAGCCTGATGACGGCGCCGGGATCACCACGCCCTGGCCCGAGCCGCCCGCCGAGGGCGAGGCGACCGAGATCGCGGAGGGCGCGCTGTGGCTCCGCCTGCCGCTGCCCATGCAGCTTGACCACGTCAATTGCTACGCTTTCGCCGGCGGCGATGGCTGGACGCTGATCGACACCGGCATGGACACAAGGCGCACCCGCGCGATCTGGACGCGGCTGCTGACTGACGGCCCTCTGGCCGGGCGCCCGGTCGCGCGCATCATCGCGACCCATCACCACCCCGACCATATCGGCCTTGCCGGCTGGTTTCAGGAGCAGGGCGCGCAGCTTTGGACCAGCCGGACCGCATGGCTGATGGCGCGGATGCTGGTTCTGGACGAGCAGGAGCGCCCCCCGCGCGAAAGCATCGCCTTCATGCGCCGCGCCGGAATGCCGCCCGAGATGCTGGCCCGCCGCGCGGCCGAGCGGCCGTTCAACTTCGCCGACAGCGTCCACGCGCTGCCGCTCGGCTATACGCGGCTGACCGAGGGGCAGACGGTCCGCTTTGGCGGGCGCGATTGGGCGGTGCGGATGGGCGATGGCCACGCGCCCGAGCATATCACGCTGTGGTCGCGCGATGACGATCTGGTGATCGGGGGCGATCAGCTTTTGCCCGGCATCTCGCCCAATCTCGGCGTTTACCCGACCGAGCCAGAGGCCGATCCGGTCGCCGACTGGCTCGCCGCCTGCGCGCGGCTCGCGCCCCATGCGCGCGCGGGCCAGCTTGTCCTGCCGGGCCACAAGCTTCCCTTTCGCGGTCTTCCGGCCCGGCTGCGGCAGCTTGCGGACAACCATGTCAGCGCGCTTTCCCGGCTCGAGGCGGCGCTTGTCGAGACGCCGATGACCCCCGCAGACAGCTTCACGCTGCTGTTCCGCCGGCAGATCTCCGCGGACAACTTCGGGCTCGCGCTGGTCGAGGCGGTGGCGCATTTCAACCATCTCGCGCAGGCGGGGCGTATCCGCATCGTCGGCCAGACCCCGGACGGCGCCGATCTGTGGCGCGCCGGCGATCATTCTGGCGGGTGACAGCGCGCGCGAAATAGGCTAGCAAGGCGCTGAAACAGCGACCCCGAGGGAAAACATGGCCCAGCACCACGAAATCACCGACCACAAGCATGGCACCATGGATGTCACGGAGCATGAGCGGACCTTTGACGGCTTCATCCGCTTGCTGATCTGGGGCGCGGTCTCTTCGCTGGCGGTGGTTATTTTCCTCGCGCTTGCCAACGCGTGATCTGGGCAGGCGCATCGGCGCCTTTGGGATGAGGTCTCCGATGCATTATCTGCTGCGCTTGCTGCTGCTGCCGCTCCTTCTGGTGCTGGCGGCCTGTTCGACCCCCAACCGCGACTGGGCGAGCGACGAGGCGGTCCGCAATGCCCGCTATGTCTCGAACGAGCCCTATTCGATCACGCTGATGACCGTGATCGGTATCCCGCGCGGCGAGGGCGCGCATTCCGCGCTGCTGATCAACGGCTCGCAGCGCGTGCTGTTCGACCCGGCCGGCAGCTGGGAGCATCCCGCCGCCCCGGCGCGCCGCGATACCAGCTACGGGATCACGCCGAACATCCTGAATTTCTACCTCGCCTATCACGCCCGCAACATTCCCGGTGAGCATTACTGGGTCTCGGCCGAGACGGTCCATGTCTCGCGCGAGGTGGCCGATGCGGCGATCCGCGCCGCCGAGGCGCATCCCTCGGTCAGCATGAGCTTTTGCGCAATGGGCACCGCGCAGGTGCTGCGGCAGGTGCCGGGGTTCGAGAACGTGCCGGTCCAGTTCCGCCCGCTGACGCTGCGCGATTATTTCCTTGCATATCCGGGCGTTCAAAGCCGTTCTTATCGCGATGGCGACCCGTCGATCGCCCATGACGTGCTGATGCGCGATGCGGACGGCTCGCTCCGCCCGTTCCAGCGTCGGCAATAGCGGCTTTGCGCTAGAAAAAGCCCAGTCCGATCGCCAGCGTCCCCGCGCCTGCAAGGATCGCGGCCAGAACGCTTTTGGTGGCCCAGCCGATGGCGATGGCCGCGAAGGCGGCCGCCAGCCGCGCGGGGTCGGGCGCGCCTCCGGTCGCTTCGGGCCACATCACCAATGGCGCGACAAGCGCAGGCAGGACAGCGACCGGCGTGTAGCGCAGCAGGCGCAGCACCCAGTCGGGCATGGGGCGGTTGCCGATCACGCCCAGAAAACTGTAGCGCAGCAGGAATGTGCCGAGGCCAAGCGCGGCGATGATCAGCCAGAT